>NZ_JBFUCX010000016.1:0-175373 GCF_056405015.1 Mucilaginibacter sp. P2_A4 | reverse complement strand
TTATCGGCCGCAAACGAACGGCAAGGTGGAACGCTTTTGGAGGACCCTTAAAGAAGACCTTATTGAAGATACCGATTTCGACAGCTTTGAAGAGCTGGAAGATGAACTCCTCAAATATCTTGTTTATTATAACTGGGAACGGCCACATCAGGGCATCAATGGTAAAAAACCTATCGATATGGTCACCCTAAACAACAAATAAAAATACCTGATTCTGTTACCGAATTACTAAACCCTTACAGCAATGACATAGTTTTCATCTAAAAAGGGACATGTCTCTCGAAATGTCCCTTTTGCATTATATCTATTTAATGTTGGTCTACTTCAACTTACCTAACGCTTCTTTAATCCTTGGTATCATTTGCTGAATTTCTTCCAGCGTACTTGCACCTACCGAAGCACGGAACCAATTAACGGAATCATCGGTACCGAAGGCAGAAAACGGCACTAAGGCCACTTTAGCTTCTTTAATCAAATAAAAGTTAATATCAGCAGAGTTGTTCAATACCGTTCCATCAGGTGTGGTTTTACCTGTGTAATCAATTTTAAGGGTCAGATAGATTGCTCCCATCGGGGTAATTGAATCTACATGGAAACCTTCGGCTTTAAGTGCCTGGAAGCCTTCGTGCAAAGTGGTCAGGCTGGCCCGGATCTTTCCTTTAAGATCTTCTAAGTAAGTATCAACAGCCGGTTTGTCCATTATAAAATGTGCCATGGCAACCTGCTCGGCCTTTGGCGACCATGCACCCATGTGGCCTACAATGGCCTTCATATTATCAATGATGTTTGCCGGACCAAAGCCCCAGCCCACACGTACACCTGTTGAGGCAAAACATTTGGATGCACCATCAATAAATACGGTATAATCTTTAAGCTCCGGGCGCATGGTAACAGGATCGTAGTGTTTAAAATCGCCGAATGTTAATTGCGAATAGATTTGGTCATACAACAAATACAATGGCTTTTCGCCGGCGGCACGTGTTTTGTTTTCGGCAATAACCAGGTCGCAAATTTCTTCCAGGTCCTTTTTATTGAACATGGTACCTGTTGGGTTCAGGGGCGAGCAAAGCGCCAGTAATGTTGCGCCTTTTAAATGCGGACGAATCTCATCCGCAGTAGGCATAAAGTTATTTTCGGGCTTAGTTTCTACAATGATCGCTTCGGCGCCGGTAAGGTCGCTATAGTGATTATTGTTCCATGAAGGTGCAGGGAAAACCACTTTATCGCCTGGATCAACCAATGCTAAAAATGTGGAATAGATAAGTGGCCGCGAACCGCCAGAGATCAGTATCTCGTTTGCTTTATAATGAAGCCCCATTCTGCTGCTCAAAAACACCGAAACACTTTCGCGCAAATTTAACATCCCATCAGCTGGCGGGTAGTTGGTTTGGTTTTGATTATAAGCATCTACAATACCTGCTTTTAAATCGGCAGGTATAGGGTAAATATTGGAGTCGAAATCACCAATGGTTAAGTTAGCGATATTTTGTCCTTGACGTTTTAATTCATTTATCTCGCCCGCAATCTTGATGATCTCGGATCCGCGTAAATTTTGAGCTAATACAGAAACACTCATGTTGTTGATTTTATGAGCGGCAAATATAGGGATTTTTGGAGCAAGGATTTTTGGAGCAAAGAGCAAGGATTTTTTTTGGATTAAGGATTTGGGGATTAAGGAACAAGGATCTTTTGAACCAAAGTTTTTTGGAGCAAGGACAAAAAAGTTAGTAAATAGAAAAAGCAACCGTTTAGATTGCTTTTTCTATTTATAATTTATACAAGGTCTTTTCTCCGAAAATCTCTGTTCCTTGCTCCAAAAATCTCTGATCCTTATATCAAAAATCCTTGTTCCTTGCTCCAAAAATCCTTAATCCCTTACAAATATGCTTTCCTTAACCTGATGATATGCATCCAGTGCATCAGTTTCATTACAGGGTAAACAGGATCGATTTCGAACCATTTGGCTCCAAAATTTGCATTATTGGGGCGCTTGTGGTGATTGTTCTGAAACAATTCGCCAAGCATAAAGAAATCAAACGGGGTTGTATTTTTTGATTTATCGCCATTATCAAAATTAGCGTAACCGTATTTATGACCACACCAGTTAACAATTGCACCATGGATAGGGCCCATCATAAAATGGATAGGAATTAACAGGTACATCCACCATTGGGTTGCAAATGCTACATAAAAAGCGATATATAATGCGCCAAATGTAAGGCGTGATGCGATAGACGATCCAACGTAATCCAAAAAGCGCCATTCAGGGTAATTACCTTTAAAACGTTCTTCGGGTTCTTTTAACCTTTTAACGTGATCGCGGTAACTTAATACAGTATGCCACATCAACTGAAAAACATCCTTAAAAAAGTGTGGTGAATGCGGATCCTTTTCGGTATCGCTGTAAGCATGATGCTCACGGTGCATTATAGCATAAGCACGAGGATTTAAGAAAGAAGATCCCTGGCAAATGAATGTTAGCAGATAAAATGTTCCCTCAAAAAACTTGTTTGTTGTGAACATTTTGTGTGAAGCGTACCTGTGTAAGAAGAACGTTTGAAAAAATAGCGACAAGAACCAGTGCGCTATGAAGAATATTATTATTACCACTGAATTAGAATAATTAGAATGAACTGTTATTTATAATCTTTCCAAAGGTACGATTAAAACCGATAAAAAGTTTTTGTGCGAAATTTTTGACGTGAATTTTTTATGAAGAAAGGCTATATTCCCCTTAAATAGCAGCCTTTCTTACTAAGAAATATTTTTTTTATTGTTATTATAAATTAAATTCCCGGGCAAGTAATCGATAAGATTCCAGTCTGTCCTCAAAGTTTTCGGTGATCGTAACGGCCATAATTTCATCAACATTGTAATCATCTGCCAGCCAGCCCAGCTTTAATTTAATTTCGGATGGTGTACCTGTAATAACCCGGTAGCGGTTATGACGGATACGTTCCTGGTCCTGTGCAGTATAAACTTCGTTTTTAATGTCATCATAAGCTATGGGAATAATTGGTCCGCCTTTTTCAAACTGCAGGAAACGATGATCCATAACCGCCCGGTGTTGCTTAATCTTCTCCTCATCTTCAGAGCAAAAAACAAAAATTGCTACGTTAACCTCAGCCTGTGCCAGGTCATCAGATGGCTGGAAACGCTCGCGGTACAATTTAACGTTTTGCGGCCCGCCATTAGGGTTTATGAAATGGGCGAAGGAAAAGCCCATGCCAAAATGCGCGGCAAATAAACCGCTTTGCCCGCTTGAACTTAGCAACCATTGAGCAGGCACCGTTTTTACCTGTGGTATAGCCCTTATTTTAGCCTGTATGGTACCCGGCTCATAAGTATCATGAAAATAGTTATTTAAATCGGCCAGCTGCTCTACAAAATCCTGCTCCTTAAACTGATTGGATGGATTTAGTACTGATGCCGTGATACGGTCGGTGCCGGGTGCGCGGCCCATGCCCAGGTCAATACGACCGGGAAACAATGCTTCCAGCATCCTGAAATTTTCGGCCACCTTTAAGGTACTGTGGTTAGGCATCATGATACCGCCCGAGCCGATACGCATTCGGTGGGTTTGCCCCGCCAGGTGGGCTATCAATACTTCGGGGGTTGAGCCGGCCAAACTACCGGTGTTATGGTGTTCAGATACCCAATAACGGGTATACCCTAATTCATCAGCAAGCTTTGCCAGTTGTATAGTTTCTTTTACTGCGAGCTCGGCAGTAGCGCCTTTTCTAATAGGCGACTGATCAAGCACACTTAAGCGAATTTTCTTTGTGTCCATATTATATATGAACACAAAAATAAGCATAGGTTTGCCTGTGGATATTACAATAGGGTTTTATGGCTTTGGAATTACTTTTAAACAGGTACAAATAGCCATCCGGACACCAGTGAATTTCGCTTAAACGTGTTTAAAAATGGATGTAGATTTTCTCAATTATTAAAAATCAAATTTTAAATTGGAGCTTACGCGTCAACCCCATCAATAAAATGTCATTTTCATCCGTCTCAGATACCAAAAGAAGGAATTGCACAGTTCAATATGCGGTGTTTTATACCTGAAAAGCCCAATTCATAAGCTCAAAAAATTAAAAAAACTATAAAACATTTTTAATTAAAATTTTATCTGCCTTGGTATGCAAACAATTACAGAAATTACAACTTTTAGGGGTATAACCTTTTAATTTATTGTTCCGTATAAAGAATATCGATTTAAGCGAATTATGACAATTAACACAAAATCCGTTAGCGTATTATTGGTTGATGACGATGAGATCAATAATTTCATCTCCATTAAACTAATAAAGAAGGCTTTATTAAATACAGAGATCATGGCCTGCTTAAACGGTAAATTTGCTATTGAGCAATTAGCTGAGATCCAGAACCAGGACCCCAATAAATTGCCCGATTATATACTTTTGGATATTAATATGCCCATCATGAACGGATGGGAATTTTTGGACGAATACAAACGCTTAAACCTCGATCCGCTGGGCAAAAGCAAAATTTTTATCATATCATCATCTGTATTTAGTAACGACATTAATAAAGCGCGCTCGTACCCACTAGTAAAAGACTTTATCAGCAAACCGCTTAACGTAGAAAAAATTAAAGAACTTTTTGATGTGCAGCCACAGGATTAAGCGGGCGTAACTTTAAAATGCTCGCCGCCATCATCACTGCTTACATTACCAATTGCAAATGATTTGGAATGATAAAACAGGCAGGTCCAACCCTCTTCTGATGCTAATTTCCCGTACTCTTCACGCAGTTGCATCGCCTTGCGCCCATCCATATCATATTTAGCTATAAACTTTCTTATCAGTTGCTCTGGTTCCGGTAGTTCGTCGCCACCAAAAAGCACTTTTGTACCTTCTATATCTATCCAGAAAACCTGGTGAAAAGGGCAGTGCCCGCCGGATAGTTCATATCTTATACCGGGTATCAAATCGCCACTCCCCTCAACAAGGGTAATGTTAGCATCCTGCAGGGCCTTAAATATCTCTTTATGGTATGATGATGATTTGCCGGTTATCCCAAACTCCCATTCTCCTTTTTGTATGATATGCCTGGCCTGCGGAAAGCTGGGCACCAGTTTGCCATTGCGCTCAACCACCAGGCCGCCAGAATGGTCATAATGCAGGTGCGACATGAGCACCAAAGTTACATCGTCCGGGTCAAAACCCGCGTTGCGGATATTTTGATGCAGGATCAGTTCATCGCGGGTATCTTTAAAGCCAAGACCGGTATCTAACACGATAAGATCGCGGCTGGTTTTGATCAGGAAAGGGTTTACATGGATAAACAATGAACCCGGTCGGTCTCTGAAATTGTCAGTCTCGGGGTTAAAGGGAATAAATTTTTTAGTTGAATCAACTGAGTATGAACCCTCTCCTAACGCGAAAATTTCCATAGATGCAATGTGTCAGATTTTGAATGTAACTTTGTCTGTTTAAAAAGTCAATAATTATATTTACTGTTTTAAAAGCTACAAAGATATGAATAAACGTTGGGCGGTAAGGGAAAATGCTGATGAAGGATTGGTAAGCAAATTAGCCGCCGAACTTAATATTGATACCGTTTTAAGTACCCTGCTGGTTAACAGGGGGATAAGTGATTTTGAGGAAGCCCGGTACTTTTTCAGGCCCGATCAGCGGCACCTGCATGATCCATTCCTGATGAAGGATATGGAGAAGGCTATTGAACGCATAGAACTTGCCATGGCTGCCGGCGAAAAGATATTAGTATATGGCGATTATGACGTTGATGGCACAACCGCGGTAGCCACCGTTTACGGCTTTTTTAGCAAACGCTATACAAACCTGGAGTATTATATTCCTGATAGGTATAAAGAGGGTTATGGCATATCAACCCAGGGAATTGATTATGCGGCCCAAAATGGCTTCAGCCTAATTATCGCGCTGGATTGCGGAATAAAATCGGTGGATAAAATTGATTATGCCAATACTTTGGGTGTTGATTTTATTATTTGCGATCACCATTTACCCAGTGCCGAACTGCCTGCCGCGGCAGCCGTACTTGATCCCAAACGTGCAGATTGCGAATACCCCTACAAAGAATTATCCGGCTGTGGCATTGGCTTTAAATTGATACAGGCCTACGCCGAAAAAAATGATATTCCCTTTGAGGAAGTAAGCATATACCTTGATCTTGCCTGTATCAGCATATCCTGCGATATTGTACACATCACCGGCGAAAACCGGGTATTGGCACATTTCGGCCTGCAAAAAATAAATACCAATCCCTGCATCGGCGTAAAAACATTAATAGAAATAGCTGGCAGAACCCCGGGTAATTTAACCATATCTGATGTGGTGTTCCTGATTGGGCCGCGCATTAACGCGGCCGGCCGTATTGATGATGCCAAACATGCCGTTGAGCTGCTGATAGCCTGCGATGAAAATGTAGCCAAAGCAAAAGGCCTCATGATCAACACCCGCAATACCGAACGAAAGGGCCACGATCTTAATATCACGGATGAAGCCCTCGGAATGATTGATAATGACGAGATCCTGATTGGCAAAAAATCAACCGTGGTTTTTAATAAAGACTGGCATAAAGGGGTTATCGGCATTGTGGCATCACGCCTTACCGAAAAATATTACAGGCCAACCATCGTGCTCACTCAATCAAACGGTCATGTGGCGGGTTCGGCACGCTCTGTGCTCGGCTACGATCTTTATGAGGCCCTTTGCGAGTGCAAAGATCTGCTGATCCAGTTTGGTGGCCACAAGTATGCGGCAGGCCTCACCATGCATCCTGAGAACGTTGAAGCGTTTAAAAACCGGTTTGAAGAAGTAGTAAGCGCCACCATATTGCCAGAACAATTAATTCAACAGATACAAATTGACGCCGAATTACGTTTAAGCCACATAGAACCTAAATTTTTTAGAATACTGAACCAGTTTGCCCCCTTCGGCCCCGAGAATATGGCGCCCATTTTCATTAGTAAAAATGTGTATGTTAGCGGTAACGCGGGTTTGGTAGGTTCGGCGCATATAAAAATGGCTGTAATGCAGGAAGGCTCACCGGCTTTTGATTGCATTGCCTTTAACCATGGCGAATATCTGCCACAATTGAAAAGCGGTGTTCCGTTTGATATTTGCTACAGCATTGAAGAAAACGTTTGGCGGGAAAGAAGGACTATACAGTTAAATATAAAAGGAATAAGGATAGGAGCGTAAGCTATACATAACAGTCATTACGAGTGGTAAAATCCGGAGGACGCTGAAGGGGAAATAACGTTAAAAAGGTTTGTCATCCTGAGGAACGAAGGATCTATTCGCAGATTTACAGGGCGAAGAAGCATGGCGAATAATAGATCCTTCACTGCGTTCAGGATGACAAAAAATTAAAAAAAACGTCGTAGGTAGGTACGAAGCAATCCCCGATTTGCAGGTCAGCCCTGTACGGTTAGAAATCGCTTCGTACCTCGCAATGACGGTCGGAAAAATAAAATAATGATACTAAGAGCAGAAAATTTAGTAAAAAAATACAAACAGCGCACCGTTGTTAACGATGTATCGTTCGAGGTAGCACAGGGCGAGATAGTTGGTTTGCTTGGGCCGAACGGAGCCGGGAAAACCACCTCATTTTATATGATCGTAGGATTGATAAAGCCTAATGAGGGTACTATTTTTCTGGATGATAAAAATATTACCGGCGATGCCATGTATCGCCGGGCTCAAAAAGGTATCGGTTACCTGGCGCAGGAAGCATCAGTTTTCCGCAAGCTTTCTGTAGAAGATAACATTAAAGCGGTACTGGAAATGGGCACTATGCCTAAAGACAGGCAACGCGATAAACTGGAGGAGCTGATAGACGAGTTTAGCTTACATAAAGTACGCAAAAACCGTGGCGACCTGCTATCGGGAGGCGAACGCCGCCGTACCGAAATTGCCCGCGCCCTTGCCGCCGAACCTAATTTTATTTTACTGGATGAACCCTTTGCCGGGGTTGACCCTATCGCGGTAGAAGAGATCCAGGCGATGGTAGCAAAACTGAGGCACCGCAACATCGGCATCCTGATTACCGATCACAATGTTCAGGAAACCCTATCCATTACAGATCGTGCTTACCTGCTTTTTGAAGGCAAAATACTGGAATCGGGCGTGCCCGAAGTATTGGCCGAAAACGAAATGGTGCGCAAGGTATACCTGGGTGCAAACTTTGTTTTGAAAAGAAAAGTATTCCCTCAATAAGCTTATATGACAATTTTCAACTCTGTATTTACATGGTTTATGAAGAAGCGTATCCACCAGATAGAGCTTTTTATGAAATACCCTAATGAAGTACAGGAGGAATGGTTTGAGCAGCTCATATCTATGGCCGAAAGCACCGAATGGGGCCGCAAGTATCAGTATAAAAGTATTGAAAACCTCAACCAGTTTAAAGAGCGGGTACCTATCCAAACTTATGATACGCTTAAACCCTACATCGAGCGGATGCTCAAGGGCGAAAAAAATGTGCTGTGGCCGTCAGAGATCCGCTGGTTTGCAAAATCATCGGGCACTACCAGCGATAGGAGCAAATTTATACCTGTAAGCGAGGAGGCCTTAGAAGAATGCCATTTTAAAGGCGGCAAGGATTTGCTTACCATCTATTTTAATAATCAACCCAATGCCCGTATGTTCACGGGTAAAATACTCACCTTAGGTGGTAGTCACCAGGTGAGCCAGCTAAGTGCCGATACTTCTTTCGGCGATCTATCCGCGGTGATCATGAAAAATCTGCCCCTTTGGGCCGAATTTCACCGCACGCCCGATATGGATATCGCGTTACTTGAAAATTTTGAGGAGAAAATTGAAAAGATGGCTTATGCCACCAAAGATGTGAATGTAACCAGCATCAGCGGTGTACCTACCTGGAACCTGGTATTGTTTAAACGCGTACTGGAGATCACCGGCAAAAAAAACCTGCTGGAAGTTTGGCCCAACCTGGAAATGTATTTTCACGGCGCCGTTAATTTCACCCCTTATCGCGAGCAGTTTAAAAAACTGATTCCCAGCGATGAGATGTATTACCTGGAAAATTACAATGCATCCGAAGGCTTCTTCGGCATCCAGGACACCAAAGAGCCCGGAGATATGCTCCTGATGCTTGACTATGGTATTTTTTACGAATTTTTACCCTTAGAGAACCTGCATCATGAAAATCCCGAAACGCTTACGCTTGATGAAGTAGAGCTGGATAAAAACTATGCCCTCATCATCAGCACTAATGCGGGTCTTTGGCGGTATATGATTGGCGATACCATCAAATTTTCATCGCTGGCACCTTTCCGGATCCGGGTTACCGGCCGAACCAAACATTATATTAACGCCTTTGGCGAAGAAGTGATCATTGACAATGCAGAGCAGGCGCTTGAAGAAGCCTGCCATCAAACCGGCGCAATCATTCGTGAATACACCGCTGCCCCGGTATACTTTAACGGTAACGACTGTGGCGCCCATGAATGGATCATAGAATTTGAGAAGAAACCCGCCGAGTTTGAACGCTTTGTTGACCTGCTGGATGAAACCCTGCGCCGCATCAATTCCGACTATGATGCCAAGCGTTTTAAAGACCTTGCCCTGCGCCGGCCGATAGTTCGCGTTGCACCCCAGGGCACCTTTTTTAATTGGATGAAGGAAAAAGGAAAACTGGGCGGCCAACATAAAGTACCGCGTTTAGCAAACGACCGCGAGTATGTGGATGCTATTTTGAAGATAATGGAACCGGTAGGACTATAGACGAGATACCTTCTATTCCTATAACTTTAAAGTCAGTTGATCTCCGGGGCCGATTTCTTTTTCTTCTTTATGCCTGGGTACAATATCACCAAAATTGGATAGCGAAATGCCTAACAGCCTGATGCGGGTATCATCCGGGTTAGTAGCAGCCATCAGCTGTTTAGCCGTTTGGCTAATAGTTTCCAGATCGTTAAACGCGGTAGTAAATGATTGATTGCGGGTGATCTGCCTAAAATCGCTGTATTTTACTTTGAGGGTAAGCGTTCGGCCTTTCAGCTCATACTTTAGCAAACGGTTATGAACAGTAAGCGCTATCTTATCCAGTTCGGCCTCCATTTCGGGCAGGGTGGTAAGGTCATAGGCAAAGGTATCCTCGGCACCTAATGATTTGGTTTCGCGGTGGGGCTGTACTTCCCTGTTATCAATACCGCGTACTATCTGGTAGTAAAACCTGCCGGGCTTGCCAAAGTGTTTGGTCATTTCCTCCTCGCTCTGCCTCTTTAGGTCGGCGCCGGTGTGCAGGCCCATTTGCTTCATTTTCTGGGCAGTTACCTTGCCTACGCCAAAAAACTTTTCGACCCCTAAAGCCTCCATAAAAGCTTCAATATTTGATGGCCCTATAAACTTCAGGCCATCGGGTTTATTAATATCGGATGCTATTTTGGCTACAAATTTATTGATAGATACACCTGCCGAGGCTGTTAGGTTTAACTCGTCTTTAATGGCCTGTTTTATTTGCTTGGCAATATCAATGGCCGAGCCGATGTTGAGTTTATCGTTGGTAACATCAAGATAAGCCTCATCTAAAGAGAGCGGCTCTATCAGGTCCGTATACCTGCTAAAAATCTCCCTGATCCGTTCCGAAACCTCTTTATAAGCCGCAAAGCGTGGCCTTACAAACAAGGCATCGGGACATAGCTGCAAAGCCCTTTTTGATGACATGGCCGAGCGGACACCAAACTTACGGGCCTCATAACTGGCCGTGGCTACTACCCCGCCCCTGCCCTGCGGCAAACCACCAACTACCAACGGCTTGCCCCGGTACTCCGGAAAATCCCGCTGCTCAACAGACGCGTAGAATGCATCCATATCAATATGGATAATTTTACGGATGATCTGTATAGGTTGGTCTGGCATCGGTATTGCAAATATAAGCTGCCCTGCTTCGCAAAAAGGTATCAATAATTTTTATTCAATGATGCGGCACAACACCTTAATAATGACCAGGCTTTTTTGCTCCCCGCTTATAAATCCCCTTTAGCCGTAATTTGGCAGATGTAACCTCCTGCCCTGCATTGGCCTTGATGCCGGGCTTATCATCTTTGCCGTTTGTAACTATACCCTCATTATAGGCCGAAGGAATCCATTCGAGGTTTAGTTTATATCCGCTATGCATATTATGCCGTTTTAATGCTATCAATCTTCATCATGCCAGCTGCCAAAAACAATTGTGTTGTTATGCCGGCTATTTTGCAGGGCTTAGTAATACCCTCATTTAATCCTCAAAAATCAAGATCTTTTACGCGGGCAAAACGGCTCAATAAGCAAGGATAATCACAAAAACAGTTACTCCTGAACGCCGGGAGCCGAAAGCAAGACTATTGGGCAAAAAAAACTCCTCACATCCTGCCGTTTTACGCCCATCGAAAATAACATCCGTGACAAATATTTCGGCAAAAAGCAATCAAATATATGCTACCAACCTCCCAGAACTTATTTTAACTTTCTTTAAATCAATGAATTATATATTATCGAACTTTCAAAAACACAGCAAAAAATCTTAGTGTAATAATTACACTAAGATGAATAATATCACCCAAGGAAACCACATCTTTGCAGTGAAAAATAGGACAGCAATATATAACCCTAAGGGCGACAATATCGGGTTAAAATTGGCCCCGTTTTTTGGTTGTATTCATAGATAAGCAATACAATTAATTAACATAACAATTAAAAAATAAAACAATGAAAACCAAAATTTTATCCGTAATCACCATGTTTGTTGTGGTTTTAGGTTTAACAAAATCAACCTACGCCAACTCATTAACAATGGATGCCTTCACCCTATTAAATGATATCAGCACCATCAATAAAATAGAAGTTCACGGGAATGTAGAACTATACATATCTGATGCAACTCAAGACCAGGTAAAAGTTTACAATAAATACTACGCCGAACGCGCATTAGTGCAAAGCAAAAACGGCGTGCTAAGCATTGCCTCATACACCAACGAAAAACTGGTAGTTTGGGTAAGCGCTGCCGACCTTCGTTCCGTTTCGGTATTTGATAACTCCACCGTAAAATCATTCGGTAAACTATCAAAAATTGAATTTAATGTAGATTTACACAATAACGCCGTAGCCAGTTTAAACTTAGACGCGTTTAGTACTACCGTAACCGTAAAAGATAACGCAACGGCCGATTTAAAAGGCGCCACAGAAGAATTAAACCTGAACAGGGCAATCCAGTCAAACGTTAAAAGTAACAACTTTGCTGTAAGCCATTTAGTTGAAAACAAAGCCATTTATACTGCCGGTATGGGCAGCAACACAATGGGCATGTAAACCCGACTTTTGCAAAAGTCCATCATATATTACGGAAGCTATCTGCTAAGCAGGTAGCTTTTTTTGTTTTTGGGGTATTTATAATCGGGCCTTTCCCCCACCTGTCGAGGCATACAATCCAGAGGGGATTGAATGGGCAATCACGCTTTGAAAGATTTGTCATCCTGAACGCAGTGAAGGATCTATTCGCAGACTGTACAGGGCGAAAAAGCAACGCGAAGAATAGATGCTTCACTGCGTTCAGTATGGCAAAATGTGTTTTTGCAAACTCATTCCCCTACCTGATCAGCGTAACAGATCCGCTTTGACGGGCGCTTGTACCATCTGGCATGTTATAAGTGGCAATCCAATAGTACACTCCAGAAGCTACCACGCTACCTTTATAGGTTCCATCCCAACCCTGGAATATGCTTCGGGATTGGAACAGTTGATTACCCCAGCGATTATATATTACCAGTTTAAAATTGAGTGGATTACTTTCCTGGTTAGGCCTGAAAACATCGTTTGCACCATCGCCATTAGGTGTAAAAGCATTGGGGAAAACTACCGGCTCGCACTGATCCTGAATTATATCAATATCAATTTCGTCTAAAATACAGCCCTGCTGGTTAAGTATAGTAAAATGATTGGGGCCAGGGAGTAAATCTTTAATGGTTTGATCAATTGAAAACACGTCATTATCATGTTTTACTTTTACAGCACCTTTGCCATCTCCACTTATGGTAAACTTTATTTCGCCAAGTAATTTGCAAACCGGGGCCTTAACCTTATAAATCAGGCCCGGTTTATCCAATGTAAAATCAGGAACTGTTACCTGCTGCTCTTTATGATCGCCTCCGGATGAGTTGATTACTAATGTGTATGTGCCGGGCATCAGAAAATTAAATACCCCCGTACTATTATTCGCATTATTTAGGGTATAGGTGTAGGTGTCCGGATGATCCTGGGTAATTACTTTTACGCTAGCCTGCCCGTAAGCGCTACATTCCGCCTGTATTTGTACCTCATTTATGGTTATTGGCGGGCAAATATCCTGTTGCAGGGTATAGTCCTTTCATCGGCTATGCAACCATTTTGATTTAGAATAGTAAAATGGTAGTCGCCCGCGGTTAAGCCGGTAAATGTGTGATCAAATTTAAAAACCTGGCCATTGTACCTGATATTATAAGTTGCGTTGGCCACTCCCGCATCGAATTTAATGCTGCCTTTAGCATCACATAAAGGATTAATTTTGGTAAATGTTATAGCCGGATTGTTTAAGGTAAAATCAGGAACTGTTACCTGTTGTTCTTTATGGTCGCCACCCGATGAATTGATTATTAATGTGTAGGCTCCCGGCGTCAAAAAATCAAATATCCCCGTATTATTGCTCTCATTATTTAGGGTATAGGTGTAAGTGTCCGGATGATCCTGGGTAATTACTTTTACGCTGGCCTGCCTGTACACATTACATTCGGCCTGCATTTGTACATCCATGATGGTTATTGGCGGGCAATTATCCTGCTGCAGGTTGTAGTCCTTTTCATCGACTATGCAGCCGTTTTGGTTTAGAATAGTAAAATTGTAGTTGCCCGCGGCTAAGCCGGTAAATGTATGATCAAATTTAAAAATCTGGCCATCGTATCTGATACTATAGGTTGCGTTGGCTACGCCCGCATCAAGTTTAAGGCTACCCTTAACATCGCATACAGGATTGATTTTGGTAAAAGTTATAACCGGATTGTTAATTGAATAATCAGGAACCACAAATTGCAAGCTTGTTGCGCTGAACAGCCCATCCGATTCTACTATTACGGTGTAATTTCCCGGATTCAGATTATTGAAAACCCCGGTTGCATTAGTTATACCATTTAAAGTATAAGTATAATGATCTGTATGAGGAGGAGTAATCACTTTTACGCTGCCCTGATTGTAAACATCACACTCCTGCAGTATCTCTTTATCAATGTTTGGTATTGGCGGGCAGTTACCCGGCAACAGGGCATAATCTTTTTCGTCGGTTACGCAGCCATTTTCATTCAATATGGTAAAGTGATAATTGCCTGCTATTAAGTCGGTAAAAGTATGGTCAAAGCCAAAAATTTGACCGTTAAACTTAATGCTATGTGTTGCGTTTGCATTACCTGCATCAAGTTTAATACTTCCCTTTTTTGAACACATTGGATTTGTCTTAGTAAGGGTTATAACGGGATTACCAATTGTAAAATCCGGCACTGTAAAATAAACCTGGTTTGGAGGTTCGGTACCGTCTGATGAAATAGTTACGGTATAATTACCCGGACTAAGGTCATCAAAAATACCGGTTAAACTGCTTTCCCCGGTGTTTAGCTTATAGGTGTAGTGGGCGGTGTGCGGCTTGGGAACAACTTCTGCACGCCCTTTATTAAACACATTGCACTCCTGACTTGTATTTACATGATCGATTTCGATATATTGTACGGTCCCTGCTTCCGCGTCACTTGCGGCATCCAGAGTTTGATAGGGTAGCACACCAACAACATCCTTAATAACCCTTTTTTGCATATCAAGCTCATAAATCTGCCGTACCGGATATTCGGTAAAGGCATATACTTTAGTAACTCCATTTATTGTTGCTGCTGTTAAACTGTAAATAGTTTCACCGGGTATGGGTATGTATAGTGTACTAAGGGCAACATTTGCCAAATTGATCTTGGCTATGCCCTCACCTGCAGCCACATATAATTCATTGTTATAAAACATCAGGTCTCCCTGTGCACTATAGGGCATCGTCCCTATAAAAATTGTTCTTTTGTTGGCCGGATTAAATGAATATAGCTCGCTACTTATTGCATAGTATAAAATTCCCTGCTTGTCAACAGTAAGTGCATTACCAAAATTACCGTCGCCTAAAAAAACACAATTGGTAATAACAGGTGAATTACCACCCGTTATATCACCAGCAAACATCGAAGAACCGTTACTGTAGTACAATTTATTGCCTAATATGGCTATAGAAAAAAACTCATTGGTTCCACATCCTCCAACAGGCACCGACAATGGACCATTAGGTGTTAAGGTAACGCGTTGCAGAGGCACGCCGTACGCTGCAATATAAAATTGCTGGCAATATCCCTTAACTAACGTTAAAAAGAAAATGGCAAAAAAAAGTAATGCGCTTTTAAAGGGAGATGTAATGGTATAAGACAAGGAATAAGTTTTGCGGGCAAATATAGAAATATTACCTTTTAGGATGCTGACTTTTCTGCCTTTCCTAGTGTTTTCTCCGATGGCTTGCTGACCCAATGAGATGCGTCAGCAGCCCCCAATTATCCCCTCCAGCATTCCCGGTATTCCCGCAGGAATGTTCCCCGCAACAGCAAGGGCCTACCCTTGTGAAGCGGGGAATTGCTCATTGTTGCGGATAACAGCTGTTATCCGCAACATTTTTTTATGATAAGGTTTAGGCTTAAAGCGTTTTTTTGAAAAGCAGTAAATAGTAGCTATACCATCAAACTTTAAGCAGGATGAGCCAATCTTTAAACTGACTATTTACCTGCTTCAAAGTATCACAAAAATCAAGCGTAAAACAATACCTACTTCTGGGTATATTGTGCATAAAAATCATATCCTTCAATACAATTGCCTGCTTCTAAAACAATTGCTATATTGCTATTTATTAATCATTTTAATCACTGCATGGGTATATCAAACGATTTAGAACAAAGAATTAAAGCCGAGATTGATAAAATACATGCCGTTGCTCATTTGCTGCCAGGTGTTACCATTATTCACCGTATGCCCGATTTTATTCTCGAATACATGTCGCCAAGTGGGCTAAATCAATTGGGGATCAGCTTGGCAGAGTTTCGCAGTTATACGCCTTCAGAGTATATAGCTAACTATTTTAGTCCCGAGGACGCAGAAACGTATGTGCCTAAGATCAAACTTATGATTGAGCGGAACAACGATGAAGATATTACCTTTTTTCAGCAGGTAAAAATAAATGGTAACCCGGATTGGGTGTGGCATTTAAGTACGATGAAAATTTTGATGCGTGATGATGAGGGGCTACCGTTGCTAACGATCAATATGGCTTTTAAGGTTGATCCCATACAGCATATCACCGTCAAAGTAGAGCGGATGCTGCAGGAAAACACGTTTCTGCGTAAAAACTACCAGCTGTTCTCTAACCTCACCAAACGCGAACGCGAAATTTTGCGTTTATTGGCGCTGGGTAAAAGCTCGTCAGAAATAGCCGATCAATTATTTATTGCCGTAGGTACAGTAGAAACTCACCGTAAAAAAATCAAACACAAACTAAAAGTGAATTCATTTTTTGATCTATCGCAATATGCTATGGCGTTTGACCTTATATAACCAAGCAAATACCCTCCTTTAGTCCAACTTTTGGAGTTGTATCTACATAGGACGTGCTTTACTTTACACCTTTTCGTATAATTTCACACTTTCTTTACAATTTCACACAAAGTTTGAATAATAAGAAAGTAAATTTCATATTTGAAAAGCTTTAGTTAATACCAAAAGGGGGATTAGTTTAGGGGAACTAATTCCCCCTTATCTATTAATAAAGCGAAAACATACGGCCAACCCAGGGCTGTGCAGATGGCCGAGATCAGGAGCAAATAAATACTCCACATAGTATCATAGCAGGATTAATATTCACAATATTTTATATTTTGAAATGTCTTTTATCTTTTCGTGTTTCATCTTATCTTGCCTCCTCATTCTTTTTAATGATGACTGTAACAAACCTATAGGGTTGTTAGTCATATAGCTGCTTATTACATAATTACGCCCATGCCGGTAAAAACCACTCTTAGCGAAAATATTTCGATAGCGTTACAATCAATAGCCGGTAACAGGTTGCGCACTTCGCTTACCGCGTTAATTATTGCTATAGGGATTATGGCGTTGGTAAGTATTTTAACGGCTATTGAGGGTATAAGGCAGTTTACAAATGATGCCTTCGCCGATTTGGGCGCCAACTCCTTCACTATTCAAAATCGCGGCGAGGGCTTAAATTTCGGTAACGGCGGTCATCGTAAGATATATCCATCCATTACCTATGACCAGGCCGATCGTTTTAAAAAAACCTTTAAACTACCCGTAATAGTTGCTGTTAATTTAGATGTTACAGGCATAGCGATAGCCAAATTTGGCAGCGAAAAAACAAATCAGAATATCTCCGTCTCCGGATCAAACGAAAACTACCTGGCCACCAGTGGTAAAAAACTGTCCTTTGGCCGTAATTTTTCAACCTCCGAGTTGGAACACGGCTCAAATGTGGTGCTTATAGGCGATGAGATCAAACAAAAGCTTTTTAAACACTCCGATCCTGTTAATCAAAACGTTTTTATCGGGGGTATTAAATATAAAATAGTAGGGGTTATAGCATCAAAAGGTTCAAGCTCATTTGGGGGAGATAAATTTTGTATTATTCCCATATTGAAAGCCAAACAGATAGATACCAATAAGAAGGCATCATATACCATTACCGTTAAGGTAAAAGGCCCCGGAGCCCTGGATGCAACAATTGGTGAGGCAACATCCCTATTCAGGAACGTGCGCAGCCTTAATGTGGTTAATGCAACTAATTTTGAAATTTCACGGAGTGATTCTGTTCAGCAGGAGCTTTCAAGCCAGCTGGCCGGTATTACGGCAGGAGGTTTTGCCATCAGTATTATTACCCTGATTGGCGCTGCAATAGGACTCATGAATATTATGCTGGTATCCGTTACCGAGCGTACCCGCGAAATTGGTGTACGTAAAGCTGTTGGCGCCACACAATCAGTGATTCGCAAACAATTTTTAATTGAAGCTATCGTAATCTGCCTCATGGGCGGGGCGGCGGGCATAGTGCTTGGGATGGCTGCAGGTAACGTAATTGCCGTTCAAATAAGCGGGACATTTGCAATACCATATGGCTGGCTTGTATTTGCGGTAGTACTATGTACGTTTATCGGGCTGATATCGGGCTATTACCCTGCCAAAAAAGCCGCCAAACTGGATCCCGTTGAGGCTTTGCGTTACGAGTAAGGCTAAAATTCACTATGCGATTGCCTTTGATATAAAATCCCGGGGACACTGAATGGGAACGACGTTTTAAAAGATTTGCCATCCTGAACGCAGTGAAGGATCTATTCGCAGACTTTACAAGGCGAAGAAGCATGGCGAATAACAGATCCTTCACTGCGTTCAGGATGACAAAAAGCTTTTTTTTATATTGCCTCTACATGCCAAATTTCATCCAAACCAAATATCCAACCCATAGCAGAATGTTGGAGTAAACACCAGCCAATACATCATCCATCATCACGCCGGTACCGCTGGGCAGGGCTTCCATTTTACGGATTCCCAGGGGTTTTACAATATCAAAAAAACGGAATAGTACCAGGCCCGCTAATAAAAAGTAAAGGTTTTGCGGGATAAACACCATGGTAATAAGCATACCTGCCACTTCATCTATCACCACGCGCGAGCTGTCTTCGCCCCAGTCGGGTTCAACTTTATTGCTTACGTAAACACCCCAAAGGGTTATAATAATAGTGATAGCTAATAAATAAAATGGATTTTGAAGAGCAGCGCATTGCCACAAAAGCCAGATGCCACCACAGGTAACAATAGCTGCATAAGTACCGCCCCCCTTTAAAAAACCTATACCGAAGATGGAGGCTATTATTTTGTTGAATTTCATTGTTAAATTTTCCTCGCCTTTTTTCTAAAAGATCGATTTTTTCAATATTAATATACCTGTATCAGAACTTCAGCAGGAATATTTAACATCTCGGTTAATTTGCGGATCATGGACAGGCTTAATTTTCTTTTCCCTGATAAAATTTCAGACTTACGTGAACGATTGCCTAAAATGTTGCTTAACTCACTTTCTGATAAATTCATTTGTTCCATCCGGAACCTTATTGCATCTAATGGATTAGGATAAGCAACCGGATAATGAACCAGTTCATACTCCTTAACAAGTATACTTAAAACCTCAAGCTCATCAGAACTTGCAGAACCTTCAATGATATCGGTTTGCATTAATTCATATACACGCGCTAATGCTTCGTTATATTCTTCTTCTGTTTTAATTGGTTTTAACATAGCTTATTGTTTTAGCATTTATCTTGTCGTATTGATTGTGTGTTCCAAACCAAACCACAAAAACAATTTTCAATCGGTATTCTATATCCACAATTAAACGATAACTGTTGCCGTGAATATTGAATACTACTCTCTTTTCATTTAGTATTGAAGCATTTCTGTAATGCGCCTTTAATTCATTGGGGTTATTCCAGATCGCTAATAACGCTTCTTCATGCCAACTTAATAAAGCTTGTTCTGCCTGATGAAATTCTAAAATATATTCTTTTAATGTTTTTATAGCTATCACCCGCATATAGTACAAATATAGCATATGTTCCCATATTGGTAACAAAAAAAGCAAATAATAGAGTTATATTATTTGCTTCGCCATTATTTCGGTTTTAATCTTCTGCTATCCGCCTACTGCTTATCCAGCACGTCCTCGGCAGCCTCGGCCACTTCTGGTTCAATGGTATGGCGTTTCGGAAAATTGAACAGTAACGATGTTAATACCGGGATAATGAATATGGCCACGGTAAATACCGAAGTTACGATATCAGCGCTTTCGCCTTCCATCATTTTGGAGAAAGGCGCTTCCGGATAAAAGTGAATATATAAGGAAGACGATAATTTAATACCCAATACACCAATCACAATGAAAGCTACTGTTTCCAGGAAAGTAAATTTCTCCATCAGCTTTACAAATGCCTGGGCCACAAAACGCATAGCCAGGATACCAATAAATACGCCGATGTAGATTAAAACCACATGATCTGTAAAGGCCACTGCAGCAAATACGTTATCTATAGAAAAGGCAAGGTCCATCAACTCAACCAAAGCCACTGTAGCCCAAAATACGCCAAACACCCCAACGGTTGATTTGTATAGCCAATTTTTGCTTTTATCTACCTCTGGTTCTTCGCCGCCGGAATTTGCCGCCTGTATTTTCCCTTTAAAATAATCAAAACTGAGGTATAACAGGTACAAACCGCCAATAGGTTTTAACCACCAGATTTTTACCAGCCAGGCGGCCAAAAACAGGCACACGCCGCGCAAAACGTACGCGCCGATAATACCATATCTTAAAGCTTTTTTTCGCTGATCTTTTGGCAAATCCAATACCATGGTTGCCAGTACGGCAGCGTTATCAACAGAAAGCAAACTCTCAATTAAAATAAGGTTTAAAATAATGAGGAGGCCCGCTTTAATATCCGGGCCTAATATGTAGTGAAAAAAATCCATGGTAGCAGGTAATGTATTTTTGTTAATGTTAAATAAACTAAATTAAATCGGTATTCAGCATACTTTTTAAAATATTGGCCTGAACATCAATATTGGTAATATCATCAAGGAAACTGATATCCGAGATCTTTTTATAATTATCGGCAAGCAGGCTTGTAATTTCGGCTGGCATGTATACTTTCATGGCCGCGGCATTACCCTCCAGCTTGTCGTTCTTGTTCTTAAGTTCGTAAACCAGTTTTTCTTTTTTAGACAGATTGGTTGACATATCTATATCCGATATTTTGGCTTTATCAAAAAACACAAACAGGCTATCCTGTGGGGCATATAAAAAATAACGGTCAACCTCCACAAACTTATATATCTCAATAACCTGGCTGCCCGATTTTAACCCGCAATAAAATTCGGTTTTAAAATCATATTTGCACAATACGCCCATCAGTTTGCGCTGTATGGTAGCGTACTCGTTCTTATAAACATCGGGAAGATTGTAAGCCGTTACTTCTTCCACCAGATCATTACTGATGGTGTAGAAAAAATCGGCGGCAAACCGGGAGCTGAAAGAGTTGATGTTTTTAGAAAGCGGATTGTCGTTAGCGCTATCAGACAACACCTGGAACAATTTGCGCAATGAAAGATTGATCTTTAATGCCTGCCTTTGCTTTTCTATATTAAAATTAGCAATGGTATAGGTTGGATCATTTAACCGCTCAATCATTTCTTTATTGATCTGGATCTCATCAAACAACAGACTAATATTGCCTTCGTTGTTCTTCTTGATCTTGCGAAGCAGATCAATCAAACTTTGAGTGAATTGCAGGTGAAACAGATCGAGTTTATTGATATCCAGTTCGGGATTGCTCTCAAATAGTTTATGGATCACCTGGCTGCGCAGGTAAATTTTATAAATAATATCGTCGCCAAAATACACAGAAAGCAATTGCAGCTTACTGAGCATTCTGTTGGATTGATTTAGAATATTTAACCGGTTTTCATCCATGTACTGAGTACAAAATTACGAAAAAAGAAGCCTTGCCCAAAGCGCCGTCAAAGGAGATGACTTTAAAAACAAAATCGCCTGTGGGTACAGGCGATTGGGTATAAAATTCTTATTAATCACGTCACGAGCACAGGGCGGTAGCCCATGACGTTTTTTGCAAAAAATTTTTTTTTCATCCTGAACGTAGTGAAGGATCTATTATCCGCCATGCTTCTTCGCCCTGTAAAGTCTGCGAATAGATCCTTCACTACGTTCAGGACGACAAACCTTTTAAAACGTCGACTCTACTTCAGAGTCGCTGGATTTCGTACTCTCGCAATGACGAGTTCATTATATGCTTTTACGCGTTCGTCACGTGTTTCTTCAACTCAGTTTCCAACGATTGAAGCTCGGTATTCAGCGTTTTCCGGTTTGCGGTACCTTCATCGTGGATGCGTTTTACCTCGGTGAGGGTTTCTATCAACGATGCGGTGGTGCGTTTCAGGGTATCCAATGACACTACCGTTTTCTCGTTCTCGCGGGCTACATCAATGCTGTTTTGTTTAAGCAACTCGGCATTTTTTTGTAGGATGGTGTTCGTGGTATCCGAAATCTTTTTCTGCATCTCCACATTTTCCTTTTGCCTGTTTAGGGCAACGGCTATGGTTAACTGGTTTTTCCAAACCGGAATGGTGGTTGATACTATTGATTGTGCTTTTTCGGCAATGGTAGTATTGTTACTTTGCACTATCCTGATTTGAGCCAGCGATTGCATCATGATAAAGCGAACCACTTTTAAATCGGCAAGGCGTTTATCCAGGCGGTTCACAAAATCGCGCAGGTCGGCAATTTCGTAATCATTATAGGCTGATGGATTGGCGTCCATCTGTGCCAGCTGCTCGTTCAGTTCGTTGTATTTTAACTGGCCCGATATAATAAGCTCCTCCATCTGGTGGATGTAGGTCACATTGCTATCAAACATGGTTTGCAACGAGCTGTTATCCTTTAATGAATTTACGCGGCCGGCTTTGATCTTATTAGTGATCTTATCAATATTGTTAATTACAGTATCGTATTTCTGGAAAAGTTTTTTGGCATCAAATACCAATTTTTTAACAAAGGGAATATGCGATATAAATGAGGTAAACGCGTTTTGGTTTAACTCATCCACGTCGATGTAATTAAGCTCGGTAAGCAAATCGTTGATCAGCAAACCAACCTCACCTGAGTTATAGGTACGTACCGATGTTAAAAAGTTATTACTGTACTTCTCCATTGAAGCCTGCACATCGGTGCCGTAGTTAAGGATGGAGTTAACATCTTTGGGATCCAGCGCTTTTGCTACCTCACTGTATTTTTGCACCTCGGTAGTTGTAATATTGCTCAGGTCTACATTGCCTTCTTTATCCAGCAGCTTTACCGGAGTGGTAGTACCCGGGGCAGGATTAATATCCAGGTTAACCGGGGTTATATTTATTGGGTTATTATTAGGTGTGCCTTCCATGATTTTTTTCTGTTGAAATAGTTGATCGATTATAGCACCCGGATAACCAATATATACCCTGGTGCTTAATTTCTGTTATAAATAATTATTCGTTACTGTTTTAACGGTTTCTTCCAGCTTACGGTCGCGGGTTGGTTCGCCAATTGCATTAAATTTCCACTCGCCGTTCTTTTTATAAAAAACGCCCAGCACCATGGCCACATGGCCAGCAAAATCCTTACTGTGCGCAATATCATAAGTAGCAAACACCTCGTTTACGCGGGTAGGTGTGCCTTCATAAATGCGGATGGATGCAAAGGGGATCGACCCAAAATCCTGCCCGCGGAAACTGTTCAGCATAAAAGCCACATAAGTTACTGATGCCGCAAGGCCCGAAAGATTTACCGTAATCACTTCGTTATCCAGGCCATCATTCCCGTTTAAATCGCCGGTAAGGTCATCACCACTATGCTTTACAGAACCATCTTTTGATTTTAAGTTACCAAAATAGATCACATCTACCAGGTGCTTGTTCTCATCAAATAAGGCGCAGCTGGCATCCAGATCTACAGCTTCTTTGGTTACACCAAAGCCAAAGAGGCCTTTCTTTTCTATAGCGCCCCAGTTGATGCCTATACAAACACTTTGCAATTTGCTGCCATTACTTTTTTCGAGACTGATGCGCTGTCCCTTTTGAAGATTGATTGCCATAATTTTATTGGTATTTGGTTAAGTAATCCTGCAAGCCGCCTTTCATGCCGGCACCAACAGCTTCAAATTTCCAGTTGTTGTCTTTTTTGTAGATGCGACCAAACTCAACCGCTGTTTCTATAGAGAAATCCTCTTCCAGCTCGTATTTTAAAATATCGGCACCTGTCTCGGCATCAAATATCCTGATGAAAGAATTACGCACCTGGCCAAAGTTTTGTTTGCGGGCCTCGGCCTCGTGGATAGTTACCACAATGCAGATCTCGGATACTTTAGCATCCGCTTTTGACAGATCAACCTTTACCTGCTCATCATCGCCATCGCCGGCACCGGTAAGGTTATCGCCAGTATGTTCAACCGAGCCATCCGGCGATTTAAGATTATTGTAGAATACAAAATATTCATCGGCCACCAATCTTTTGTTATCACCTAAAATAAAAACAGAGGCATCTAAATCAAACGCGCTGCCTGTTGATGAACTATTGGTATCCCAGCCCAGCCCGATGGTGAATTTTGGGGCATGTATTGCCTCGCGCTGGCCTTTTTGCAAATTAATTGCCATGTTTAATTAAATTTTTGTTGTTTATAAATAGGTTTTCGGTAATAAAGTTAAGGTTTTTGGCATAAGCGTCAATAGTATGATAGCCATTGCCCAAAGCCATATCGTAAAGCAAGTTTACAAAATCCATGGTTTGGTTTTGTATAAAAATGCCGAAACAATCGGAATTATAATTCAGGATATATTTTACTATCCGGGTATTGATACAAAAGTTGCCGCTTTGAATAATAGGCTCCAGGTCAAATATCGTTTTTACCTGGTGATAGTTCAAAAAGTTCTCGATGTTGGGGTGGATGTTTTGGTTCACCAGTTCGGCAAAATAAAGCATGTAAATATCGTTGCTTAAACCATAGGCCTTAACCATTTTCATGATCATGCGCTCGTGACTGCCGGTGATTTTAATATCATCCAAAAATATTAACGTTTTATCGATCAAAAAATCTTTATCAATATGAAACGAATCGTTGCCTATCAAATTCATTCTTTGCTCGGCGTTCAACTCTCCATAATCCTCTTTGTAAGTTATGGTGCGGTGTACCTTGGTTTCCTGCACTACGGGGAAGCCATGCTGCGCCAGCCAACGGTTAAGCTCATACACAAACCAGGTTTTCATGGCAAAGGTCGCAGTCGGGATAAACGAGTACGGGCTTGATATTACCACAATTTGCTGTGATACAGGTTTGCCGGTTAACTGGTTTTTTATAAAACCATCGGCCAGGGCTGTGCCAAATTTGCGGGATACGGCGTCGTCCCCAAATTTGAAACGGCTGTAGCTGTCTGGGCAAAAGCCAAATTGGGTAGGGTTATCAATATGATGTAATGACCAGGTAGCGTTCATTAACTTATTAAGCTTAAAATGGATTGGTTGTTTGAGTTGATGAGCAAACTTTTAATGCCTGCAGTGTTGGCGCCTTCTATATCAGCCTTAGGGTTATCGCCTATATGAATGATTTTATTTAAATTGATAGTTTCACCCGTATTGATCCGTTTTATGTGCTGCATCATCAAAAAAAACAAAGACGGGTTTGGTTTTGACATCCCCACTTCGTCAGAATACAGCTGAAAATCAAAGTATTCATTCATCTTTAATTCAACCAGTACTTTTCTTAATGTTGCCCCTTTAATAAAGCCGGTGTTACTTAACAAACTAAAGGTACTGCCACCTTTTTCTTTTAGATGCTGCAACGTTGGAATTGTTACAGATGAGTAAACAACCGGTAAATAGTAAAACAGCAGCTTATCCATATCCTGGTACAATTTGCCTGTATCAATATCAGCAAGGCTTAACTGGTTGTCATTAATCAGGCTGATTACCATGAGGTACATTTCATCAGCATCAATATTTTTCCCGGTACTTTCGTTTACGGCATTGCACATCAGATCTACCTGCCTGAATGCTTTTGCAACCTCATCTATACTTTTACCCGTAGGGTTAAAATCGCGATGAAAGATCTTGGTACGCTCAATCTTGAAATAAGGGTTTGATTTGATCAGTGTAAGCCAAAGATCGAAGGAATAGTGGAGGAACATAGGCAGGTTTAGAGGGAGTCAAGAATCAAGAGTTAAGAATCAAGCTGGCAGATAAGTGCAGCTTCCTGAATCTTGATTCTTAACTCTTGATTCTGTCTTTTAATACTGTTTAAGTAATTCTAAAAAATTATCGGTGGTATGCGGTTCGCCAATGGCGCGGAATTTCCAGGAGCCATCTTTGCGGTAAACCTCGGCAAACTTCATGGAGCACATGCCGTTAAAAGTTGAATCTCCGGATAGGCTGAATTTGGCTATCTCTTTACCACTATTATCAACCGCCCGGATAAAAGCATTCTCCACCATGCCAAAATGCTGATTGTTTTTTTGCCCCTGGTATATGGCTACGATGAATAATATGCGGTCGAATTTTGGGTCGAGCGAATCCAGCTTTACAATGATCTGCTCATCGTCGCCATCACCGGCGCCCGTACGGTTATCGCCGGTAAGCCAGATGTGGTTTGATGGGTGCCTCATCGAGTTGAAGTAGATTACATCACCTTCATATAAACTCACTTTATTGCCATTAGGTTTTTGCCAGGTACGGCCCCTATCGGCTACCTTGCCGTTTTTATCCAGCAGGAACGCTATAGCATCCAAATCGTACTCCACCTCTTCGGCCCCGCCGCCAAACAGCTTCCCTAAAAAGCCGCCGCCGCCATGGCTTTGCCTTACATCCCAACCCAAACCAATGGTTACCGAAGACAGATCGAAGCTTTCGCCCTTATCATTTTTACGAAGATCAATAGTTTGACCTTTTACCAGATTTATTGCCATTGTATTACTTATTTAATGATCTGCCCTTTAAAATACTTGCTTAAAAAGAAGGCAAGGTCCTCTTTATAGCCCACACCAGATGCCTCGAATTTCCAGGCGCCGCTACGGCGGTATAGCCTGCCAAATTCAACAGCGGTTTCGATAGAGAAATCCTCACCCAATTCATATTTACAAACTTCGCCGCCGGTTTGCTCATCAATAATGCGGATGTACGAATCGCGCACCTGGCCAAAGTTTTGCCTGCGGGCCTGTGCCTCATGGATGGTTACCACAAATAATATTTCCTGTATCTTGGAATCTACCTTAGTAAGATCGATATTGATGGATTCGTCATCGCCGCCATCACTGTTACCGCCAGACGGATCATCGCCTGTATGGTGAACAGCCGTATCGGGAGAATCTACATTGTTATAAAAAACGAAAAACTCGTCCTGGGGCACAAACCTGTTGGCATCTATCATGATTGCCGATACATCCAAATCGAAATCATAACCTGTGCCTTCGTTTGGGTTCCAGCCCAAACCAACTGTCATTTTTGACAGCCCAATATCTATTTTTTGCCCTTTTTGAAGATTAATAGCCATGGTATAATTGTTTATATAAAAGACTTGCAAACCCTTATAATGTTACGGAAATGCAGGTGTAATTTGCTTTAATTATGATCCGAAATTTTAAACTAAGATATATGTTTTTTGATTGCGATAAATGAAATAAAAATGAAGGGAATTTGATGCAAAAACACAATTGCTGTAAAGGGGTTTAAGCTAATCTGTTGTACTTATCTATACCAATCACATCAGCAGAGTGACCTCTTGTAGAAATAGCATCCTTTGCCTCGCAGAGCGATGCTAATAAGTTAAGGCGGTAAGACGTCAGAGAGGTCTAAGCTTTGTAGAAAAAATCAAACCGGATAATTTTCCGCTCCAGAGGTGCGGCCCATGATGTAGCGTACCTCTGGCACGCTAAAATTTGTTGATTTATTTGTGCTACAAAGCTTTTGCTCCCCCGGAGCAGGCAAAGCCTTAATTTAATGGCATTACTCGTAGGCCTACTAAAAAATGGGGATGAGCACCTGCAACGTATACAACATTTTTATTATTCACTGGTATTCAACAACTTTGTATAAACCTGCAAGCAATATGGCAAAAATACCACCTAAATCAAATACCGAACAGGTAACCGAATACATCCAAAAGCTGGATGGCCCGGTGGCCGAAATAGTGGAAACTATAAGGCAGATAGTATTAAGCACCAACCCTGAAATTGGCGAAGAAATAAAATGGAACGCCCCGAGTTTTTTGTATACGGGTGATATGAGTCCCTTTAACCCAAAGGAATATAAAAGGTATATCATTGTGATGAACCTGCACAAACGCATCCTCCTGGTATTTCCAAGCGGAGCAAAGGTTAATGATACTAGCGGATTATTAACCGGCGATTATGCCGATGGCCGCAGGTTGGTATACATACAGGATATGGATGATCTGAAAAGCAAAGAAGCCGGCATCAGAAAAGTGATTTTGGATTGGCTGGCCTTGGTAGAGAAGTAGAGGAATTAAGGGTACGTCTGAGTTATTTCTTCAGTTTCTTTTCTCTTTTCTTAGGCGATGTCATTTTGGTAATGGTTTTGCCTTTAACAATATCTTTGGGCCTTTTAACTTTTGCCAAAGAGTTTTCCCAGGCCTGCTCAACAAGCCCTGAAATGTAATCCCACGGAAAATCATTCAGGTTATTAACTGGCACATACCTGTACTGGTTGCCCTTGCCCAATAAAAGCTTCTGCGGGTCGGCAATGTCGGCTCCCCAATAAAAGCCAAAATGGATGCCTTCATTAATACGATATACTGCTATTGAGCAAAAGGTTTGCCCCAGTTTTTCTGTAGGCGACCAGCCAAACGCCAGCGCATTATAATTATCATAAATGAGTTCGTTAGCTTGCGGATATAAATCCCATACCCATTCGCGCAGCCATAATACTTTCTCCCTTACCTCCGGCGAAAACTCATACAGGAATCTAAGCAGATCGGATACTTCTTCTTTTGGCATGATTGGGTGGTTTGGCACTTTAAATATATCGAGATAAAATTTAAAGAGCAAGGAATTAAGCGGGGGAAAAAGGTTGCTTAGTGAAAATAAAAAAGATGAAAATCCATGCAATGTATTCAAATTCGATCTTACTTTGCATTGATGAAATACCTGCCTTACGAACATTTTTATATAGATACACAGTTAAAGCCGAATGAAGTTCAAAAGATCATGGAAAAAGAGATTTCACCAAGGAGCAATAGATTTCTGGATTTTGGCCGATCAACCGAGGGGACTTATTTTAAGGGGTATGTAATGAATGGCGAATTTCAATTTGAACCTGATATTTCAGGGCGTAATTCTTTCAATCCCCAAATTAAAGGTTCAATATCTGCTTACGAAAACGGAAGCAGAGTAATTGTGAAAATGACTATACATCCCGGCGTATGGGTCTTTATAGGTTTTGCGTTTTTTTTTCTTACCATTACCGGCTTATCAATGGTCGTAAGCGAAATGAAGAAAGGGCAAATTGGGTTTCCTGTTTTCGCACCTTTATTGATGCTTGCATTTATTTATCTGCTTACAATACTCTGCTATAAATCAGAAAGCATCCCGGCAAAACATAAACTGACTGGCCTACTGAAGGGAGAAATAACCTATTTAAAATAAATTAAATATTTTTTCTTGTTTAATAAATATTTACGTATCATTGTGCCATGAAAAATACAATATGTATACCCAGCCAATTCCCGCAACTGATTTATCAGAGGAGGTAGCTACGTATTCATAAAAAAGATATAAAGTAACCAGGTCCCCTTAGATAAATCTAAGGGGATTTTTTGTTTTCAGGGTAGTATATCAATTGGTCAGATTACCACATTTGGGATGTGGAGGCTCCCGGCTCGAGCCCGGGTTACCCTACTTGGAAATATAGCTCAATGGTCAGAGCAGCACCCTTATACGGTGTCGGCTAAAGGTTCAATCCCTTTTATTTCCACTATAATGAATTGATTTATAATAATTAAGCACGTGATGAATGTATTTACTTTAACAGGATAGCTTAGGCTGTCAAAAAATGGGTCGGTTGCCCGAGTGGTCCAAGGGAGTCCTCTGCAAAAGGAATGTTCGCAAGTTCGAATCTTGTACCGACCTCTTTATGTTTTCTGCGGTGTAAATGGCGACACCGTTGATTTGGGTTTAGTAATCACGAGACAGATTCGTGCAGGAAGGCCTATGCAATATCAATTATTATAATATTATAATAATTGATATTGCATGTATTTTATACACAATATTGCGTATTTAAAAAAATATAATGGTATAATTTACCGAGTGGTTTTTCAATATTATGCTTTAATTTTTTGCCTGTGGTTTAAGCCCCATTGCACCAATGTTTCCGTAACAGGTAAAACACTCAGTCCATATTCTGTAATGGCATAATTTACGGTGATTGGCCTGGTATCCATCACTGTTCTGGAAATAAGCAGGTTCATCTCCAGGTCCTGCAATTCTTTAGACAGCATTTTGGCCGAAATCCCCTCAATTTCGCGCTGAAGCTTTTTAAATGTATTTTTCTCGGCATGGCGGTTATTCAAGTGCCGCATGATTCTCAGCTTCCATTTTCCGCCTAATATTTCAAGGCTGTCTTTTATAGCAGCTAATTCCTGGTCGCAGCTGGCTTCCTGTATAATTCCGTTGATGTTGATTGTGGCCATAGTAATTGATAGTTAACTAAAGGTAACTGGTAACCTTTAGTTAACCCATAACAAAAATAAACTATTAGCCTTTAATTTTGATTGCACGTTAATTAAATAACAAAATGAAAAAGCTCAATTATTATGTGCTCGATGTATTTACAGATACAAAATATAAAGGCAATCAACTTTCAGTAGTTTATACCGATGATGAACTTGAACTAAGCCAATACCATGCTATATCAAGGGAGTTTGGCTATTCAGAAACTTCTTTTGTGAACTATTCAACAACAGAAAACGCGCTAAAGGTACGCTCATTTACACCTGCGGAGTTTGAAGTAATTGGCGCGGGGCATAACCTGTTAGGTGCCATATGCCTGACTTTAATAAAAGGCTGGGATATTTTTAAACATCAGGATGGGGAGCCATCGGTAATTATTAAGGACACGAGGATTCCACTCCGGGTTACCGAAATTGACGACCTTCCATACGTTGCCATGAAACAGCAACCGGCTAAAGTGATCAGCACCATACCTGCCGACCTGGTTACTCAAGCTACTGGATTATCCTCTGGCGACTTGAATTTAAATGGCTGGGAAATCAACATAGTTGAAACAGAGGTTGCACACCTGATGGTACCGGTAAAAAATCTCGCCGCATTACAAAAAGCAGTGCCCGATAAATCAATTTTAAAACAGCTTTCTAAAAAATATGACTTCGAGGGTTTCTACCTGTTTACCACCAATCAGCCGGATGCGCGGTATAGTGCCGAAGCAAGGTTTTTCAATCCGGGGATAGGGATTGATGAGGACCCGGCAACAGGTACGGCAGCGGGGCCTTTGGCCGGTTACCTGGAAAAACTTGGCCATATTAAACAAAACCAGGACTACCAGATTTTACAGGGGACAGCAGTTCAACACCCCTCATCAATCCATGTTAAAGTTGCCAGCGATGGCGTTTGGGTAAGTGGGTCTTCAGTTATCGTTATGGAAGGAACACTGTACCTGTAAAGGGTACTCAGGCGACTAATAAGTATTTATAGCTTTTCATAAAAATCCACCGGTGCATCTGCGGCACTTCCTATGGCTCCACCAAGGCTAAATTTATTCCCGTTAAGTCCTATATATTTAGCCTCGCCACTATTATCATTATCAAAAATGATGCGGTTAAGCTCGGTGCCATTTACGTTTTCTTTAAACAGTTTAAAGGTGCCGCTTTTTTGCAATTGATGTTTAACCGAATACTTGTAAGTACCTCCGATGAAGCTGTAAATGGTTCCATTGCCGGGTTTATAGGCATTGGTATCAGTTGGGGGCACGCAATAACATGTGGTTCCGCGGTATTCCCAGTTGCCTGTAATGTTAAGGTTACCGGCCTTATTAATTTTATTTTCTTTATGGCAGCTTATCATAACAATAGCCGCCAGTACTACAAATAGCAATTTTCTCATTGATACTCAGGTTTGTTAATGATATTACGGCTACGGTAATGAAAATGCTACAGTAAATTTTGCTAAGTAGCTAATAAATCTGTATCATCGTAACAATAACCTATTGCAATTTATAATGAAATATACTAAGCCCTTCACAAGGATATCCATCTTTTTGTTTACTGTTTTTACTTTACAAAGCTGCGCGCCACCCGGCCCGGGAATTTATAAAAATGACAAAATAAGCTCCGGAGATCAAACTCGTTTTCACGATTTAAATAAAAAGTTATTTGCTGCACTAAAAACTAATGATGAAGTACAACTGGAGTTCATCATGTCGCAGGATTTTATTGCCGCTCCCTACCGGAAACGACAGGTAGAGCTGGCAAGCAACCGCTTTAAAGAAGGCGAGTATTCCCTGCTTGATGAATATTACATCGTAAACCACTACATACATGGCGATACCATTAACGCCAATTTAAAGGGTAGTAACAATTATAAATTGTATTGCCCCGGCGGCGTTAAAGAAATGTACATAGCCTGTTTTGTGCCTAAGAATATTGCCAATCAGTACATGATCACGGCAATTTATTGCAAGTTTGATTATGGGTGGAAACTTAACCAGCTTGATCAAAGCGCCTACGCCAAAAATGGCCAAAACGCACCGCAGCTTTATGCCGCTGCCAAAGCAAGCTATGCTAAAGGCTACCTCGTAAATGCGCTTAATACTGCTGCATCGGCCATTAATTGTACCCGCCCAAGCACCATATGGAAATATGATGCTGAAACCGAAATGAGCGGCTTCTACAGCACGGTTTTAAATGAAGTATCAGGTAAATACCATATCCCTATGACGATAAAGGGCGCCCCCACCCACCTGGAAATCATAAGAATATTTAACCAAGCTACCCCCGAGGGTGATTTCCCGATGATATATTACCTTACCAATATCAAACTAAAGGACACCACGGCCCTTAAAAAGGAAAACGAAGGAATAAGGAAAGTAATTGGCAATACCATTCCAGGATTGGACAAGGAGAACAAATATGTGATGTATTCTGCCTTTAATGAATGGCCCACAGGCATCAAAACGGTGGAGCATTTTGATATGAAACAAAAGCTGAGATAAAGCTTAAAGCAGAAGGCATTAAGCTGAAAGCCCGACCCGGATATGGATGAATAATTGGCGGGACGATTTATTCACGTCCCCCCAATTATTCGCTATCCTCGTCCTTGATTCCTTTGAGCAGGGCATAAATGGCCATGGCATGTCCGTGTCCCAGTTCAAAATCTTCTTTAAGCCATTTTACAATATCACCTGCTTTTACAGCTGCTTTTAATTCGCCATTTTGGGTGATGCCTTTTTCTTCGGCAAGTGCCCTGAAATCTGCCGGACCTTTGCCCGTTTTTGCCTTTATCGTATTTAAATATCCCTGGAATGACATAATGGGTATTATAGGTTTATCAGCCTAAATATATAAAATTGTAAAGAAAGGTCAATAAAATTATGTCTCCCCCCTTAATTGGGTATCATATAGCGGCTTATCCCTTAAAGTTGTATAGAATACTAAGCTATATAACTTATTTTGAGTACAAAATTCACCTCTCCGCGACAGGTTATACTACACTTCAAAGTAAAAAATGTAATTGGTATTTAAATTGTAATTGATTAATCGAATCAGTTCTTAACAATCATTTACTAACACTTTAAAATATCTACCATGAGATCAATTTTGTATATCGTTGCCGTTATCCTCATTATAGGATGGGCAGTAGGCGCATTTGTTTATTCAGTAGGTGGCTTAATCCACGTACTATTGGTTATTGCAATCATTTCGTTGATTCTGGGCTTTTTACGCACGGATACAGCTATATAAACCTGCTAACCAATCAGTAATACAATCATCAGCGAGGCTGAAACAACCCCGGTTTGCCAAGGTAAGCCGGGGTTTTAAATTTTAATCAAGGCCTTCTTTATATGCATCGATGGCATTTTTGGCTGCGTACCTGCCGGCTTCAACCATCTCCTCGGCCTTATAAAAATCATAGGTACTACAATACTCATGCGATATATTGACCAGGATATTGGGTGAATATTTTTCAAGGGCAAGCTTCGTGGTATGATAGGTCATTAAATTTAAGGTTTTATTGATCACGTTAAAATAGCCCAGCTTTTCTTCATGATTGGGTGGCTTCACCGTGTAAAGCTGACGATAAAAGTCTTTTATTTTTTGGCGGTAAAGGGAATGTTTTACTTCCATCACATTTTGGCATACCACCGGCTTATCAACAGGAATCATCGCGTTTACATTTACGGCCACTAATATATCTCCCGGCTGCCTTTTTACATGTTCAATAGGCAGATTGTTGATAATACCCCCATCAACCAATAAACCATCTGCGTACTTTACCGGCGTAAAAACAGTAGGAATGGCAATTGACGCCCTGATGGCATCATAAATACTTCCCTCCGTAAAAACCACTTCTTTTTTATTAATGATATCGGCCGCTACGGCTGCATACGGTATGCTAAGATCTTCAATATTGGCATCATTGATAAACGCTTTTATGGTATTAAAAAGCTTATCCCCCTTAACCATACCTTGTGCACTAAAACTAAAATCAATAAGACCGAACACTTTTAGTTTATCAAGTGTGTAAAGCCAGCTTTTATAGGCTTCCATTTGCCCTAAAGCATATACACCGCCAACAACAGCCCCCATTGATGTACCGGCAACCGAAATTATATTAAATCCCTGTCGCTCCAATTCTTCAATTACACCAATATGAGCTATGCCCCTGGCCCCACCGCCCGATAATACTAAGGATATATTTTGTTTCATTTAACAAATAATTGGTTGCATTGATAGCCTTGTTAAAACTATTAATGTGTATAGTAAATGTAACAAATAACAGCAAAATTGTTTGGAAACTTACCTTACCAGTAATTGTATAGTAACTGTGCAATTATTGTATAACTCCGTTTTGAAGCATCTTTTGCCTATGGTTTATAACGGCAAATACGTTTATGCAATGCAGCCACAGTAAAAAGCGCATCACAACGATTACCACCCGAAATAAGAAACTAACTAAGAAAGAGGAAGGAATACAGGCTATGAGCAGCAATACCATAGCTAAACTGTGGAGATATTATAAAATATAAAAACCGCATGCCTGATGCACACGGTTCTTATATCCTGGATTTATTTATTTATACCGAAAACGAAGTTCCGCAACCACAGGTACTGGCAGCGTTAGGATTATTAAAGGTAAACCCACGAGCGTTTAAGCCATCCTGGAAATTAATCTGCATCCCCATCAGGTACATGCCATGTGCTTTATGCATAAATACTTTTATGCCATCAATGATAAATTCCTGGTCCCCATCCTTTTTCTGATCGAAACCTAAAATGTAGTTCATGCCAGAGCAGCCACCACCTTCAACACCAACACGCAGGCCAAAGTCTTCACCTATCTCTTGCTGATCCTTCAATTTAAAAAGTTCTTTAACGGCTCCCTCTGTAAAGGATACCGGTGCAATTTCAACAGCAGTGCTCATCTTATTTTTATTTAACTATACAAATATAAGGTAAAATGTGGATTTTTACATCCACGGGTATTTTATGACCTCAGCTTAACATTTTAAAAAAACATGCTAACACCTCTTTATTTACTTGATATTTTAAAATTTACCATTGCCGGGGCCGGTGTAGTATGGATAGCTTTTTACCTGTTTAAACCTTACCTGGATAAACAAAGCCAGTTACAAATATTGGAGCTCAAACGCAGTGTTAGTACACAAACATTGCCATTACGCTTGCAGGCGTATGAGCGGGTTGTATTATTTATTGAGCGTATTAACCCTGCTAATATGCTTATCCGCCTCAACGTTGGCGGCTTATCGGCAGCCGAATTGCATATCATCGTGGTAAACGAGATCCGTAACGAATTTCAGCATAATGTTACGCAACAAATATACGTGAGCAGCAGGGTTTGGGCTGTGCTCAAACGTGTTAAAGAAGATACCCTGAGCCTGGTAAACAATGCGGTAAAGGCCATGCCCGAAAATTCAACCGGCATGGAACTAAGCAAAACCGTGCTCATCCATTTAAGTCAGCTGGAAGATGATCCGTACGAGATAGCCGTCAACCTGGTTAGGCAGGATCTGGAAGAATTATTTTAAACGCAATGGCTAAAAAATTCAGCACCACATCTGGTATCGAAATTAAGGAAGTATACATCGGGCCATCGCAAATGGATGAACTCCCCGGCGAGTTCCCATTTACACGAGGCATCCAGAAAGACATGTACCGGGGCAAAGCCTGGACCATGCGCCAATACGCCGGATTTTCAACAGCCGAAGAATCAAACAAACGTTACCATTATTTATTAAGCCAGGGCACAACCGGCTTATCTGTCGCCTTTGATCTTCCCACACAAATTGGTTACGACAGCGACCATGAACTATCAGAGGGCGAAGTTGGCAAAGTAGGCGTAGCCATTGATTCGTTAGAAGATATCGAGATTCTGTTTGATGGTATCCAATTAAAGGATATTACCACCAGCATGACCATTAACGCCACCGCGCCTATATTGCTGGCCATGTATATTGCCCTCGCCAAAAAGCAAGGGGCCGATCTGCACCAGATCTCGGGAACCGTCCAAAACGATATATTAAAGGAGTACGCCGCGCGCGGTACATATATATACCCGCCTACCCCATCCATGCGGCTCATTACCGATGTGTTTGAATATTGCAGTAAAGAGGTGCCCAAATGGAACACCATATCCATATCGGGATACCATATCCGCGAGGCCGGCTCAACAGCCGTGCAGGAGCTGGCCTTTACCTTAGCCAATGGTAAAGCCTATTTAAAAGCGGCCCTGGATAAAGGGCTTGATATAAATGTATTTGCCAAACGCCTTTCTTTCTTTTTCAACTGCCATAATAATTTTTTTGAGGAGATAGCCAAGTTCAGGGCAGCAAGGCGAATGTGGGCGCATATAACTAAGGAGTTGGGCGCGACCGATGCCGGGGCGCAAAAGCTCCGTTTCCATACCCAAACCGGCGGCTCAACCTTAACAGCCCAGCAACCACTAAATAATATTATACGTGTAAGCAACCAGGCGCTGGCAGCGGTATTGGGCGGCACACAATCACTACATACCAATGGCTATGACGAAGCTTTGTCATTACCTACCGAAGCTGCTGCAAAAATAGCCCTGCGTACCCAGCAGATCATCGCTTTTGAAAGCGGCGTTACCGATACCGTGGATCCGCTGGCCGGTTCTTATTTTATAGAAGCGCTCACCAACGAGGTAGAAGCCGCCGCACAGTTATATATAGATAAGATAGACGCCATGGGCGGCGCAGTGAAAGCTATTGAACAAGACTATATCCAGCAGGAAATAGCTGCATCTGCCTACCAGTACCAGATCGATATCGAAAACGGCGAGAAAATTTTGGTTGGCGTAAACAAATTCGTCCAGCGGGAAGATGCTCCCCGCAACGTGTTCAGAGTTGATGACTCCATCCGCAAAATGCAGATGGAAAAAATCACAAAACTTAAAAACAAAAGAAACAACAACGCTGTTAAAGATAATCTGCAACTATTGAAGATGGCTGCTTCGGGCACCGAAAATTTGATGCCCTTTATAGTATCTTCGGTTGAAAACTACGCTACCTTAGGAGAGATCGCAGATACACTACGCAGCGTTTTTGGAGAATATTGATATCGTGCCGTGGCTTTTGAAATTGTGCAGATAGCTTGCCACATTTAATAAATATCAGATTTTAATTGTATTCGGCACTGGTCCAGCGCTTTAGTTTTTAGTTTAGTACAAACGGCTAATATGGCTCAACAATTGCCTCAATTTTGGCGTATAACAACGTCAAAAAAAAGCCACTTTTTTACCGATTTTTGCTCTGAAAGAAAAAGAAAAAAAATTAATTAAAAATTTATACAATTGCGTTTCTCAATACAAAATAAAGCCTTATATACAAATTTTATATTTAAAAACAACTTTTGTTGATAACTTGAGAAATGTTAAAAAAGTGAAAATTTAATTTTTTTATAAGCTTTTTTTGGCAATATTCGATGTTCCGTAGCAGTCCCAAAAGATGTTGGCTGAGGGGTTGGAAATCAAATAATTACTTATATATACATGGAAAAAACTTGTACTAACGTTTGGAATAGCTGTCTTCAGATCATAAAGGACAACATACCGGCACAGAGCTTTAAAACCTGGTTTGAGCCGATAAAAGCCTTAAGGATGGAGGGGAGTGTTTTAACCATACAAGTACCAAGTTTGTTTTTTTACGAATGGCTTGAGGAGCACTACGTAGGCTTGCTGCGCAAAACAATAAAAAAACAATTAGGGGACGAAGGACGTTTGGAGTATAATATTGTTGTTGAGCAATCATCATCAAGCAAACCCTATACAACTAATATGCCCTCGAACGGAAATGGCGCCGAGTCAAAGTATCAGTCAATGCCGATACCTATTTCAATCAATAAGGATATCAAAAATCCTTTTGTGATTCCCGGCTTGAAAAAATTAAATGTAGATCCGCAACTGAACAGGAACTACACCTTCGAAAACTTTGTTGAAGGTGACTGTAACCGTTTGGCCCGCTCTGCAGGCTACGCTGTAGCCGCAAAACCGGGTGGCACTTCATTTAACCCTTTAATGATCTATGGTGGTGTAGGTTTAGGTAAAACTCACCTTGCCCAGGCCATCGGTAACGAGATCAAACGTTCGCTACCCGATAAATTGGTACTTTATGTATCATGCGAGAAATTTACTCAACAATTTGTTGACGCGCTGAAACATAACAACATTAACGATTTTGTGAATTTTTACCAGGCCATTGATGTACTCATCATGGATGATGTGCATAACTTTGCCGGTAAAGAAAAAACACAGGATTTCTTCTTCCACATATTTAACCACCTGCACCAAAGCGGCAAACAGCTGATCATTACATCAGACAAAGCCCCTAAAGACCTGGCCGGTTTAGAAGAAAGACTATTATCAAGATTTAAATGGGGCCTATCCGCCGATTTACAGATCCCTGATCTGGAAACCCGCATGGCTATCCTCAAGAACAAAATCTACCAGGATGGTATTGAACTATCAAATGATGTTATTGAATATGTAGCCCATAACATTGATAACAATGTACGTGAGCTGGAAGGTGCTATGGTATCATTACTGGCACAATCAACCCTTAACCGTAAGGAGATAGACCTGAACCTTGCTAAACAAATGTTGAAAAACTTTGTGAAGAACTCATCAAAAGAAATTTCGATGGAGTACATACAAAGCCTGGTTTGCGAATACTTTGAAGTACCTATTGAAATGGTGAAATCACAAACCCGCAAACGCGAAATTGTGCAGGCCCGCCAAATTTCAATGTACCTTGCAAAGGCCCATACCAAAAGTTCATTAAAATCAATAGGCCATTTCTTTGGCGGCCGCGACCACTCTACCGTGATCTATGCCTGCCAAACTGTTGAAGACCTTATCGACACCGACAAGAAATTTAAAGGTTACGTTGCTGATATTCAGAAAAAACTTAAAATGTCATAAACTAACCTGCTAACCATATTACTACAAGCCTTGCATAAACTATGCAGGGCTTTTTTGTGGGGAAAGAATTTCCTATACAAAAGGCAATCCCCACCATCAACCTCCGCAATGCCGGTTTGCCCGGTTATTTTGCCGTATTGAACATAAAAGCGCTTTGCTATCCGCTGTATTCATGCTTCCTTTGTATAAAAGTATTTCACAATGAGGAAGTTAGTAAATCAAACCAGCAAGCGAAATTATTTCATACTGGCTATTGTTTTAATTATCGCTTTTTCCGGGATCCAATTTATTCATCCCGAAATTAAAAACTCACCGGCAACCGGCGACTTTGAAGCTCCTGCCGACGTTAAAGCCATTATTATACGCGCCTGTTACGATTGCCACTCCAACCAAACAAACCTGCGATGGTATGATAAAGTAGCCCCCATTTACTGGCAGGTGGCGCAGCATGTTAAGGATGGCCGGGCGGGTCTTAATTTTTCTACATGGAAAAACCTTGCCCCGGCCGATCAGAAAGCGAAACTATGGGAGGCTGTTAACCAGATTTCGGCAGGCGCAATGCCGGTTAAAGATTATGTGCTGGTACATTCATCGGCAAAGGTGTCGGCCAATGATCTTGCCGTGTTAAAAAAGTACATGGCAGATATGGTTGTAAATAAACCCGCGGATACCGCAAAAATAAATGCTTTGGATAAACAATATCAGCACTGGCAAAAAGGAAAAGTTGCTGCGGATAAACTGCCCACCGCGCTTAACGGTGTTACCTACATTCCCGATTACAAAAACTGGCAGCCTATAAGTACAACCGAGCGTTTTGATAATGGCACGATGCGGGTGATATTTGGTAATGATGTGGCTACTAAAGCTATTAAGGAGAATCACATTAATCCCTGGCCAAACGGAACCATATTTGCCAAAGTAGCCTGGGACCAGCTTGCCGATAAAGATGGAGAGGTACACACCGGCGCTTTTAAGCAGATAGAATACATGATTAAAGACGATCAAAAATATAAAACAACCAAAGGCTGGGGTTTCGCCCGATTTAAAACCCCTAAACTGGTGCCTTACGGTACCGATGTAATGTTTGCCCGCGAATGTGTAAGCTGCCATAAACCTTTGGCCGATGAGGATTTTGTATTTACCCAACCCCTTAAACACCAATAATCATGAAAAGATCAATATATATATTATTAGCAGGATTGGCTATGTTATCATCCGCCTGCGGTCACAAAACTAACAGTGCCGATCTGATCAACAAAAAAGCCTCACTTCCCCCATCATTTCAATTTGAAGCTTTAGGCTTAAAGGTGATGTCGTCGTCAATCAATAAAAAACGGGGTACCATGTCAACCCTGTATGCCAATGAGCTTGGTTTAAAAAATGCAATAGCCGGCTTAAAAAAACCTATGGCGGGCGAAGTATTTGCATTAGTTACCTGGAAACAACAGGAGGATGACCATTGGTTTGGCGCTAAAATTCCAGGCGACCTGAGTAGTGTGGAACTTGTAAAAACTATGGCTATAGCCAACCATACCGTCATCAGCTACAAAAAATTTGAAGGCAAAGATTTGGTTGCAAACCTGGATACACTTCATCAGCAAGATAGAATTAAATATATCTTTGAGCAGCAACCATCTGTAATGCCATGATTTTTACCGGGTACGTTAAAACTAATAACAAAAAAGTATTCAGGGTATCAGCCCGCATCATCTGGTTCAGCTCGCTGTTCATGGGGATCTTGGCATCGATACCCAAAATACTTCAGTTACACATCCAGGGGATTGAGCTGGTTGTAGATGCATCCATCGCCTTTTTATTTTCGCTGTTTGTTTGGTATTTTAACATTTACAGTCTGCCCAAGTTTTCTAACCAGCAAATTACTACGCGTTTTTTTAACCGCCGGCTAAGCAGCAGTTTGTTTTTAGGCATTATGCTGATGCTGATACTTGTTGCTATTCACCAGGCGCTATTTCCTTATTACCATTTTCAATCCATGACGTTGATGTATGAGTTTAGGGGGGTATTGATCAACTTAACCATCTACATGTTTCTGTATTTGCTATACCAAAGTTATAGCGCGCAGTTAATGAGCTTTGAAATGGATAGGATTAAAACAGACAACCTTGGGGCGCAGTATGAATTGCTGAAACAGCAGGTAAATCCCCATTTCTTGTTTAATAGTCTTACAACACTGAAGTCAATGGTGGATATTGGAGATGAGCATGTAGCCGATTTTATAGTTAAATTGGCTGATTTTTATCGCTTTTCATTAGAAAGCAGAAAAATGGATATCATTCCACTATCCGAAGAATTAGACATACTAAATGCCTACCTGTATTTACTAAAGGCCCGTTTTGAAGATGGCATCCAAATTACTTTTAAAATTAGCAACCAACATCTGTCATCATACATACCTCCATTTACGTTACAGTTACTGGTTGAAAATTGTATTAAACATAATGTAGTTTCGTTGGAGCAACCTTTAAACATTGCCTTGTATTCTGAAGGAGAAATGCTGGTGATAATAAATCAATTGCAACTCAAAAAAACGCCGGAATCATCTACCGGGGTAGGGTTAGAAAATATTAACCAGCGTTACCTGCACCTTTTGCATAAAAAAGTAGATGTAGTTGCCGATGGTACATCCTTTAAGGTTTATTTACCTGTAATATATGACTATACTCATCATTGAAGACGAGGTTAAAACCGCGAAAGCACTTGCCCGGCTTATTGTTGCGGTACAACCGGGCGCGCAAATAATAGCCTCGATACAAAGTGTGGCCACGGCCATCAGCTTCCTTAATACCAATGCCAGGCCCGATCTGATCTTTATGGATATCCAGCTGGCAGATGGTTTATGCTTTGAGATATTTAAAGAAGTGAAAATTGAATCGCCTGTAATATTTTGTACCGCTTATGACGATTATGCCATAGACGCCTTTAAAGCAAACGGTATAGACTATATACTTAAACCATTTTTAAAGGAAAACATTTTGCAGGCTTTTGATAAGGTAAGTAAGTTACAGAGCTTTTTCCAGGGCCCTAAGAATGATCTGCCTGGAATTGAAGTCTTACTCAACCGGCTGGATAATAAACAGGATAAAAAGAGTTTCCTGGTATTTAAGAACAACAAGTATGTTACTATTGCAACAGAGAATATCGCTTTTTTTTATATCCGGAACGAAACACCTACCATCACCACATTTGACCTCCAGGAGTATCCCATATCACAATCTTTAGATGAAGTACACAAACTTTTATCAGCCAGTCAATTTTTCAGATTAAGCAGGCAATACCTCATCAACTTCAACGCGGTAAAAGAAGTAGAACATTATTTTGCACGTAAATTATTAATCAGGCTGGTTATACCCAGTCCTGATCAGTTATTGATAGGAAAAGACAAAGCAACAGCGTTTTTAGATTGGCTGGAAAACCGGTAAAACCCAAGCCGCCGTAATGCCTAACAACCCAACAGCACTTTCATAGCGAATCATTTACCGATTCAATTGCCCCATTAATCGATACCTACCTTTGAATGTGCAATTGTTGAAACATCTTTAAGCTTCAAGAGCTGCTTACCTGCGCATGTTGGTTAAGCGGCGGCGCGCTTAGGTGCGTTAATCCACCATAATTAATGATGCTTATAAATGTTGGTTGCCTTAAAGCCCGAAAAATCCCTTGTCTTTGTTGTATATTTTTTACTTGCGCTATTTTTAGGTAACAGCGCGCAGGCGCAAAGCCTGGGCGATCCGGTTGTTAAAATAACTTTTGGATCAGGTACGGCCTCCCGTGCCGGTGCCTTATCTGCCGACTCGGGCACCACCACTTATGTTTACAGCGGCAGCGGCCAGATTGGCGAAAATTATTATACCATTACCAATCAAAGCACCACCACGGTTCACGGAGGTTTTGTTACCAGTTACGACCATGATTACGAAACCACCGGCAATACCAACGGCTATATGATGGTGGTAAACGGCAACCTGACTGCCGGTACCGTATACACCCGAACCGTGCCGGGTTTGTGTGGTAATACACAATACCAGTTTGGCGTGTGGATTAAGAATGTATTGGCATCGGGCGGCATATTACCCAATATGATTTTCCATATCTACGCGGCCGATGGTGTCACAGAACTGGGTAACGGGGTACCAACGGGTGATGTGCCTTCTGGCAACGTATGGCATAATTATACTGCCAACTTTACCTTGCCAGCAGGCACAGGCGATGTGATTATTAAATTGGTTAGCAATGCCAGCGGCACACAGGGTAATGATTTCGCGGTGGATGATATTACCTTTAGTCCGTATGGATCAACGGTTTCGGCTGTTTTTACCGCGTCGGCCAGTGGTACAGTTACCACATGCGCAGGTTCGGCACAAAGCTATACTATTAAAGCCACCAGCACCTTGGCCAGCGGATATGTACAAAAACTGCAAATGTATACTAATGGTACCTGGACAGACCTGGGCACCGCCGGTACAGCAACCACGTATACCATAAGCTCGCCCACCACGGCAGGCACCTATAAGTACCGCCTGGTTTCGGCTACAACTGGTAACATTACTTCGGCAAGCTGTGTAGTTGCATCCAACAACCTTACTTTAGTAGTAACGCCATCACCTGTAGCCGGTTTTACCGTACCCAACGCTACCTGCCTGAGCACCGCCACCGTATTTACCGATGCTTCTGTTACCAACGGATCAACCATAACCTCATGGGCCTGGAATTTTGGCGACGGGCAAACCTCGGCGCTGCAAAATCCAAACCATACATACACCCAAACCGGCACCTACACAGCGACACTCACCGTGGCGGGCAATACCGGCTGCACAGCGTCTGTAGCAACTAAAACCATAACTATCAGCGCCTTGCCGGTTGCAGCCTTCGGCTTTTCCACACCAGATTGTTTAACCAAAGCGGTTACTATTACAGATCAATCCACAACCGCCACGGGAACCATAACCAGCCGACTTTGGGACTATGGCGATGGGACTACCGAAACCAAAACCAGCGGCACGGCATTTGAGCACTTATACAGCACCGCCGGCACCTATAGTATAAAGCTTACCCTAACCAACTCCGGCGGATGCACGGCCATCAGCACAAAAAACATTACCATAAGTCCCCTGCCTCTTGCCGCATTCACTATGCCCGATGTTTGCCTGGCCGATGCTTCTGCAACTTTTACAGATAACAGCACCATTGCAGACAATACCGCCCGCGGCTTTACCTATCTATGGAACTTTGGCGATGCCAACGCCACAACAGCCAACCCCAATACATCCACATTAAAAAACCCCTCGCATAAGTACACCCAGGCAGCAGTATACCCGGTTACCCTTACGGTAACATCAGCAAGCGGCTGTACCTCCACCCTCACCCAAAACTTTACCATAAACGGATCAATTCCCGTAGCCTCATTTACAGTAGCCAACACATCAACGCTTTGCAGCGACCAACAGGTTACATTTACCAATACATCAACAGTAAATTTTGGCAGCATTACCAAAGTAGAATGGTATTATGATTATGGCAATAACCCTACCACTGTAGTTACAGACCAAAGCCCGGCCTATGGTAAAATTTACTACCATACCTACACTGCCTTCCATACCCCGGCCACACAAAATTACCAGGTACGTATGGTAGCTTATTCGGGCGGCAGCTGCGTATCTGTCATGGATAAAACTATTACTTTGCTTGCTGTGCCCGAGTTAACTTTCACCGCACCATCGGCCGTGTGCATCAATGGCGGTACCGTGCAGCTGGCAGCGCAGGAAATTGCCGGGGTAGCCGGTACAGGTGTTTACACCGGCACCAGCGTAAGCAATACTGGATTGTTTGATCCGACCACAGCCGGGGCAGGTACCTTTACCATCAATTACGTTTATAGTGCGACAAATGGCTGCCCTGTTACGTTAAGCCAACCAATTACGGTTAATCCCATACCTGTCATTACAGCTGGACCAGACATCACCGTACTCGCCGGTGGCAGTGCAAGTCTGCCTGCAACAGCGAAGGGCGACGGCCTTACTTATTCCTGGACACCGACTACTTACCTGAACGATGCAACCGTATTAAACCCAACGGTTACCCCACTGCAGGATATTACCTACACCCTAACGGTAAGCAACAGCGCCGGATGTTCGGTAAGCGGGCAGGTGAACGTTTCCGTATTGCAGGGACCGGTAGTGCCAAATGCGTTTTCGCCCAATGGCGATGGCGTTAACGATCAATGGAACATTAAATATCTTGATACCTACACCAACTGCACGGTTGAAGTTTATAACCGTTATGGGGCCAAACTATTTGCATCAACAGGGTATACCGTTCCCTGGGATGGCACCTACAACGGCACGCAGGTACCCGGCGGCGTGTATTATTACATCATCAACCCAAAACACAGCCGAAGCACCCTATCTGGCTCATTAACCATCATCCGGTAAAATGCAAGGTGTAATTTCTCCGCCGAAATTATACTACCTCTAACACGCATCCTGCTATTTTTAATATTAAGGTAATCATAAGCTACTTACACCTATGGAGCCCATGTATACAACCATGGCGGGTAAATCAGGTCACGTACAGAAATAACCTCTTATGGCATGCTAATTTTTTGATTATCCAACTAAAGTGTTATTCCTTTGTTAATTAAACGATGATAGGAAAAGGCCGGCAGGTTATACAGCAATGGTACAAGCAAAAAAACTGGCATCAGTTCCCGTTTCAGCAGGAAATGGAAGCGACCTATCTTGCCGGCTATTCGGGTTTGCTGAACGCGCCTACAGGCAGCGGTAAAACCTATGCCTTGTTTTTACCTTTCCTGGCCGATTTTATTAATAAACACCCGGATACCTATACCACGCAAAAAAACAACGGCTTACTCATGCTATGGATAACCCCACTGCGTGCTTTAACCAACGATATCCGTAAAGCCATGCAGGAAGCCTGCGATGAAATGGGATTACCCTGGCGCATTGCTACCCGAACAGGCGATACCCCGGCTGCAGAAAAAGCCGCCCTGAAGAAAAAACTCCCGGAAGTACTGCTCACCACACCCGAAAGCCTGCACCTGATGCTGGCTCAAAAAGAATATCCAAAAATATTCAGCAACCTGGAGGTAGTGGTTATTGATGAGTGGCATGAGCTGTTAGGTACTAAACGAGGAGTACAGGTGGAATTGGGTTTGTCCCGGCTCAAGGCCCTTGCCTCTCTTGGCAGTTCTCAGTTAGCTGTTAACAGGGAGCAGCCGGCAATGGGAGGTGAAGAGTTAGTCGTGAAAAAAAATCAAAATGAGCCTCTCGGTAATACTGCAAGCCGCGACCTGCCTCCTGCAAACCGCGAACTCAAGATCTGGGGTATCAGCGCAACCATTGGGAACCTGGAGCAGGCGGCCGAAGTTTTATTAGGTAACGATTTTCCTCCGGAGCAGATTAAGATGGTGCGGGCCAACCTGGAGAAGAAACTGGAGATAAAATCCATCATCCCGGATAACGTAGAGAATTATTCCTGGGCGGGGCATATCGGCTTAAAATTGCTGCCGCAGGTAATGGAGATAGTGGCCCGCAGCAAAACCACACTGATATTTACCAATACCCGTTCGCAATCAGAGATCTGGTATCATGCTATTTTAGATAATTACCCGGAGTATGCCGGCATCATGGCCATGCACCATGGCTCACTGGATAACGAGTTACGCAACTGGGTGGAGCAGGCCCTGCACGCCGAGGCCCTGAAAGTTGTAGTATGCACTTCGAGCCTGGATCTTGGGGTTGATTTCAGGCCGGTGGATACTGTGGTGCAGGTAGGCAGTCCCAAAGGTGTTGCCCGGTTTATGCAGCGTGCCGGGCGAAGCGGCCACCACCCGGGGGCCGTATCAAGAGCCTATTTTGTACCCACCCACTCGCTGGAGCTTTTGGAAGGTGCGGCCCTTAAGGAAGGCATCAAGAAAGGCATTTTTGAAAGCCGCGACCCCATGCTGCTTACCATGGATGTACTGATCCAGTATATGGTTACGCTGGCGGTATCAGATGGTTTCAGGGCCGACGAACTATTTAAAGAAGTGAAAGGCACCTATGCCTTTGCCGACCTTACCAGCAAGGAATTTGGCGAGCTTTTGGAGTTTATAACCAGCGGCGGCAAAACGCTGGCCCAATACGATGAGTTTTTAAAGGTGGAGATTGAGGATGGCTTATATAAGGTGAACAGCCGCCGGGTGGCTATGCGGCACAGGTTAAGCATAGGCACTATTACCAGCGAATTAAGCATCAGGGTAAAATGGCTTAGCGGGGGCAGTTTAGGCACCATCGAAGAATCCTTTGTATCCAAGCTCAAACCGGGCAGTACCTTTTGGTTTGCAGGCCGTAGCCTGGAGTTTATCCGGGTGAAGGAGATGACCGCCTATGTTAAAAAATCAAACTCAACCAAGGGGCTTATACCGAGTTGGAATGGTGGCCGCATGCCTTTGTCGTCACAACTATCGGCTGTATTCCGCGATAAGCTGGATGAGGTGGCTCATGGTATCGAGAAAGATATAGAAGTGATAGCCCTTAAACCTTTATTTAAATTACAGCAGGAACTATCGCATTTGCCGCAAAGCCATGAGTTTTTGATTGAATCGTTTAAATCGCGCCAAGGGCATCACCTGTTGTTCTACCCCTTTGAAGGGCGGTTGGTGCATGAGGGCATGGCATCACTACTGGCTTATCGCATCAGCAAGATTAAGAATGCCAGCTTCTCTATCGCCATGAATGATTATGGCTTCGAGCTGCTTACCGATGAGGACGTACCCATTGAGCGGGTGCTGGAAGATGCCAGTTTTTTCTCTATAGATAACCTGATAGATGATATCCAGCACAGCCTGAACGCCAACGAAATGGCCCGCCGCCGTTTCAGGGATATCGCCCATATCGGCGGACTGGTATTTACAGGCTACCCCGGTCAGCAGGTGAAGAACAAGCATTTGCAAGCCTCCACCTCGCTGCTGTTCGAGGTGTTTAGCGAGTATGAGCCAAATAATTTACTGGTACGGCAAGCCTATAATGAGGCCCTGGCTTTTCAGCTCGAAGAGTTTAGGTTGAGGGCGGCTTTACAGCGCATCGGCACCCAAACCATCATCCTGAAAACGATTGAGCGCCCTACCCCATTCGCGTTCCCCATTATGGTTGACAGCCTGGGGAGGGAACGGTTAACCACCGAAACCATGGAAGAACGCATTGCCAAAATGGCCAGGAGCTATGGGGCCGAAGGCGTTGGTGAGGTTAATGAAAGTAAAAAAAGCAGGAAGCCGGGAATTACCCGAAAGAAGGGGTTTTAGGCGGATGGACAGATTGTCTTGTCCTAAAATAGGTTTTCACGGGCTGCCTAGAGGTTATGCGTTTTTGCTGGGACTTTGAATGGCTTGAAAACCGCATGGCTTCGTCAGTTCTTGATAGGATTCACCTGGTAAATTTATTGAACAGAAGTGGAGATTGACTTCCTGTCAATCAAGATAGCGAAATAAAGTTTTGCATCTGATGGGCTCTTTTCGTTTTCGGAGATCATGTATTAAAAGGATTTCACAAAAAATGTATGAAAAAACTATTAAGCATTATTTTAAGCATGGCTGCATTGAACGCTGCGGCACAAACTTCCCACTTTACTATTAACGGGCAGATTGGTAATCTCAACGGTAAAAAAGTTTATTTAAGCTTTATGACAGATGGTAAAGGTCATGAGGATTCGACTACATTGGCCAGCGGGACTTTTCACTTTACCGGTCAAATGAATCCCTACAGTTCAGTACGGTTAGCACTTGATCATAAAGGCCTTGGACGTGAAATCGCTACTCATGGCGGGGATGTTATCTATTTTAATTTTGCAAACGAAACGCTGAATATTGACTCTAAGGACTCTTTGGCAAACGCGCGAATGAGCGGTTCTAAAACCTATGAAGAATATTCGGCTTATGTGAAAGCCGTAGGTCCGATGCCATGGGATATTGACCATATTTCCAATGCCGAGATCGCTGCTGCACCCGAACTTGTGAACGATACCGCGTTCACCAACCAGGTGGCCCGCCACCACTATAAAATGGTTGCTGATCTCCAAGCCAATAACCTGGAGTTCGCCAAAACCCATCCGGATTCTTTCTTTGCACCGGTTGCGCTGTTCGGTACCGCTGCTAATGATAAAACTGTTACGATAGCCGAACAGGTATTCAAAACCTTCAGCCCGGCAATCAGGGCAACAGATAATGGCAAATCCATCAAGGAGCTTATAGAGGCGCATTACCGCCTTAAAATTGGAGCGGCTGCACCAGTTTTCACACAAGTAAACCCGGCAGGTAAAGCGGTTTCTTTAGCCAGCTATAAAGGCAAGATTGTGCTGGTTGATTTCTGGGCCAGCTGGTGTTCACCTTGCCGCCAGGAGATCCCAAACCTCTTGAGCCAGTATAAAATGTATAAAGATAAAGGGTTCGAGATCCTATCTGTATCACTGGACAGCAGCCGTGACAAATGGCTGAAGGCTGTGCAGCAGGAAGGCATGGGATGGCCGCAAGTCAGTGATCTGAATGGCAGCAGCAACAGTGTCGCCCGTCTTTATGGTGTTTCAGCGATACCTGCAACCTTCCTGGTAGATCGTGAAGGCAAACTCATCAGCACCAATCTTCGTGGCGAAGATCTTAATAAAAAACTGGCAGAACTTTTTAAGAATTAAGATGCAGTCACGCTTTCTCCTGATCCTGTGTAGTTTCATAATTAACCGTTATGCAGCTGCTCAGGATCTTAAATCAACAGTGGACAAAGTCAGGCCCGCCTGTGTCCGTATATGGGGTTTCGATACTTTGCAACAACAACGCACCAGTGCACAGTTCAGTGGCGTAGTGGTAAAAGGCAATTATATCCTTACAGCCGCTCATGTTATTACGCCCGGCAGCACCTACAAAATCTTTTTTCCAAACGGCGAAGAAACCATCGCGGAGGCGCTGGGAAAGATTGAATTGTCTGAAGACAAAACACGTCCTGACGTAGCGCTCATGAGAATTTTGAAAGGCACAAACCATCCGGGAGTAGTGATGAGTTTAGCTGATCTGCATAAGGATCAACCCTGCCTTAGCATTGCCTACCCTGAAAGCCTTGACCAGGAACAGCCCACTATTCGTCTTGGCAAGGTTATCGAACCATTGAATAGCCGCGGATTTATCCGGTCAACAGCTTTGATGGAACCAGGTGATTCAGGCGGTCCTCTCTTTAATTTAAGTGGAGAGCTCATAGGGTTACACAGTGCTATCGGAATCCCGGAATCGGAAAATTATGATGTGCCAGTAAATTTGTACCAGGAATATTGGTCGGCGCTTCAGAAACCGGTTATTTATCGAAACTGGCCTGAGCGGGTAGACGCCGTCCAGAAAGATAATAGAACTCTGGAGTTTACCTGGCCCAAAGCCGGAACTTATACCGGTACCTGTGTCAGGATCACGAGTCGGTTAGATGGTAAAGCGCAAACAGTGCTTGGGACAGTGATTCAATCGTTCGTAGTTTCAAAGAGTTCAATAGTCGGCGATTCAGTTTTTATTCTTGGTAAACCGGGCATAGTAATAGCACGGGACAAAGAACATGACCTCGTGCTGATCCGTCCGGCGCAAAAGCTTAAGGGCCTAAAAATTAAGCAGATCATCAGCCCCGATCCTGGGGAGGTCTTGTTTGCACCCGTAATAGATTCAGTGGTGACAGGTATAGTTAGCGGTGGCCCGATCGGCCTTCGAAAAATTAATAGTGCTGGCTTTTTAGGCGCTACACCTCAACATGGCAGCAGCCCTGAAAAAATTTATTTTGTTCGCCCTGGTTCACCGGCGGCGCAGCTGGATATTCGCTCCGGGGATATAATCCCTGGTCTGAATGACTCATTGAAAGCTCATTGGCCAGGCGACACACTGCAACTTAAACTGCAAAGAGGCTCAAAAAACATATTGAAAAGCGTCGTGCTCACTTATCCGCCATTAATGCTTCATGATCATCCGGCTTACCATTTTGCCGGTGGCAGCAGCCAGCGTAATGATGGGTTCAGGAATATTTACAGTACCGACCTGATCTTGCGCCCCGAACAATGCGGAGGCCCTGTATTTGATATGCAGAATCATTTCATAGGCATTAATATAGCACGCTTTAGCAGAGCTAATTCTGTATTGATTAGCGCACAAGCTATCAAAGACTTTATCGTAGTCAATTCGCGATAATATCATGGAGCATAAATCTTTAAAACCTTAAGATTATAGGTCATGCCCTTTAGCATGTGTTTGATCATTTAGATAATCCGGGGTGCTGAATTCAAATAGCCGTATATTAGTGCTATTATAAAATAAAGTAGCAGGATGTTTAATAAAGCAGCGTTGAATGCAAAGGTCAAGACCTGGCTCGATGAACAAATCAAGAAAAGCGTCGTAAAAGAAGTTACAGAGTGTTACGACCTGATGGACAAGGATAGCACCAATCACCGCAACATTTTCCGGATCTGTAAAAAACAGCTCAATGCGGTGCGGTCAAAGATCGTTTTGAGTTATGTAAAGGTACTTGAACTGGTGATTCTGGTTTATAAATAAACAGTTAAACTGCACATAAATTATTACTCCGGCGTTTTTCTGCATTTTCGCCGGGGTTTAATTAGTTAATTTGTTTAAGCTAATGCATTTTCGATATTTTTGAATAGTTGTATGTGTTTTTTTTAAAATGCGCTGCAAAATTGATCTGACCGGACACGGTGATGTGAAAAGTAGACTTTCCGTTATGGTCGTGTCTTGTCCTAAAATAGGTTTACACAACAGCGTTCACTTGTCAGCGGGGTACACGCGACACGCGTGCACCAGCTGAGGCGGCATACCCGCGCCAGTTGGGCTTTGTTAATTAATTGAATTTTGTTAAAATTACATAATACCATCACTATTGTATGACAGCAAAATTATTTTCTTTTATCGCTTTACTTTTAAATTTATCGTCAGCTATTGCACAAGAACATCTTTGGTTAAAGCAAACTAAAATTTCTGAGGTCATTGAGTTTGAAAAAGGAATTGATCCGCAAACAGTTTTTTTGTCTCAAAACATTGCTCTTTCCAAAGATTATTATCCCCTGGTAGATAAACATAAAGTAACAAACCCGATTATAACTCAAAGAATACCCTTTAAATATTTACCAATAAATGCTGAATACTTTTATACTCCTGGAGATTCTACACTGCGCCTAATATCATATGATTGGGAACAGGACCGGTATGGAAATTTCTTTAATAAGCAAAAAATGTGGAGAGAAGAAAGCTCAAAGCTGGACATATACAATGGCGAATATGAAAGAATCAAAAAAGATTTGTTGACCCAATTAGGAGTACCAACAGCTGCCGATACATCTACTAAAGAAGTAAATACTCATGGACAAAAATATCTTTCCAGAGAAACTTTATGGGAAAATAGCTCCTTTAAGGCAAATCTTAATATGATTTTTGCATCAACAACTTATAGAATTCGTTTAACTCTATATTGGAAAGAATAATTGCTATTTGATTAAAACTCTTTAGTCACGAGTACGCCGCCCGCTGCATACTCGCGCCAGTTGAGGCTCTGCGGTAGCTGAGGTCATAAATCTTGTAAGGCTAAAGCAAATTCCCGAACGACTGCATTATTGCATTCCAGCGCTTCATTGATTAATATCGTATTACTTTCTTCTTTTCTTTTTATTAACATAATTCCATATTGTTGAATTAATTCTCTATGGTCACGTAACATATTTACAATCGAAGAAACAGCAATTTCTTTAAAATTCAAAAGGCTTAAAAGCCCTATTTTGTGCAATTCACTGTCAACAAGATTGTATCTTTCTACAAGTTCAATAGCAATTTGTAATTGCTTTGAATCCGCATTTGAAAGCAAACGCATCCCCAACATACCAATAGCTAAATTTTCGTCTGAAATGCTTTGAACAAGATGAATAAATGCTTCCTTGTGACTTTCAGTTGAGCATAATATGATAAACACCAATGAATGATATCGTATATAGGGATTATTATTGTTCACATGTTTTACAACATATGGAAATAGGTCACATGCGTGAACTGCTATTTCAGAGGCTATCCAAATCGCTAGTTTAATAACATCTTCGTTGTTTGAATTAAGTAATGGAATAAGGGTTTCTATCTCAAGTCCGTTTTTTGAATATTGATTGTATAAACCATAGCCTTTGCCCTGTTCTTGAAACAGAATTGGGTCAAAAAGCAATTCTGTTATGAGTTCTTTTCCTTTATTATCTATCATGATCCAATGAAAAGTTTTTTTAAAGCTTTAATTGTCTTGTCCTAAAATAAGTTTACACTACAGCGTTCACTTGTCAGCGGGGTACACGCGACACGCGTGCACCAGCTGAGGGATTACATTATAAATAATGGCAATTAATATTGCAGTAGTATTGAACTTCATATTATTTATCAGGTTGTTTAACTCCGACTGGCGCGAGTATGCAGCGCCGGTCATGTGCGTTGGGGTACTCGTGACGCGGTATGTTATTAACTGGTATCAGCCTGAAATTATCGTCGTTTTGAGCCTAATTCTTCTTTGTCGGGTCAAAACCGTAAATCCATTTATTTAACAGACCATTGGAGCTTTGCAGGCCAACGCAATCCATTAACTCTTCAAAATAATGGCATATCCTTTCCTTGTCTTCCGTATCCAGTTCATCAGCGTAGGTATTAAACCTGTCTAAACCTTTTTTTATATTATCCTGGAATTTCCTTTCGGTTGGATGCAAGCCCACTGTCACTAAAAAATCTTTCGCGGCCAGGTTTAAAAGGGCATTCAACTGAGGTTTTAATTTGGGGTTCGATAGACCATTAAATGAGGTATTAGGCTCGCCGTCAAATTTCGATTGCTGAATAAACTGGCTGAGCTTTTGCCGGGCGTCAGGATTTACTTTCATTGTTGATTGCTCCTGGGCGCAAACTGTTGTCATTACAGCTACGAACATTAAGATGAAGAGTGATTTCATAAGGCGACCGAATATATATGTAATGCGGTAATAAACAACGCAGTAGCGCACACAAAGAATATTACCTACCAAGCAACACAAAAGCAAGAGCCACAATTGCCGGCAATGCTTGTGAAAAAAATATTTTTTTGCTTGCTGTAAGCGCTCCGTATAAACCTGCAGTAATTACGCAGCTTAAGAAAAACACGCTGATGTTAAACGCCCATAATTTATCCGAAATGAAGAATGTCCAGATAAGACCCGCGGATAAGAAACCATTATACAAGCCCTGGTTAGCGGCAAGTCCTTTTGTCGGGGAGAATAAGCTATCGGGAAGAGCGCCCTTAAATGTTTTTCGGCCAAGCGTTTCCCAGGCAAACATTTCCATATAAAGGATATATAAGTGTTCGACTGCTACGAGTCCTACTAAAATTTTGGCTATTATCTCCATTTTTTCTAATTGGTTAGGTTTTTCTAATTTAGGGAATTACGGTCTATTTAACGAGTCCGAAACATTTAGTTTTTATACCGGCGCCCGATGTCATCCCTTTCTTGCGTTAGGGGGTGCAGCGGATACCGGCCAAAGTGGTTAAGGCCTGTGTAGTATGAGCGTAAAACCCGGCCCGCAGGGAACGCCCACATTAGTAGCAAGTAATTAGTAGCAAGACGCAATTAGGTGATATTAGGGAGCGAACATTGCATGTGGTTTACCTGTCCTGTGGGATGCCGATCCGTCAGCCGACGGACGGCACGACGTCCGCTATTTTTTTTTACCCCTTTTTTTCAACCCGCCCCGATTACCTGACGATGGTTACACTCCCCGACAACGATTTGTTGCCATTTTTAAGATTGATAATATAATAATAGGTCCCCTCCGGAACGGGCTGTCCCTTAAAAGTGCCATCCCAGGCAATATTGTAACCAATTGATCTGAACAGTCTTTGCCCGTACCTGTTGAATACTTCAACCGTATTACGAGGGTAAGCGCTTAAATTTTTTATCTCCCACAGGTCATTTCTGCCGTCGCCATTGGGCGAAAAGCTATTGGGAATGCTGATATCCCCCGGAGTTGCAGGAGGCGTTGGCAAAGGATCAACAGTGATGGTAAACTGCACCGGCAAACCTGCGCATAAATTATCACTAAATATAGCCATGAAATTTCCGCCGGGCTGCACAGGAATTTGCTGTGTAGCTGTATTGGTTGCTGCATCAATAACCGATATATAAGCCGAAAGCGAATTAACCACGTAAACCTTGCTTCCGTCGCTGCTAAGGGTAATATCGGATGGGCTATCGCCAACATCTACTTTAGTAAGTATGTTATTGGTTAAGGTGTTGATAACGGTAACCTTTTTTGCTGTTATGTTTGATACGTATAACCGGGTGCCATCCGGACTTATTGCAATGCCCCCTGCCGGCGTTGCAACGTCAATTTTATAAGTAAGTAACCTGCTGGCAATATCAACCACAGCTATATCATGTGAATTATAATTGGCTATATATAGCTTTTTATTATCCGGGCTTATGGTGATACTGCCTGGGGTTATACCGGTAACTAAACCATATTCAAAGATATTAGTGGCAGTATCATAAAACTGAACCGCATTTGAACCTGCGTTGATGATGTATAGTTTTTTACCATCGGCACTGATGGCCAGATCAGCAGGGTTGAGGCCGGTTGCAACCGTTTTTACAATGGCGTGCGTATTGGCATCAATAACGCTTAAGCGGTTAGATGTACCACCTGTAACATACAGCCTGTTGCCATCGGGACTTATCACCATACCCGTTGGGTTAACCCCTGCCGCAAAAGCAGTAAGTACTTTATTGGTAGCGGTACTGATTACAGATACCGTATTTGAGCCCGGATTGACCACATAAAGCAGGCTTTTATCGGGGCTCAGCACCACCCTCGACGGATTTGAATGATCCGGCATTCCTTGCGTGATATCTTGCTCTACTTTGTTGGTAATGGTATTTACTAATGAAACTGAATTTGATAAGCCATTGGGCGCATAGGCATAGTTTGCAGGCACCGGACTAACCGTAATATTAGCAGTAACAGGCATGGTGCCTGTATTTACCGCAATGAATTTGCCGATATTCCCGGTACCGTTGGGGGCTAAACCAATAGTTGTATTATCATTTATCCACGCATAACTGCCTGCTGTACCGGTAAAATTAACGGCATCTGTAAGTTGCCCGTTTTGTTTGGTTTGATTAGCGACCGGATTAACCACAGGCAACGCGTTGATATAACCAGTTACCTTTGCTGTTTGGCTAACCGAACCCGAACTTAGCATGACATCTCCGGATATATTGCCTGTTACGGCCTGCGCCGATGACCGCACATAAATGATGATATTGGAGATCAGTCCGGAGTTTTGGGTAAGCGTTACACTATTGCTATAAGTTCCATTGGCAACAAGCGAGATCTCAAAATTATTGGGGGCTGTAACCGTTACATCGGCAGATAAACCACTTGCCGAAACCGGAAATTGTTGAATAGCCGGGCTTACAGATGGTGTACCGGCACAGGCCGAAATGACGCCTGCTACATCGCCAACAATAATTTGCGGGATAGCCGTTGTTGATAATATGTGCTTTACCTGCTGCGCGGACCGCGCACCAACTGTGGCACTCAGTGAAAATACAATGGCACTTATTAAACGCAGATATTTTTTCATGCAGCTTTGTTAACCTGCATATTAAAAATAACATTAACTACCATAATGTTTTTTAAAGCTGATAAATATAATACCATTAAAAATACTTGATATCGTTCCCTCATACCCAGTGTAAGTGTATAGTAACCATAGCATAACTTAATTTGTTTGTTCATTAAGAGATGGCGTTGCGCAATAACCAACACCTCCTTACGCAAGTAGCAGAACCGGCGGCATTAGTAAATTAACCCCATCTGTCTGTCAACAAAAAGGCATGATCCTAAAACCATGCCTTTTATATATCCATGCAAAAACCTTTCGGCTTTTGCCTTTCACTTAAAAATTAATAACGGTAGTACTCCGGTTTAAACGGACCATCAACGGTTACGCCGATGTATTCAGCCTGATCCTGATCAAGTACTTCCAGCTCTACACCAATTTTAGCAAGGTGTAAACGGGCAACTTTTTCATCAAGGTGTTTTGGTAAGGTGTAAACCTCGTTTTTGTAAGCTGCATTGTTTGTCCAAAGCTCCAGCTGGGCCAAAGTTTGGTTGGTGAATGAGTTACTCATTACAAAACTTGGGTGACCTGTAGCACAACCTAAATTAACCAAACGGCCTTCGGCCAACACGATAACATCACTGCCATCAATGGTGTATTTATCAACCTGTGGTTTAATTTCAATTTTGGTATTACCGTAAGTACCATTTAACCAGGCCATATCAATCTCGTTATCAAAGTGACCGATGTTACAAACAATGGCTTTATCTTTCAAGGCACGGAAGTGCTCTTCGCGAACGATGTTTTTGTTGCCTGTTGCAGTAACCACAATATCGGCTTCTTTAATGGCAGTGCCTAATTTTTTAACCTCGAAACCTTCCATAGCTGCCTGTAAAGCGCAGATAGGGTCAATTTCGGTAACAATAACGCGTACACCAGAGTTACGTAAGCTATCGGCAGAACCTTTACCTACGTCGCCATAACCGCATACTACTGCTACTTTACCAGCCATCATAACGTCTGTTGCACGGCGGATAGCATCAACCAGCGATTCGCGGCAACCATATTTATTATCAAATTTTGATTTGGTAACAGAATCGTTCACGTTAATTGCAGGCATTGGCAATGTACCGGCTTTCATGCGCTCATATAAGCGGTGAACACCTGTAGTAGTTTCCTCAGAAAGACCTTTGATCTCGGCGATCAGTTCCGGGAACCTATCTAATACCATGTTGGTTAAATCGCCGCCATCATCCAAAATCATGTTCAATGGTTTGCGGTCTTCGCCAAAAAATAATGTTTGCTCAATACACCAGTCAAATTCTTCGGCGTTCATACCTTTCCAGGCATAAACAGAAATACCTGCAGCAGCAATAGCGGCAGCGGCATGATCCTGGGTTGAAAATATATTACATGACGACCAGGTAACTTCGGCGCCAAGCTCAATCAATGTTTCAATTAATACAGCGGTTTGGATGGTCATGTGCAGGCAGCCTGCAATACGTGCACCTTTCAAAGGCTGGCTTGGTCCGTACTCCTGGCGTAAAGCCATTAAGCCCGGCATTTCAGCCTCGGCCAGTTCAATCTCCTTGCGGCCCCATTCGGCTAACGAAAGGTCTTTTACTTTGTATTTAACAAATGCAGTTTCTACTGATGACATATCATTTCAATTTTGATGCAAATTTAACTTATAAGTTTGTGAAAATGAAATGAAGAATAGTGGGGTTTGCTGTTATAGGGAAGTTGTAAATCGAATTCACATTTATTATAAAGGGAATAAGCGCGGCGCCAAAGGCCAAATTTCAAAACCAATTTGTCATTTCGAGCGAGCAAGGGCGGGACTGAGCGCGGTGCGAAAGCCAAACTTCAAAACCAAATTGTCATTTCTTTTATTAAAAAAGATGCGTTCACACTGTATTTTCCATGGAAGAAATAAAAAAAAACACCTTCCCCTATTTCGTTGCCGCCTGCATGGTTAGCTGTCCATTATAAACGCCGCCTGTTTCAACCAGCAGGGTTTGGGTTTTAATGCTGCCGGTAATTTCGCCGCTTGCTTTTATTTCCAGGGATCCGGTTTGGATATCGCCATTAACGGTGCCATAAACAACAATCTCTTTGGTGATGATGTTACCCTTTACCTGCCCTTTTTCACCAAGGATCAGGCCTTCGTCAACCGTTACGTCGCCATTTACCAATCCATCAATACGGGCAAATGCAGGTGCATTCAAACTGCCATCTAAAATACTGCCCTCGCTTATAAGGGTTGATATTGCCTGAAGATCAAGTGCCACTTTATCTTTTTTTCCGAAAATAGACATATTGTTGTGAGGGGTGTATGGTGAGTGGTGAGCAGTGAATGGTTAGTGGTGAATAGTGAGTAGTAAGTTTATTTAACATTAACCTCCTAGTCACTATTCACCACTCCGCTTTCACCTATTTATTTAGTGTTAAATATTTAACCGGATTTACAGGTTTGCCGTTCACGCGTACTTCGTAATGTAAATGCGCGCCGGTGGAGTGGCCGGTGGAACCTACCAGGCCTATCTCGTCGCCTACGTTTACTTCCTGCCCTACTTTTACCTTTATTTTGGATAGGTGCCCGTAAACGGTTTGGATATTGTTGATGTGCTGAATGCGGATGCAGTTGCCATAACCACCGGCCCAACCTGCAAAAACTATCTTGCCGCTTGCGGTACATTTTACTTCATCACCCCGTTTGCCTTTAAAATCAATACCCGGATGAAACTCGGCGTTACCGGTATCAAATGGATCGCTGCGGTAACCAAAAAACGAGGTAAATGAACTGATGCGGGGGTATCCCATTGGTGTAAAAGCAATGGTACCCATCAGGTGATTGAGGTAATCGTTATACAGGGAGTAGACTTCGTTGTCTGATAGTTTTTTACCTTCGGCATTGCTATCGCCACCAAGCCCTTTGGTGCTGAAACCTTTTAGTCCACGGCGGCGTAAATAATCATTGATGGTTTTTAACTTGCCTTCAATAGCCTGAATATAGGATTGCGCGCTCCCTTCTTTATTGTTGGCCGGCGCCACAACCTGTGCCGGGATAGCACCCTTAAGCTTTACTATTTGCTGTAGCAGTTTTTGCTTTTCAATTTCCTGCTGCGTGTTTTGCGATCTTAAATAAATAATACATCCCACCAAAACCACTATTACCGACAAGATGCCGAGCGCATAATGCTTAAGCCTGCTCAGGTGTTTTGTTTTTATTTGTAAAGAACGGGTAGGCTGTTGATTTTTGTTAATAATAACAACAGTACTGATATCAGATGTCTTTTGTTTCATCAAAATCAATTAATTAGGGTCTGCAATATAACTATTACTGTGTATAAATCAATATGATTATAAACAAACAACTTATCACCTGATGGTTACGTTAAAATGTATATAGTCAGCAAAATGTTATTATTGCGTTTTTTAAACGTAAACTGTTAATCATTTCTTATTTTTGTTATTGATAAATTGTAAAAAAGAAACACATTATGTATCCAGAATATTTAGTTGCCCCAATGCGGGAAGATTTGACCAGGGTAGGATTTGAGGAGTTGAAAGATGCCGACGCAGTAAAAAACGCAATTGAAAGCGAAGGAACTGTGTTTGTAATGGTAAATTCTGTATGCGGTTGCGCTGCTGCTAACGCGCGTCCTGCTGCCAGGATTGCTGCTGCCAATGAGAAACACCCAGATAAATTTGTGACTGTTTTTGCAGGTATGGAAAAAGAGGCTGTTGATGCTGCACGTAACTACATGTTGCCTTATCCTCCATCATCACCGGCAATGGCTTTATTTAAAGATGGCAAACTGGTACACATTATTGAGCGTCACCAGATAGAAGGCCGCCCAGCACAAATGATAGCTGATAACCTGATCGGTGCTTTTGAGCAATACTGCTAATTAGCTTAAAGCCGATGGCTGAAAGCTGAAAGCTAAAAAGAAAGAATAAAAGAAAAGATCCGGTGTGAAAATACCGGATCTTTTCTTTTATCAATCGTTCCCCACTAATTACGGTTATACTGCAAATCCAGGGGGATTGTGATAGGATTTTTAGCAGCCATGATGCCTGGTGTAAGGTACACCAGCTTCAATTTACGGTCACCGGTTTTATGCAGGTACTCCAGCCTGAAAGGGTAAAACCCCTTTGTTAGCGGCAGTATGAATGATTTTCCGTCGCGATGTAAACTATCCGTAATTATCAATGGCTTATTACCGAGAGATAGTTTTGATCCGTTGTCGGCATCTAATGCAAAAATATAATAACCATCTTCCTTTGCTTCCAATAATCCATCAATAACCAGGGCGAAATTATTTTTCCGTGGAAGATTATTTACATCAAACTCTTTGTTTGTTATCCCTGTATTCGTAGGTTTTACGTTTTTGAGATCCGGCCATTTATCCCACTCTCCCTCATAATAGGCAAAGTTAAATCCGCCCGGTTTTGCGTTATTCTGCTTTGAAACAGGGCGAAGCATTTTTTCGACAGTAAAATTACCCGTTGAGGTTTTATCATAGCGGTTACGCCTGGTGAAACGTTTAAAAGTAATCGTGGCAGCGCCGGTTAAGGTTATCTCGGGCTGTGCCTTTGCAGATAAAATTGTGGGGACTGTTCCATCAAGCGTATAACGTACTTTGGTGGTATCGTTAAAATACCATATTTTAATAGGCTTGTCTTTCAAAACAATGCCATTCATCGGGTGAAATTCAATAGAACCGGTGGAACCTGCATAGGTAAACTTTAACCCATCATAAATACTTTTCAGCCTTACCGAACTATGTGTTTCATCGGGGTACATACTAATTTTCCAGGCTAAACCTGCGGGAGCACTTTTTTGAAGTATGGTATCCATGGTATCAATTTTCATCGATTTACCATCCTTACCTTCCCGGCCGCTTATAAAAAGTGTGGTATTTGAACCGGCTAAGGCGGGAAGCTTACCGGCCGCTATTTTTGGCAGATAGTTATTATCCCACCAAAGGCTGGGATCCACGGCGATATACGATTTAAACGTTTTTGGTTCATTCAACAGCGCGTACATTACAAACAAGCCCCCTAATGAGTGCCCCCAAAGTGTATTATCGCCATTGGAGGGGTATGTTTTATCAACATAGGGGATCAACTCATTTTTTATAAACCCAAGAAATTTATCCGCCCCTCCGGATGTTTTCCAACCTTCTAAATGAGTTGGTGTAAGATCTTTGTTCCGGTCGATACCCAAAACGCTTACAATGATGGTTGGAGGCATATTGCCTTCACCCTCTAAAAAGCGCTGTATCTCGTTTATTAAACCTGTATTCCAGTTGCCGCCATCAAGCACATATAGCACATCATATTTATCGGTGCTTCCCGGCTTATATTTTGGGGGAATAAATACCTGTATAAGCCTTTCCTGGTTTAATATGCCCGACTTTAAAGAGTCGAGCCTTGCGTTAACGGGAATTTTAAGAACAGTGTCCTGCGCCCTGGCCATGTTACCCAGGCAACCAATCATTGTTAGCAGGGTCAAAAAAACGCGCATTGTATTTTTCATTTTTATTGTATGATTCGTTATTCGCTCCTCAAACTTTTTACCGGGTTGGCTATTGCAACCTTTATGGTATGAAAGCTTACGGTAATTAAGGTAATAGTTATTGCCCCCAAACCCGACAAACCAAACACCCACCAAGCTATTTGCGACCGGTATTCATATTGCTGTAACCAGCCGTGCATAAAGTACCAGGCAATGGGTATGGCGATAAACAGGCTTATCGCTACCAATACAACAAACTCCATGGATAACAGCCGCCACAAGTTTATTACCGATGCGCCCAGTACTTTCCGGATGCCTATTTCGCTGGTGCGTTGTTCGGCAATAAATGATGCCATGCCAAACAGGCCAAGGCAGCTAATAAAAATTGCCAGCACAGCAAATGCGCTTGCCAATTGGCCGGTGCGTTTTTCGTTACCAAATTTTTGGGCATAATCATCATCAACAAACTGGTATTCAAACGGCTGTGCAGGGCTATATTTTTTGAAGATCTTTTCAATTTTATCCAGGGCATTGTGGGTGCCTGCTACCTGGTTTAGCTTTAACAGGGCTACCCTGCCAGCATTGGTTGATAAACGAAACAGAGCAGGCTGTACTTCCTGATACGGCGATTCCATGATCATATCCGCTACTACACCTATAACATGAAATGGCAATCCGTTCCAGGTTATTGTTTCACCTACCGGGTTCTGCAGCCCCATATACCTTACCGCAGCTTCGTTGATAACAAAGCCAGAGGAGTCTGTTGCAAAGGCATTTGAAAAATCGCGCCCGTTTTTAAATTGCCAGCCTATGGTTTTACCGTAATTGCTTGATACTTCAATATTCGGGAATACAACAGCCACGTTGGGATCTTTCCCTTTCCAGTTTAAACCGCCGGTATAGATACCTATAGCGGTGGTTGATCCGCCCGACTCGGCCATTTCTGTGATCGCCCCGACTTTCAGCAATTCATTCCTGATCACTCCAAAATGTTCATGAATATCCGGCGAAAACTCGGATATGGCGATAAGGCCATCCTGGTTATACCCTACCGGGCGGCTTTGGGCAAACTTCATCTGCCTGTAAACAATAACTGTGCTAATGATAAGAATAATAGATACCGAAAACTGTAATACAATTAGCACACGCCGTGGCATAGCAGCAAACCGGCCTGCTTTAAACACGCCTTTCAGCACCTTAACCGGTTTAAATGATGATAGGTAAAATGCCGGGTAACTACCGGCCAGTAAGCCGGTAATAAGTGTAAACACAGTCCCTGTTACCCAAAACAGTGGGTTGCTCCATAACATTTCAATCATTTTACCCGCCACCTGGTTAAACCACGGCAAACAAAGCTGTACCAAACAAACTGATACCAGGAAAGCGCATACTGCTATCAATAACGATTCTGTTAAAAACTGGACGATGAGTTGCCCGCGCAACGAGCCTACGGCCTTGCGGATACCTACTTCTTTGGCCCTTTTTTCTGACCGGGCCGTACTTAGGTTCATAAAATTGATGCAGGCCAGCAACAGTACAAAAATGCCTATCATGCCAAACATCCAAACATATTGAATGCTGCCGCCGGTATTTACCCCATTTTTAAAATCGGCATATAAATGCCATTTGCTCATGGGGTTTAAAAATAGTTCGGGTTTGTGCGTGGCTTCGTCTTTAGTGGCTTTGGCCAGTTTTGCATTTTTGATCTTTGCAGAAACTTTGCCCATATTGGCATTGTCGGCAATTTGTACGTAGGTTAAAAAAGCACTGCGTCCCCATTCGTTTTTTAAACCTGCCATCCAGGGGTTACTGCTTTCAAACAGCTGCCACGGCGCAAAAAACGAGGCATTGGAAAACGTGGAGTTATATGGCTGATCTTCATAAACGCCTGTTACTTTTACAACCGACCTGTTATCCAGCTTCATGATTTTGTTTACCGGGTCGGCATCTCCAAAGTAAGCCTTCGCGGCCGATTGGGAAAGGATGATGGAATTGGGGTCATATAGTCCCTTGTGGTCCCCGCGCAGCATTTTTATGCTGAACATATCCAATGCCTGCGGTTCAAAAAACACGCCGCGTTTGGTTAGTATTTTTTCATCAAAGGCCAGTGTATGCATTCCTGCGCCGGTTGCCATGCTTACATACTTAAAATCGCTGCCATAACTTTTACGCAATTCCTCTCCCAGCGGCACTGGTTCGTTCGGCATGGTCTGGATCTCGCCCGCATTGGTTTGATTTTGCATAACCTGCGCAATGCGGTTATAATTTCGGTAATATTTATTGAACGATAACTCATCATGTATCCACAAACCAATAAGCATAGCCACTGCCATACCCACCGAGAGGCCTGCAACGTTAATAAAAGTATGCGCCCTGTTACGGGTCAGGTTTCGCCAGGCGATCTTCAGATAGTTTTTTATCATTGCTGTATTAGTTCATTGGTTCACTTGTTCATTAGTACATTGGTACCTTTCTGTATGGCCCAGTTCCTACCGCCGCTGTCTTAACTCTTGACTCTTAATTCTTAATTCTTTGCTGTTATTCGCTCCTCAAACTTTTCACGGGGTTCATCAACGCGGCCTTAATACTTTGGTAGCTTACCGTAAGCAAAGTGATCGTGATAGAACCGATAGCAGTCGCCCCAAAAATCCACCAGGAAAGCTCAGCGTGGTACTTGTAATCTTTTATCCAACTTTGCATAAAATAGTAAGCGATTGGTATGGCTATCAGTAATGATATAGAAACCAGCACCACAAAATCTAACGACAGCAAGCGCCACAAACCAAATACTGATGCACCAAGCACCTTGCGCACGCCAATCTCTTTTGTACGCTGCTCGGCCATGAACGATGCCATACCAAAAAGGCCCATACAACTAATGAAAATAGCCAGCAGGGTAAAGAATCCCGCCAGCTTGCCAACACGCTCTTCATTCGCAAATTTTTGGGCGTACTCTTCATCTGTAAACTTAAAATCAAAGGGGCTGCCCGGGTTATATTGCTTAAATATAGGTTCAATTTTGCCCAATGCTTCGCTGGCGCTTATTTTAGGGTTTATTCTGATATCAATCAACTCACCTGCATAATTGATCATAAAAAACATACTTGGTTTTACAGGTTCATAGGGCGATGACATTACCATATCCTTTATAACACCGATGACCTTAATACCCTGACTTCCGTTTTTGATAATTTCACCTACAGGGTGTTTCAGGTTCATGAATTTCACTGCTGCCTCGTTCAGTATTACACCCGATGAATCGCTTAAAATCGTTCTCGAAAAATCACGGCCATCGGTAATTTGCCATCCGGCCACTTTTCCAAATTCGGGGCTTATCGGTATAACTCCAAAATCATCCTGCAGGTTGGGGTCTTTATCTTTCCAGCTAAACCCGCTGCTGTTTGACCATACCGCTGTTAACGGGCTGTTAGATTCAGCAACTTCAACTATCGCACCCGATCGAAGCAGCTCATGCCTCACAGCGCTAAAATGTTTATGAATATCATCAGTATTCATACTAACCTGTATCAGCCCGGTACGGTTATAACCAATTGGCCTGTTTTTGGCAAACTGTACCTGCCTGAAAACGATGATAGTACCTATAATTAAAGTAACCGAAACAGTAAACTGCAAAACCACCAATACCTTACGGGGAATAGACGCAAAACGACCCGCCTTAAATGTCCCCTTCAGCACTTTTACAGGCTGAAACGACGACAGGTAAAAGGCCGGATAACTGCCGGCTATTAACCCGGTTAGCAAACTAAAGCCTATACCTAACAGCCAAAACACCGGGTTGCCCCAAAGTATATACATGGTTTTATCAGCAACCTGGTTAAACCAGGGCAAAATAAGCTGCACAATCAATATTGAAAACAAAAAGGCAAATGAGGTGATCAATAGCGATTCGAGAAAAAACTGACCTATGAGCTGGCTACGCAATGAGCCAACCGTTTTGCGAATACCTACTTCTTTTGCCCGTTTTTCGCTGCGGGCAGTGCTCAGGTTCATGAAATTAATACAGGCCAGCAACAGTACAAATACCCCAATAATACCAAACATCCATACAAATTGTATAGCCCCTCCTGTATTAATACCGTTTTTAAACTCCGAGTATAAATGCCACTTACTCATTGGATGTAAAAAAATGGCGGGTTTAGAAGCGAGAAATAACTTATTGGCCCGTTCGGCAATAATAGCATCCCATTTTATGTTTTTTATATGAGCAGATACCTTATCTATATGAGCATTGGGGACCAGCTGAGCAAATATCTGCCATGAATTATTATCCCAATTTGCAATATTTCTTTTTAACCACGGCTCGGTGGTCATGTACAGATCCCAGGGGGCAATAAAAGCCAATTCGCTAAAACTGGTATTATGGGGCATATCTTCGTAAACGCCGGTAACCTTAACGTTCCATTTATTATCAATTTTTACAGGCTGCAACATGGGGTCGACATTCCCAAACAATGCCTTAGCCAGTGATGCGGAAAGCAAAATAGACGATGGATCTTTTAAGCCAGAGCGGGTTCCCTTCAGCATTTTTAAAGTGAGCAGGTCAGGGGCTTCGGCCTGCATATAGTTACCCTGCTGCTTTAGCTTTTTATCGCCATTTGCAATGATATGACCGCCCGTCCAGGTTGATAATACCACGTATCTAAAATCGCGTTTGTAATCCTGCCTCAATTTTGCACCTAAAGGCAGGGGAATAGCGGTTTGGGTAAACACATTACCGTTAACGGTTTGATGCTGCATTACCTGCACAATACGGTCATGGCTTTGATAGTATTTATCATATGATAATTCATCCCATATCCACAAACCAATAAGCATAGCCACTGCCATACCCACCGATAGGCCGGCAACGTTAATAAAAGTATGCGCCCTGTTGCGGGTAAGGTTTCGCCAGGTGATCTTCAGATAGTTTTTTATCATTGCTGTAGTTTTAAGCTTAAAGCAAAAGGCCCAAAGCCTAAAGCTTTTATATAATGCAACTTATTGCTTTTAGCTTTACGCCTTAAGCTTTCTGCTTTCTACTCTTATTCGCTCCTCAAGCTTTTTACGGGGTTCATCAAAGCGGCCTTAATACTTTGGTAGCTTACCGTAAGCAAAGTGATCGTGATAGAACCGATGGCAGTCGCCCCAAAAATCCACCAGGAAAGCTCGGCGTGGTACTTGTAATCTTTTATCCAACTTTGCATAAAATAGTAAGCGATTGGTATAGCTATCAGTAATGATATAGAAACCAGTACCACAAAATCTAACGACAGTAAGCGCCACAAACCAAATACTGATGCGCCAAGCACCTTGCGCACGCCAATCTCTTTTGTACGCTGCTCGGCCATGAAGGATGCCATACCAAACAAGCCCATGCAACTAATGAAAATGGCCAGCAGGGTAAAGAAACCCGCCAGTTTGCCAACACGCTCTTCATTCGCAAATTTTTGGGCGTATTGATCATCTGTAAATTTATATTCGAAAGGGCTGGCCGGGTCATACTGTTTAAATACAGCTTCAATTTTATGTAATGCTTCGCTGGCGCTTTTGCCGGTGTTCAGCCTGACATTAACTATCCCTGGAGCGTAGGGAATTATATAAAATATAGTTGGTTTTACGGGGTCATATGGTGATGACATAACCATATCCTTCACTACGCCTATAACTTTAAAAGTTTTGTACCATTTTATGGTTTCGCCAACAGGGTGTTTAAAGTTCATGAATTTTACGGCGGCTTCATTCAGTACTATTCCCGATGAATCTGTTAAAATATCTCTTGAAAAATCGCGTCCGTCGGTAAGTTTCCATCCAGCTGTTTTTCCAAATTCGGGGCTCACAGCAACAGTGCCAAAATCATCCTGTAAACTGGGGTCCTTATCCCTCCAGGTAAGACCACTATTATTGGAATATACTCCTGTTAACGGACTATCAGACTCGGCCATTTCAACTATTGCTCCCGACTGCAGCAGGTCATTCCTTACTGCTGTAAAGTGCTGATGAATGGCATCCGTTTTCATTTCTATCTGTATAAGGCCGGTGCGATCATAACCTATTGGTCTGTTCTTGGTGAATTGCACCTGTCTGAAAACAATGATAGTACCTATGATTAAAGTAACCGAAACCGTAAATTGCAATATCACCAGTACTTTACGCGGCAAAGCAGCAAAACGCCCGGCCTTAAATGTTCCTTTTAAAACTTTCACCGGCTTAAACGATGACAAGTAAAAGGCAGGATAGCTACCCGCAATAAGGCCGGTTACCAGGCTAAAGCCAACTCCCAGTACCCAAAACATCGGGTTGGCCCATAATACCTGCATGGTTTTATTGGCTACCTGGTTAAACCAGGGTAAAATAAGCAGTACAAGAAGTATGGAAAACAGGAAGGCAAATGCCGAGATCAGCACCGACTCTACCAAAAATTGACCAATAAGCTGGCTTCTCAGCGATCCTACCGTTTTGCGTATACCTACTTCTTTGGCCCGTTTTTCGGACCGGGCCGTGCTTAGGTTCATGAAATTGATACAAGCCAGCAATAATACAAATACACCAATAATGCCAAACATCCATACAAATTGTATGGCACCACCGGTATTAATACCATTTTTAAACTCCGAATATAAATGCCATTTGCTGATCGGGTGCAAAAACACAGCTGGCTTAAATGATAAACCCAGCTTATTGCCCTCAGCGGTAAAAGCATTCAGTTTCAAATCTTTTATCCTGGCCGATACCTTGTTTATATCTGCATTGGGGCTTAGCTGTGCAAATAGCTGCCATGAATTATTACCCCATTTTGTAATGTTTGTTTTTTCATAGGTAGTCATGTACAGATCCCAGGGTGCAATAAATGCTATTTCAGCTAAGCTATTATTATGCGGCAGATCTTCGTAAACGCCGGTAACCTTAACGTTCCATTTATTATCGATCTTTAAGGCTTTAAACATGGGATCAGTATCACCAAAAAGGGCCTTAGCCAGAGATGCAGAGAGAATGATAGATGATGGATCTTTTAGCCCTGATCGTGTGCCTTTGATCATTTTTAAGGTGAACAGGTCTGGTGCTTCGGCCTGCATATAGTTTCCCTGTTGGGTTAATTTTTTATCACCGAATGCGAGAATGTGTGCGTATGTCCAGGTAGATAGTACCACGTACTTAAAATCATTCTTATAGTCATCCCGCAGTTTATAACCCAATGGCATAGGTATATCCGATTGTGTGCCTACATTACCATTAAAAGTTTGATGTTGCATTACCTGCACAATGCGGTCATAATTTTTAAAATATTTATCATATGATAGTTCATCCCATATCCACAAACCAATAAGCATAGCCACAGCCATACCTACCGAGAGGCCAGTTATATTTATAAAAGTATGCGCCCTGTTACGCGTAAGATTTCGCCAGGCGATCTTCAGATAGTTTGTTATCATCACTGTTGGTTCATTAATTTACTTGTTCATTGGTTCTGTCAGTTTGTGGAGCCTGCAATAACCCCACTTAACTTCTGTCTTGTTTCTTGACTCTTAATTCTTCACTCTATTCCGAGCGCAGGCTTTTAACCGGGTTAGTCAGCGCTGCTTTGATGGCCTGAAAGCTTACCGTAATTAAAGTAATGGCAATTGCCCCAGTACCAGATAGTACAAAAATCCACCAGGATATTGGCGACCGGTATTGGTATTGCTGAAGCCAGCCACTCATAAAGTAATAAGCGGCAGGGATTGCAATAAGTAATGAAATAGCCACCAGCATCACAAACTCTGTTGACAGTAAACGCCACAAGTTTGCTACCGATGCACCAAGCACTTTACGCACCCCTATCTCCTTTATGCGTTGTTCGGCAACAAACGAGGCGAGCCCAAACAGACCAAGACAACTGATAAAGATGGCCAGCACCGCAAACACGGTAGCCAGGTTACCAATGCGCTGCTCGTCGCTAAACTTGTGCGCATATTCATCATCATTAAACTTAAACTCAAAGGGGCTGCCGGGGTTATATTTTTTAAATACGGGCTCAATTTTGCCCAGGGCTTCGCGCATAGGCATTTTAGGGTTTATGCGCAAGGTGATGACGTTAACCCAGGTTGGATTCATGTGAAAAACGGTAGCGATAGTAGATTTATATGGCGATTCCATTACCATATCTTTTACCACACCGGTTACAACGTGATTTTTACCTGCCCAATGCATGATTTTGCCAATAGGGTTTTTAAGTCCGCTTAGTTTTACTGCCGATTCATTTAATATAAACGCCCCGGTATCCGTAGGGAAACTTCTCGAAAAATCGCGGCCTTCAATTATCTTCCAGCCAACGGTTTTACCATAATCATAAGTTACAGCTATGGTACCAAATGTTGGATCGAAGCCGGGGGCTTTACCAGCCCATTCAAAGCCACCATTGTTTGACCATACCTGGGTTGTTGAACTGTTTGACTCCGTCATATCGGCAACCGCGCCCGTTTGGATCAGGTCGTTCCGCATGGCTTCATAGTGACCATAAATTTCAGGGGTATTCATACCCACCGTAATTAAGCCTTCGCGGGTATAGCCAATCGGCCTGCTGCGCGCAAACTGAATTTGCCTAAAAACGATAATGGTGCCGATGATGAGGACAATAGATACCGTAAACTGCACAACCACCAAAACCTTACGCGGCAGCGAAGCAAAGCGCCCAACACGGAAAGTCCCTTTTAATACTTTAATTGGTTCAAAGGCCGAAAGGTAAAATGCCGGGTAGCTACCTGCAATAATTCCGGTAAAAAAGGTAAAGCTCAAAGCAGCTGTCCAAAACCAGGGGTTAGCAAATGGCATGGCAATTTGCTTATCGGCAAGGTTATTAAAATATGGCAGAGCCACTAAAACAATAACAAGCGTAACCACCAAAGCCAAAAACGCAAACATCAGCGATTCGCTCAAAAACTGTTTCACCAGTTGCGAGCGGACAGAGCCTATCGCTTTGCGAATTCCCACTTCTTTAGCACGTTTTTCGCTGCGGGCGGTGCTCAGGTTCATAAAATTGATACAGGCCAGCAGCAATACAAACGTACCGATGATCCCGAACAACCATACCAGCTCAATACGGCCGCCAACTGCTTTACCGTTTTTAAAATCGCTATACAAGTGCCATTTGGCCATGGGATGTATTTGCATTACCTCGTCGTTCATTTTAAAATGAGGCTTGGTAATGTTCCTGATCTTTGCCGATACTTTATCAAAATCGGCATTCGCGTTCATCAGTGCGAATAAATGGCAGCCGTGGTTATCCCATGCACCACTTTGCGTGTTCCACCAATTTGCCGGGCTGCTCCAGGGCAGCATAAATTTAGTTGGATAAAAGGTGGTATTATGAGGCAGATCCTGGTAAACGCCGGCTACCTTCATATCGGTTTTGTTATCAATCCGTACTACTTTATTTATAGGATCGGCATCGCCAAAAAGGGCGATAGCAAGTGATTGTGATAATACAAAAGATGAAGGATCTTTAAAGTTGGCATAGCTCCCTTTTATCATTTTTAATGAAAGAATATACGGCAGATCAGGCTCGGCCCACATGCCGTTTTGCGAAATCTTTTTATCGCCAACGGCCAGTATGTGTGTACCCTCCCAGGTAAGGGCGGTCATTTTAAAATCGGCCGCGTATTTGGTTCGCAGTTCTGCACTAAGCGGCACCACGGTTGATCCGAAAGTTACCGTTTCACCATTGGCCGTTTGAGTGGTCATCAGCTGCGCCACATGATCATAGTTTTGGTGATACTTATCAAAGGATAGTTCATCCCAGATCCACAACCCTATCAGCATGGCCACCGCCATACCAACAGAAAGCCCCGCCACATTGATAAAGGTATGAACCTTATTTTTTACAATGTTGCGCCATGCGATTTTTAAATAATTTTTTATCATCGTGTTGATTTTTAAGCCTAATGCTAAAGGCCAAAAGCCTAAAGCCTTTTATATAATATAATCCTGTCCATTGCTTTTAGCTTTAAACCTTCGGCTTTCGGCTCCTTACTCGCTCCTCAAACCGTTCTTTCAGCCCTTCCCTGTTGTTCCCTGTCTTGATTCCTGACTCTTGATTCTTGACTCTTGATTCTTGACTCTTGATTCTTGACTCTTGACTCTTGATTCTTAACTCTTTTCTATTCGCTTCTCAAACTTTTTATCGGGTTAACCAACGCAGCCTTTATGGCCTGTACACTTACTGTTGCCAGCGCTATTAATACTATAAGCCCTCCCGATAGGGCAAACATCCACCACTGTATAGTAGTGCGGTAAGCAAAACCTTGTAGCCAGCTATTCATGGCGTACCAGGCAATAGGCGTTGCGATGAGCATCGCAGTTATTACCAAGGCCAAAAACTCTGACGACAGTAACCCGAATATGGATGCTATACTCGCTCCCAGTACTTTGCGTACACCTATTTCTTTAATCCGCTGTTCGGCCGTAAACATGGCTAAACCCAACAGCCCCAGGCACGATATAAATATGGCCAGGAACGCAAATATGTTCGACAGGCGACCAACGATCTGTTCGCTCCTGTATAGCCTTTGATATTGCTCGTCAGAAAAATTATAGTTGAAAGGAAAATTTGGATTTATCTCTCTACAAAGTTTTGAGATGGCGGCCAATGCTTCTTTTGTTTTGCCGGCCTGGGTGCGTACCAGGATGTTTCCCCGACTCAATTTTCCCCGGACGGGGCGAATGATCAACGGGAGGATTTGCTTATGTAGTGATTGAAAATGAAAATCTTTTACCAGTCCGATTATTTTTCCTTTCCTCCCCCACATCGTTATATATTTCCCAACGGGATCAGCAAAACCTAATTTTTGCTGCGTTACCTGGTTAATGATATAGTTATTGGAATCGGCAGGATAATCGGCAGAGAAATCGCGTCCCGCTAACATTTTCAGCTTCAAGGTATGCACAAAGTTATACCCAACCGCAATATTGGGAAAAGCCACGGTGTTGTTAGGGTCCTTCCCTTCCCAGGTAACGCCAATAGTACTATTATCAATAAATGTGGGATTATTTGACATTTGGCTAACCGATTTAATACCGGGCATACTCATAGCCTCGTTTTTAAAAATATCGTATTTGGCACCCAAATCGCCCTCGATAGGAATATACACCAGGTCTTCACGATCATAACCCAGATTCCTGGTTTGAATAAAGTTTATTTGTTTTGATACCACTATGGTAGCAATGATCAATACAGACGAAAGTATAAACTGCATTACAACCAGCCCCTTGCGAAACCATACCGCGCCGGCATCAAGCTTTAATGTTCCCTTCAGTACTTTAACCGGGTTAAATGATGACAGGAAAAGCGCCGGGTAACTACCCGAAATTAAGCCGGTAATTAGCGTAATTACCATTAGTTTTAGCCAGAAAGAAACCTCGCCAAAAGGCATAACTATTTCCTTTTGGGTAACCTGGTTAAATGCCGGCAAAAGCACAGCAGTTAAAACCACAGCTACCACAACAGCCAGTACGGTAAGCAGTAACGATTCGCCAATAAACTGCCTGATCAACACGCCTCTCACAGCGCCCATTACCTTGCGTACTCCAATCTCCCGGGCCCTTTTAACAGATTGTGCTGTTGTAAGGTTCATGAAATTAATACAGGCTATAAGCAATACAAATAAGGCTATAATACTAAACAGACGTACATATTCAATACGGCCGCCGGTTATTTTGCCATCTTCAAAATTGGAGTGCAGGTAAACCTGGTCAAAACGCTGCAGGCCATGTTCAACACGATAGCTTTTTTCCTGGGTTCGGTAAGTATCTAAAAAGTGTGTTATTTTCTTATCTACCAACACGGGGTTTGCATCCTTGCGTAGCATTACAAACGTTAAAGGCCCGCTGTTATTCCAACTTTTTGAACCGGGATTTTCGGCTAAATAGGCGTCCCAATTAATTACGTATTCAAATTTCCGTGAAGTGTTTTCCGGCAGATCTTTAAATACAGCCGTAACTGTAAAATCTTTTTTGTTTTCAAACCGGATGGTTTTACCCATGGCCATATCGGGATTGCCAAAAAACATAGCTGCCATTTTTTGCGATATAGCCATGCTTAAAGGCGAATTTAATGCTGTACCTGCTTCGCCTTTTACAAGCGGGTAGCTGAACATATTAAAAATATCGGCTCCGGCAAAAGTGCCATTCACCTTCAATATTTTATTACCTACCCTAAAAGTATGATCATCATTTCCATCCTCCATGTTAATGGCATATTCCACTTCGGGCAGTCCTTTTTTCAATTCGGCGCCCATCATGCCCGGTGTATCATAATTGCCATCTATTTTATGATCATAGTATTCCCGTTCATAAACTTTATATAGCCGGTCGCCATTTTGATGATAGCCATCAATGCTCAGCTCATTTTGCACCCACAATAAAATAAGCAGGCTGCAAGCCAGGCCAACCGAAAGACCGGTAATATTTATAAACGAGTGCGCCTTGTTCTTAACAAGATTGCGCCACGCTATTTTTAAATAATTTTTTATCACGATATTATATTTTAAGCTTAAAGCTAAAGACCAAAAGCCTAAAGCTTTTGTTTAATCCTGTCTATTGCTTTCAGTGTCCTACTCTTTTTTCAAACTTTTTATCAGCCCTTCCCTGCTGCTTCCTATCTTGATTCCTGACTCTTGATTCTTAACTCTTGATTCTTAACTCTTTCCTACTCGCTTCTCAAACTTTTTATAGGGTTGATTAATGCCGCTTTTATAGCCTGGAAACTTACCGTTGCCAGGGCTATTACCATGATGATACCCCCAGAAAGGGCAAATACCCACCATTGCATGGGCGTTTGGTAAGCAAAACCCTGCAGCCAGGCCCCCATAGCATACCATGATATAGGCAAGGCTATAAATAAGGATACCACTACCAATATTAAAAACTCCGACGATAGCAGACTAAAGAGCGAACGTACACTTGCGCCCAATACTTTACGGATGCCAATCTCTTTAATTCGCTGCTCGGCGGTAAACATGGCCAAACCAAGCAAGCCAAGGCATGATATAAAGATGGCCAGGAAAGCAAATGCATCTGACAGCTTGCTGATGATCTGTTCGTTTTGATACATTTTCTGGTACTCTTCATCCGAAAAGGTATAGGAAAAAGGGAACGAAGGATTAAGCTGTTTACAAAGCTTTTCGATACCGGCCAAAGCTTCGCGGGTTTTGCCTGGCTGTGTGCGTACCAGGATATTGCCATAACCCTCTTTTTCGCCAAACCTGATCACTAAGGGCTGTATTTGCTCATGCATCGATCGGAAATGGAAGTCTTTTAGTACGCCAATGATCTTACCATGCTTACCCCAAAGTGTAAGCGGTTTACCTATGGGATCTTTATAATTTATTCTTTTTAAAGCGGCTTCGTTGATAAGATATCCGGCCGAGTCGGTGCCGAAGGCCGTAGAATAATCACGACCTGTTACCATTTTTAGTTTCATGGTTTTTACAAAATCGTATCCTACAGATGCCTGGGTAAACTCGATATTTACATTAGGATCTTTACCATCCCAGGTTACGCCTCCTGTGCCGTTTTGCATATTAGTTGGCGTGGCGGTTATCCGGGTTACCAATTGAACGCCCGGCGTTTTAAGCGCTTCGTTTTTAAAGGCAGCATATTTGGGTATAAGCTCGCCATCCATTGGAATATAGATCAGATTTTCCCTATCATAACCCAGGTTTTTTGATTGTACAAAGGCCATTTGTTTTGAAACAATAATGGTGGCAGTTATCAATATTACAGATAAAGTAAACTGAAATACTACCAAGCCCTTGCGAAATATAGTGGTGCCGCTATCTAATTTAATTGTCCCTTTTAAAACGTTCACCGGGTTAAAAGATGATAAAAATAAGGCGGGGTAGCTGCCGGATATAAACCCGGTAACAAGTGTTAATCCTACAAGCTTAAGCCAAAAATCAAACTGGCGAAACGGCAAATCGATCTCCTTTTGGGTAATTTGGTTAAATACAGGTAATAATAGCACCAATAGGAGCAACGAAACTATAACTGCCAATAAAGTGATGAGCATAGATTCGCCTATAAACTGTTTTACCAGTACAGAACGGACAGCGCCAACCACTTTACGAACACCTATTTCGCGTGCCCGTTTTACAGACCGTGCCGTACTCAAATTCATAAAATTGATACAGGCTATCAGTAATATAAAAACAGCTACAATAGAGAACAAGTGTACATATTCTATCCGCCCGCCTGTAATTTTGCCGTTTTCAAAATTACCATGGAGGTATCCATCGGCAAAAGGCTGCATGCCAAGCTCAAGGGTAAACGTGCCCTTTTTCTGATCTTTATTCAGGTTATCTAAAAAATGAGTCAGCTTTTTTTCAACTTTTGCTGGGTCGGCATCAGACCGCAGCATGATAATAGTTGCCGGCCCGTTGTTCCCCCATTGTGCAGCCCAGCTATTGTCGGCCAAAAAGCTGGTCCAGTTTATTAAAAAATCGTAGCGCTGCGAGGATGTTTTGGGCATATCTTCAAAAACAGCGGTAACGGTAAAGTCTTTTCGGTTTTCGTAGCGGATAGTTTTACCGACAGCTGTTTGCGCGCTGCCAAAAAAAGCCTCTGCCATTTTGCGCGATATTGCTAAACTTAAAGGAGAACTTAATGCAGTTTTAACGTCGCCATGTATTAAAGGGATGGAGAACATTTTAAAACAATCTTCGCCGGCGGAAGTACCGCTCATCTTCAAAACTTTGTCACCAACCTTAAAGGTATTATCGCCACCATAGGCTATCCCGGTAACGGCTTCAATTTCGGGTATTTGTTTTTTAAGTTCATCGGGCAGCAATCCAGGTGTACCATATTGTCCAAAAACTTTGTTATCGTAGTACTGCCTTTCAAATACCGAAAACAGGCGTTTGCTATTTTTATGGTAAGCATCAATCTCCAATTCGTTTTGCACCCAAAGCAAAATGAGCAGGCTGCAAGCCAAGCCTACCGACAGCCCCGCGATATTAATAAAAGTGTGCGCCTTGTTTTTGATGATGTTACGCCACGCTATTTTTAAATAATTCCTGATCATGATTAGTTCATTGGTTTACTTGTTCATTAGTTCATTGGTACCTTTCTATCGGCCTTCCCCGCTTGCTTCCTGCCTTGATTCTTGACTTTTAATTCTTGGTTCCTTATTCTTAACTCTTGATTCTTTCCTATTCTGTTTTCAAACTCTTTACCGGATTTAGCATGGCTGCCCTGATGCTTTGATAACTTACCGTTAATAAAGTGATTGCCATGGCTCCAATAGCGGCAGCGGCATATATCCACCAGGCCATGCCGGCATGGTATTGGTAACCTTGCAGCCAGCCGTACATAAAGTAATAAGAAACCGGGGTTGCTATCAGTATGGCAATAATAACCAGCACCACAAAATCTGTAGACATTAAGCGCCACAGGCTAAATACCGATGCCCCAAGAACCTTGCGCACCCCTATCTCTTTAATTCTCTGTTCTGCTAAAAAGGATGCCATGCCGAATAATCCCAGGCAGCTGATAAAGATGGCTAAACCGGCAAAACAAGCCGCCAGTTTACCGATGCGTTGCTCATTGCCAAACTTCTTGGCGTATTCATCGTCAACAAAATGGTATTCAAAAGGCTGCGAAGGGTTATATAGTTTAAAAACGTGCTCAATTTTACCAAGGGCCTCGGTTGCACTAACTTTCGGGTTAATCTTTAACAGTATGGTAGATTCCGAATTTTTGGAGAGGTAATAAATGAACGGCCTTACTTCTTCATAAGGCGAGTTTACAATCATATCTTTAATTACGCCTATTACCTTTAATTGATCGCCGTTCCATTTAATGGTTTCGCCAACGGCATTATTATTAAAGCCCATAAAGCGTGCAGCGGTTTCATTGATCACCAGGCCTGAGGAATCCGTAAGGAACGACCGGGAGAAACCCCTGCCCTGCTTAAAGCTCCAGCCAATGGTTTTTTCATAATCATAAGAAACGCCTTCAGTCGGAAAATCAACGCTCATATTAGGGTCTTTACCCTTCCAGTCAAAACCGCTGCTGCTTGAACTATATTCTGTTGGGGAAGCACCAGCTTCGGCTACAGATATAACGGCTTCACTCTTTAGCAATTCGGCTGTTACCACATCCAGGTGCTTATGAATATCCTCATTAAGTACCGGTATAGAAACCAGGCCATCGCGGCTATAGCCGATAGGCCTGTCTTTAGCAAACTGTATCTGCCTGAAAACAATTATAGTACCGATGATGAGCGTAATGGATACCGTAAATTGGATTACAACCAGCACCTTGCGCGGCACGGCGGCAAAACGGCCTACCCTAAACGATCCTTTTAAAACTTTAATAGGCTCAAATGATGACAAGTATAATGCGGGATAACTGCCGGCAATTAACCCGGTAAATAAACTAAAGCCCACAACCATTAACCAAAACAAAGGGCTGCTCCATAAAACAGACATGCTTTTATCAGATACCGAATTAAAAAATGGCAAGCTGAGCTGAACCAGCAATATGGATAAGGCAAGCGCCAATACCACAAATAATAGCGACTCGCTAAAAAACTGGTAAATAAGCTGGCTTCGTAATGAGCCGATTGCCTTGCGGATCCCTACCTCTTTGGCTCGTTTTTCACTACGGGCAGTACTCAGGTTCATAAAGTTAATGCAAGCCAGCAACAACACAAACACGCCAATAATACCAAACAACCAAACGTATTTAACCCGACCGCCAATGTTTACACCATTTTTAAAATCGCTGTATAAATGCCATTTGCTCATTGGCTGTAAAAATAGCTGGGGCTTCTTTTTGGCCAATTCGGTATTGAGGTTGCGCAATTTGGCATCCTTTATTTTTAGCGATACATCGGCAAAGCTGGTATTATCAATCAATTGAACAAATATCTGGAAGGCATTTGGCCGCCATGGGTCGGCAGCTGTACGCACCCATTCGGTGTTATTAAAATAGAGTTGCCATGGCGCAATGAACGAGACATCGGCAAAGGTTGAGTTACGGGGCAGATCCTCATAAACCCCGGTTACTTTTACATCGAGCTTGTTATCAATCTTTAAAACTTTGTTCATCGGATCAGCATCACCAAAATAGGCTTTGGCATTTGATGCGGATATTAAAACCGAGTAAGGATCTTTAAGCCCATCGCGGGTTCCCTTTAACATTTTAAGTGTAAGCATTTCGGGCGCTTGCGGCTCAAAATAAACGCCCCTTTTATTCAGCTTTTTATCGCCTAAACTTAACAGGTGATTGCCCAAACCGGCGGCCATTGCCACAGCTTTAAAATTACTGCCGTAGTTTTTGCGCAGTTCGTTAGCCAATGGGTAGGGAGTCGCGGCCCAGGTATCGATGTTGCCGTTATTTTTTAAATTTTGCTCAACCAGGGCAATACGATTATAGTTTTGGTGATATTGATCAAACGATAATTCGTCCCAGATCCATAGCCCGATAAGGATAGCCACGGCCATACCAACAGATAGCCCCGCGATATTAATAAAGGAGTTAACCTTGTTTTTTATAAGGTTACGCCAGGCTGTTTTTAAATAGTTTTTTATCATAATTTCTTAAGCTTAAAGCTAAAGGCAGAAAGCCTAAAGCTTCTCTTTTTTATAACTTAGTTTAAAGCTAAAGGCCTTGGTTTTCAGCTTCTCCCGCTTATTTTTGCTTTCAGCCTTAAGCTTTCCGCTTTTAGCTTCCTTACTCCGTTTTCAAACTCTTCACCGGGTTCATTAGCGCGGCTTTTATAGCCTGGAAACTTACGGTGAACAGGGCAACAATAGCCGCCAGGATTCCCGCAAGGGCAAACATCCACCAGCTGATGGGCACACGGTATTCAAATGCCTGCAGCCACTTGTTCATGCCCCACCAGGCTAAAGGTGTGGCTAAAACGAAAGCTATGATAACCAGTTTTAAAAAGTCGGTTGATAATAGTTGCACGATGCCGGTTACGCTGGCGCCCAATACTTTACGGATGCCAATTTCTTTACTCCGCTGCTCGGCGCTAAATGCGGCTAAACCAAACAAGCCCAAACATGAAATCACTATGGCTGCCAGTGTAAAGGTGTTGATGATGCGCGATAGCATGACCTCGTTTTCGTACTGTTTTTGTACTTCGGTATCTAAAAACGAATATTCAAAAGGGGCATCTGCAATATCTTTACGCCAAAGGGCTTCTATTTTGGTTAATAATGCTTTATAATTTTTGCTATCGGTAGCTACAACCATCGTATTAAAATCGTTGATGCTTTTATCATACACCAGCATAAATGGTTTTACTTCGCTGTGCAGCGAGTTGTAATTAAAATCCTTCATTACGCCTGCCACTTCAACGAAAGTTTCGGGGTTTGGCTCGTATTTGGTGTACAACCTTTTACCTGGCGCGGTTTGCGGGTTTAAGCCCAGCCTTTTGGCCAGCGTTTCGTTGATGAGCACCCGGGTTGAATCATGATCCCGAAAATCGCGGCCGCTGATGATTTTGATGCCATTGGCCTTTGCAAAAAATTCGTCGGTATTTATATTTTGGGCATCAATGGCAGTGGTCATGTTACCACCTGCCGGGTAAACACCATGGTCGTGTGGTACAAACTGGCTTAAATAATTATCGGCATTGCTTACAATCTTAACCTCGGCCAACGACTTTAAATCATTTGCGAAATTTTTCATTTTGGCTTGCGTGCCGCCCGTATAAAAGTTGAAGATGAGCTTTTGCTTTACATCAAAGCCTAAATCTTTATTTTTAATAAAACTAAGCTGACTGTAGATAACAATGATACCGGTAACCAGCACTATGGATAACACAAACTGGAAAACCACCAATGATTTGCGGATCCCTGCTGCTGAAATATGGCTGGTAAAATTCCCCTTAATCACTTTTATGGCCTTGAATGCCGATAAGTAGAATGCAGGATAGCTGCCCGCCACCAACCCGGTAACCAACACAAGGCTGATCAGCATGATCCAGAGTTTGTAATTGGTAAAAAGCGATAGCCGGATCTCGGTATTGGTGATCTGGTTTAAATAGGGCAGCAACACCATTAACAATGGCAACGCTATAGCTACACCAATTAACGCCAGCAAAAACGATTCGCCCAAGAACTGTTTAATTAAATCGCCCTGGCCGGCGCCTATTACTTTACGCACGCCAACTTCCTTAGCCCGTTTGGATGCGCGGGCGGTTGACAGGTTCATGAAATTGATACAGGCAATAACCTGGATCATTACAGCAATCAATATCAGGATATAAAGAAACGAGGGATCGAGCGTTTTGGTAAGTTCATGTTCAAAACCCGGCGTAGTGTGTATAGTGGAAACCGGCTGCAGGTGCAGCGATTTTTTCATGCCTATCTCCCTCATTTGGGCGGCGCCGTATTTATTTAAAAACTCGGGCAGCTTTTTTTCAAATGCCGCAGGGTTGGCATCCGGGCGCAGCTTAATGTAGGCGTACAAAAAGTTATTACCGCCCCAGGTATTGTTTTGGCGCACATATTGGCCAAGTCCGCCGCTGTTCATCGCCATAAACATGTTGGCATGAATATGCGTTTTGCCTGCGCTTTCATCAATCACGCCGGTTACCTTAAAATCGTGTTTACCAAACGAGTTATCGATGGATATCATTTTACCTACCGGCTCTTCTTTCCCAAAAAGCTTATCGGCAACGGGTTTTAAAAGCACTATGAAATAAGGTTCGGCCAATACTCTTGAGGCGTTACCACCAACAAAGTGATAGTTAAACATATCAAAAAAAGTAGAGTCGACGTAAGCCGCGTCTTGTTGGTAAAATGATTTTTCCTTGTAGCGCAGCAGGTGTTGTTTGGCCCCAAAGCCTTCAGTAGTTACCACTCGGGTATATTGTACCACTTCGGCAAAATCACTTTTCATGGCCGGTGTAATGGGTGGCGAACTTGCCGCGCCATGGTGCTTATCGCCGGTTAACTCCAAATCGGTAGTAATACGGTATATGTCTTTTACATTTTTATGTTGCTTGTCGTAGTTATACTGATCCTGTACGTACAACAAAATATAAAGGCAACACAACGTGCCCGTAGCCAGGCCAATAATATTGATGAAGCTAAATGTTTTGTTTTTCAACAAAAACCGCCATGCTGTTTTTAAATAACTCTTTAACATAATATTGTTGGTTAGCTAAAGGCATAAAGCCTAAAGCTTTTTATCGTTAATTTAACTGTTCAATTTTCTTGCTTTCAGCTTTATGCCTTCGGCTTTAAGCTTTTATTCCGCTTTTAAACTATTTACCGGGTTCATTAACGCGGCTTTTATACTTTGATAGCTAACCGTAAATACCGCTATCAGTATAGCCGTTATCCCTGCAAGTGCAAACATCCACCAGCTTATGCTGATGCGGTTGCTGGGGTTAAAATCCTGCAGCCACTTGTTCATAGCCCACCAGGCTATTGGCGATGCTATAATAATGGCCAGGAATACCAGCTTTATAAAATTCATTGACAGCAGCGTTGTTATGTTACCGATGCTTGCGCCCAGCACCTTGCGGATGCCTATCTCCTTGCTGCGCTGCTCGGCCATAAAGGCGGCCAAAGCAAACAGGCCAAGGCAGGCTATAATAATGGCGAGTACGGCAAAGCTGGTAAATATGCGGCCCATGCGCTGCACATCGGCATACATATTGGCAAAGCGCTCATCCATAAACGTGTAACGAATAGGCTGATTGGGCGAAAAGTTTTTCCACGTTGAAGTAATCTGCGCCAGTGTGCTTTTCACATCGCCGGTTTTTATTTTTACAGATACAATGGAGTTACTGTTACCCAGGTGCATTACCAAGGGATCTAACCTGTCTCTCAGCGATTCGAAATTAAAATCCTGTACCACACCGATAATCAGCTTTGGCCGCCCGTAGTTGGAGATCCGTTTTCCTACCGGGTTTTTGAGGTTGAGCTTCTTGGCCATCGTTTGATTGATGATATACGCGTCCGAATCGGTTTTCATGGTTGGATTGAAGTTGCGGCCGGCAACTATCTTCATGCCGAAGGTTTTGATATAATCCGCATCTACATCCCAGAACTGCCCGCCGACGCCGGCCTCTATTTTTTCTTTACCTTCGTTGTGAAACTCGTTGCCATTACGCTTGGTGCCCGATACAGGCAGAAAATCGCTGATGGATACACTTTTTACCGATGAGAGTTTTAGCAATTCGTTTTTAAAATTCTTCACCTCATTTTCCAGGGTGTTTGTGCCCTGGATCATTAATACCTGGTCTTTCTCAAATCCAACCTTTTTATTGAGGATAAACTGCATTTGATTATAAATAACAACTGTGCTAATGATGAGAATAATGGATGTGGTAAATTGAAAAACCACTAAGCCGTTTCTAAGCACCGAACTTTTACTGCCCACGCTTAACCTGCCTTTAAGCACTTCTACAGGCTTAAAGCCCGACAGGTAAAATGCCGGGTAAATACCCGCAACAACCCCAATTATAACCGCCGAAACCAATACGGTGGGCAGCAACCACCATTGTTGCCATGGTATGCTTAGTGTTTTTGACGCCAGCACATTAAAATACGGCAGCAGTATTGCAGCCAATATTAAGCCCAGTGCAAAAGAGAAGAAACTATACAATAATGATTCTGTTAAAAACTGGCTGATGAGCCCACTGCGCTGCGAACCTACCACTTTACGTAAGCCCACCTCTTTTGCCCGGTTGGCAGATTTAGCGGTAGAAAGGTTGATGAAATTGATACAGGCAATAAGTAATATAAAACCAGCAACAGCACCAAACAGCCATACAAAACGAATATCCCCGTGCGACATGCCATCGTGGATATCATACGATTTAAGGTTGATATCTTTTACATTCTGCATGAACATTTTCATATGCCCGGCAATCCTAAGCGCGTTTTTATCCCCGTTCTTTAACATATCAGGGATATAGTAATTTTTAATTATGCCATCGGTTAGTTTTTTGTTAAAAGCCGGAATATCGGCTCCCGGTTTCATCAGCAGGTAAACGCTATAGTTGCTTGCTCCCCAGGTTGTCTGTTCGCCATTCCAATACTCAATGCCTGTAAGCGTCAGTAAAAAATCATAGCGTAAATGCGATGTTTCGGGAAGATCCTCCATCACACCGCCAATTTTATATGGCCTGCTTTTATTATTGTTAAGGTACATTACCTTGCCAACAGGGTTTTGACCAGGGAAGTATTTACTGGCTTTGCTTTTTGATATCACCATGGTTAAAGGCTCGGTAAGCGCATGCGCCCTATCACCATAAGCCATAGGTAATTTTAATATATCCAGCAATGATTGATCTGCATAAGCAAAACCTTCTTCGTGCGTGTTCTCCACTCCATCGGCACGTTTAAGCTCATTGCTGCCGGCGCCCCAAAACAGCGAATTAGGCATCAGCCGGCCAAACTTCTCCACTTCCGGAAAATCAGACTTTACCGTTCTGCCCATCACCGCGGGCCAATCCACACCTTTTTCGTGAATGCCAACATCCTGGTACTCTCCCACAATACGGTAAATTCGGTTGGCATCGGGGTAGCTTTTGTCAAAGCTAACTTCGTTACGGATATACAAGGCAATGAGTAAACAGGCAGCAATGCTAAATGCAAAGCCACCAATTTTTATAGCCGTGTACATTTTTTGTTTGCGCAATTGCCTAAAAGCGATCTTTACATAATTTTTAATCATCCCCGTGTTAATTAAAAAGTGAATTTTATTTATCGGCTTCTTTGTTTCTATATATTCGGGTCGCGGAGGCTCAGGTGTAATTGAATTTAGTTTTGCACCCTCTTCAACCGGTTTTATCTTTTTCATTATTCGCTCAAAAAGCAAATAATTATTGGTTTCGTTATCTTGCGGCTCATCCTCCCACCAGTCATACATTAACATTACTGCAGTTTTCAGGTGTGGATTTTTCATCAGCAGCATATCTAACTCCTGCAGCTCATCTTCCGACGCTTCATTAGCCATTTTTTTTGCTGCAAGGCTCCAAACATGATCTTCTATGTTCATACTTTGTTAATTGCTTTAGGTAAATGCGCATATTCTACCAAACACATAGAATAAAATATGTGCCATTTATTTAAATAGCTTATTATCAATATATTAAATAGTTTTAACAGCCTCTACTGTACGAATACGAACAGGTGGTGTACGCTTTTACATGGTGTATAGTTTTTTCCGGACCAGATAGAGCGGGCAAAAAAATGCTATCGTTGGTAACATAAAATATTTTGCAGCGTCTTAGGTATTTTATGGCCGAAAACTTTTTGGCCCTGCGGATGTATAATTGTTTTATCCATCCATTGTTACCTTGCATCATTACAAAAAAATATGACTGATCTGAAACCCATTTCCACACTGCTGCTATCATGCATGCTCACAGCAGTTTTCACCTCATCCCAGGCGCAGCAAGCGCCCCCGGCCGAAAACCCGGCACTGAAAATTTATCGCGAAACACCCAAAAAGGTTAACGATTTGATTCACACCAAACTTGATGTGCGTTTCGATTACAAAAAACGCTATATGTATGGCAAAGAATGGATTACTTTAAAACCTCATTTTTACCCTACCGATAGCCTTAGGCTTGATGCCAAGGGTATGGACCTTAAAAACATTTCGGTTGTAAAAAACGGCAAAAACATCCCGCTTAAGTTTACTTATCAGGATAGCCTGAGCGTTGCCATTAAACTGGATAAGGTTTATCATAACAACGAAAGCTATACCATTTATATTGATTATACCGCCAAGCCAAACGAGCTGAAAGAAAAAGGCAGCGCTGCCATAAATGATGCCAAGGGCCTGTATTTTATCAATCCCGATGGCACCGAAAAGGATAAACCAACCCAGATATGGACACAGGGCGAAACCGAAAGCTCATCGGCCTGGTTCCCTACCATTGATAAGCCAAGCCAAAAAACTACCGAAGAGATCAGTATGACCGTACCAGCCAAATACGTTACGCTATCAAACGGCAGGCTGGCATCGCAAAAGAAAAATGCCGATGGCACCCGTACCGATACCTGGAAAATGGAGTTGCCGCACTCGCCATACCTGTTCATGATGGCTGTTGGTGATTTTAAGATCTATAAAGATAAATGGCGCAATAAAGAGGTGAGCTACTACCTGGAGCCTAAATACGCCCCATACGCCAAAGAAATTTTGGGGATGACACCCGAGGCTATTGAATTTTACTCCAAAACCTTAGGGGTTGATTATCCTTGGAACAAGTATTCGCAAATTGTGGTGCGCGATTATGTAAGCGGAGCTATGGAAAACACTTCAGCTACCTTGCATGGCGCTTATGTACAGGCCACTCCGCGCGAGCTTTTAGATGCTTACTACAATGATGGCCGCAGCACCATTGTTCATGAACTTTTCCACCAATGGTTTGGCGATTATGTAACCGCTGAAAGCTGGAGCAACCTTACCGTGAATGAGTCCTTCGCCAACTTTAGCGAAACCATTTGGGCCGAGCATAAATATGGCAAAGATGTGGCCGATGAGCATAACTATGCTGATATGCAAAACTATTTAAGATCGCCTGATGCCCGCAACAAGAACCTGGTTCGTTTTCATTATGCCGATAAGGAGGATGTTTTTGATGTAGTTACCTATCAAAAAGGCGGCAGGATCCTGAACATGCTGCGCAACTATTTAGGTAATGAAGCTTTTTATAAAGGATTGAACATTTACCTTACTACCAACGCCTTCAAAAATGGTGAAGCCCAGCAATTACGGTTAGCCCTTGAACAAGCCAGCGGACTTGACCTTAACTGGTTCTTTAATCAATGGTATTATGGTGCCGGTCACCCTATATTGGATATCAGCTATAAATGGGATGATGCCACTAAAACCCAAACCGTTTACCTGCAGCAAAGCCAGGACGGACAGATCTTTAAACTGCCAATGGCTATTGACATCTACGCGGGCGGCAAAAAAACACGCCGCAAAGTATGGATGAACGACCAGAATGATACCCTCACTTTTAAACTGGCCTCAAAACCAGACCTTGTGAATGTTGATGGCGATAAAATATTACTGACCAAAAAAACCGACCATAAAACACTGGAAGAATTTGCTTTCCAATACTTTAACGCGCCGCTTTATTTAGACAGACTGGAGGCAATTAACTTTGCCGCTGATAAGCAAACAGAAAAAGATGGACAACGGATATTGATTGCCGCATTAAAGGATAAACACTACGGTTTGCGCAATAAAGCCATCAGAACGTTAAAGCTTGATAATGATGCTATCCGCAATGCTGCCCAGCCTATCCTGGCTTCATTGGCGCAAACAGATGATAATACACTGGTACGTGCTGCAGCCATTACCGCTTTGGGTAGTTTAAAGGCATCAGGTAATATGAATATATTTAAACAGGCATTAAGCAGCCAATCATACGCGGTACAGGGCGCTGCCTTAAATGCTATTGCTTTGTTAGATCCTGCACAGGCTATGACACTGGCCAATGGTTTTGAAAAGGATAACAAAGGCAACCTTACCGTTGCCATATTGGATGTTTACAGCACCAATGGAAACGACGCCCAATGGCCATTTGTAGCCAAACAATTTGAGGATGCTACCCCCCAGGGTAAATTTAATACAGTAAGAAAATTTGGAGCATTGGCCGCCCGCGTTGAAAAACCGGCATACGCCCAGCAAGGGATCAATGACCTTAAGGCCCTTGGTGTAAAATACAAAGCCTTTGGCGCCGGCGATATCGCTATCAAACTGATTACTGATATTAAAGCCCACAGCGAAAAGCTGCATGATGATGCAACAATAAAAGCTGCCGACGAGGCGATAAAACTGATAGCAGACGCTAAGTAGACTGATAAATAAAACAAGCCATATGAAGTTTTGAAAACTTCATATGGCTTTAATAACACCTCCTTATTTAATTTTCTTTGCCTCGTTTTTATGCCCGTTTTGATAGAGGATAACCGAAGTTACTTTCCCTGTGGCATCTTTAATTACTTCTAAATCGGCAAGGAAATTTTTAGGGAAGAATTTATTCTGCGCTTCGGGGTAGATAGGAAATTTAGGCTGACCTGTAGCTTGCGCATATAGTTGGTTTCCATCCCTGCTTAGCGTTATTATAAAATCGGGTTTAAGCGCGTATTGGCCTGTATAACTCTCCAAATCCGAGTCACTAACCTTCACCAATGTTTTTACGGTATTTAAAAGCAAGCCTTTAAAGTTGTAAACTTTGGCAACGCTATTAACCACCTCCTGCAAAATTTCACCATTATCCGAGTTAACCATCACAACGATACCATTACCGTCCTTAAGGCTTCCGTAATACTGGCACCTGAAGCCTTCATTTGCTCCCCCGTGCTGAAAGTATTTTGTACTATCCACATTAGTGGTTGTAATAAATACGCCCAAGGCCGCGTCGGCGTTTTGGAAGGGCGTTAACCTGAGCTTTGTAGTTTCCTGATCCAATACCTTAGCAGATTTACCCTCATAAGCCAATTGCGTTTCAATAATATACTTAGCCAAATCTGTTGGATTTGTCCACAAACCGGCAGCCGCCTGCTCGGGATAAATATGGTACTTACCGGGAATAGTCTTTCCATTGGGATCATAACCGGCAGATAACAAAGAGGGTGCTACACCAACCGGAGGTTGTGCATAAGTGCTGGAGATCATGCCCAAAGGCTGCAGCACATTTTTTTTCATATAATCGGCATACGGCTGTTGGGTAACATCCATCACTACCATTTGAGAAATGGTAATACCTCCACCAGAATATTCCGACCGTAAACCAGGTTGATACATGGAACGGATTGGGTCGGAATTTGCCGGCTTTTGTCCGTTTAATATTTGAACTACTGATGGCAATGGCTTGCCTTGTTCATAACCAGGAAAACCATGAACGGTTAAGCCGCCGGTATGGCTCAACAGGTTTGCCATATTTATTTTTTTACCCTTAGCAAGGCTATCGTAAGGAAATTTCCAGCTTTTTAAATAGGTATTAATATCTGCATATAAGTCTATTTTCTTTTCCTGCACCAGTTTCAGAACGCCAACGGCATTGATAGATTTACTGATGGAAGCAGCCTGAAAGAGTGTTTGCGGGGTGACGGGTATTTTTAAACTATCGTCTGCCGTTCCGTAGCCCTTTGCCCAAAGTATGTGATAGTTTTGAATCACGGCCAGGCTTAATCCATGTACTTTGTAATAAGCCATACGTTCCTCCAAAGTTTTGGGTGTTTCATCTTTGAATTGTATGGTGCTGATTAAATTGGATTCAACCTGCTTAATTTTATTATCGGTATCATCCTGCCCATAAACACATGATTGGCTGAAAGCCAATGCCATTAACACAAAAAATAAACGTAAAGTTTTCATATGAGTGATTAAATATAGGTGTATAATTATCCCGCCTCAAATACAAAGCCAATATTTAAAAAATTAACAATCAACGCATTACACAGTATCCCATTATAAATATGTTCGCATGTGAACAGCGTTGTGCGATATTGAACGGTGTAAACAAAAAGTTCGGCTGTGCAGTAATCATAGTGCTTTAGTTTTAACAAACTTCAAGTGCATTACCCGCCAGCTATCCACTTCAAAACCTGTAATTTTCTTTGCTTTATTCCGGGTGACTAAAAGGTGCTTCATGTACCAGGTATCATTAAGTAAATGGTCAGGTCCAAATAGCGTCAACTTCGTGTCGTTATACTTGCTGTTGATTAAATAAAGCTGGTGGTCTTTTAATGTTATTTTATAAGTACAATCTAATTCGGGGCTATAATAAATACCGGTATATTCCAACAAGCTTTTATCGTCGGCTTGCATCTTAGTTGGTAATCTGGTAAAATGGTATGCATCACCCGGCGTATTCATGGTCAAATCGTAATCTGATTGTTGATTGAAATTGAATTTAATACTGGGAACATAAAAAATGGAATAAGTATTTTTCGATTCCCTTGTCAGCAGGTAATCATTCGTATTAGTTCCCATATGCTGATACAAACTATCATTTTTAAGCGTCAAACCCATAGTCATATTCACTTCGTTACTAAAATAATCCCCCTGTTGTTTTGCCATGAAAGGCAGCTCGGCAACAGGTATTTTGACATCCCTTTTCTTTTCTTCCGCTTTTGGTACGGCTGTCTTTTCAGCAATCAAAAGATCGGCAATTTGACCGGCTTTTTCCTGGGCATATATTTCACTCGAATTACTTAAAACAATAATCCCTGTTTTCAGCTCAGGGAAAACAGTAATATAGGTGCGGTAAGCGGCATCTGCGCCATCATGTTTGTATTGTTTCCACCCTTTGTAATTTGCAGCAATAATCCCTGCCGCATAATCCAGTTCAGTTCCGTCATTTAACTTTGCCTTTTGGGTAAGCTGTAATATGGATTGTTGATTCCCAACCCTGGTATCGTAAAAATTCATAACCCATTTGGCCAGGTCATTAATATTAGAAAAAAGACTGGTGGGCCCCACAGTAGAATAGCTTAAAACACTATTACTAAAACGGGTATTGTCTTTCCTGTCGTAAGAGTATGCCCTGTTCCTTTCTATCTCGGTATAATCATCATGAAAATGAGTACTGCTCATTCCCAAAGGTTTAAATATCGCCGAGTCTGTAAATTTCCTTAACGACTGGCCGGATATCGATTTCACAATTTCTGCCAGTAAGGTATATCCGCTGTTGGAGTAAATGAATTTATCGCCGGGGTTAAAATTGAGTCCCTGCTGTTTACTTAAAATTTTGATGATATGTTCCTGGGTGATCACATCATCAATCCTGGTTCCCGAAATGCCAAGCAGTTGCCATTGGTCTCTTATTCCGCTTGTATGATTCAGCAAATTACGGATGGTTATCTTTTGTTTGAGATTTGGAAACCAGGGCAGATATTTACGAATATCGTCGTCGAGGTTAAGCCTACCTTGTTGCGCCAGTAAAACAATAGCGTAGGCTGTGAATTGTTTAGATACTGATGCCAAATGATATACAGTTTCTGGTGAGTTGGGTATAGCATATTCCAGATTTGCCATGCCATATCCTTTGGAAAAAATAAGTGAGTCGTTTCTGACAATGCCTACTACGCAACCGGGGCTTTGAGTATTGTCCCAGCTTTTAAAAAGAGAATTGATTTTTTTAACAATAGGCTCAGGTAATGCCTGGGCCCGTAATTTAGTATCCGCTGTTAAGATCAAACAAAGGAAAAGGCAAAATACACGTGTTTTAAACATTACGTGATAATTAGGTTTGTTTTTGGTTGGGATAAATTTAGCAAAAAAAACCTCAACCTTTTTGACTTGACCAGGTATCCGGCAAAACATCTTTGCCCCCCGATGAAAAATTAACCCAACAAAAAACCGCCTCATAATTACTTATGAGACGGCCTCTTGTTTGTTGGTATTAAACTCCGGCTTTTACATCCTGCATACCGTAATGCTTTAACACATCATCAGGCACACCAGTCCATTTGTTGGGAGTGTTACCGGCGTAACCTATGTCTTTAACACCAATCTCGCTGGTGAAAAAGCCCGATGCGGTTAAATCGCGCATGCGGTTAAAGAATGCCACACCCTGGGCCATTTCTGGTTTGGCCTTATTGGGGTAAGCTATCATATCTATCAATTCAATTTGCTGCGCTTTGCTGCTATCGGTAAAAACCTTACCGTAACGGTTAAGGCATTGCATATCCAACCAGCGCAGGCCACCACGCATTGGGGTTTGATGATCGGGCATATCCTTCACAATAAACTCAATAAAATCGGGCACTTTGGCATCTGATGCACTGCCAGATTTTTCGTCTTTAGGAATTATAATATCGACCAAAACTGTAATGGTAGCCATTTCCGCCGTGGTGAAAAACTTATCAGCATTAAGCTTTTTATCACGTTCAACCTCAAAGGGCTGTCTGCCTGCCGCGGCTTCTGCTGCCGGGGCCGCTTCATCAACTTTTGGGGCACCTGGTTTACAAGCTTCCAGTAATAATCCTGCTGAAAGTGTGGTAAAGCCTAATGCTTTTAGGGAGTCACGTCTGTTCATAATATTTTATCGGATTAGCTTGTTAAACGTTTAATTTTTTTCTTTCCTGTAATATGTATTCCGCGGTACGCATTGATAAAGCAAGAATTGTCCATGTTGCATTTTTATCGCCCTGTTGTACAAACGGAGCGGCATCAACTACAAAAAGGTTTTTACAATCATGTGCCTGGCAGTACTTGTTTAAGGCCGATTTTTTAGGATCATTACCCATACGTACTGTACCAACCTCATGAATGATCTTACCCGGAGCCTCTAAACCATAATTGGTTTCGGGACCCTGCGGACCACCATATATAGCACCACCCATATTATGCATAATTTCCTGGAAGGTTTCCTGCATGTGTTTGGCTTGCTTAATTTCATCAGGTGCCCATTTATAATGGAAGCGTAAAACCGGAATACCGTATTTATCAACCACGTTAGGATCTATCTCGCAATAGTTATCATAACGGGCAATAGCGGTACCACGGCCGGCCATACCAAACTGGGTACCATAAAAACGGCGATAATCATCTTTCAATGATGCACCATAGCCACCGGCTTCTTTTACTTTACCATCTCTGCCCGGTACAGCGCCATTCATATTATGGATACCGCCACCAAAACCGTATGATGGCATGTGCATGCCGCCACCATATTCAATATGATAACCACGCGGAAAATCAAGTTTTTTATTATCAAGCCACCATGGCGAGTAAATGTGTACACTGCCTGCGCCATCTTCGTTATAGCGTTTTCTATCCATTAACTGAGGCAAAAAGCCACCCGCGCTTGATCCGGTTGAATCATGCAGATAACGACCAACCACACCGCTGCTGTTAGCCAAACCACCCGGATGGGCTTCTGACCTGGAGTTAAGCAGGATCCTGGCCGATTCACCGGCACTGGCGCCAAGTATTACTGTTTTTGCATTTACCTGGTATTCCTGCATATCCTCCTTATTAACATAGGATACGCCGGTTGCTAAACCTTCTTTATTGGTGATCACTTCGCGCACCATAGCATTGGTGATCACTTTGAGATTACCTGTTTTTATGGCCGGGATAACCAGGCATGATGATGCCGAGAAATCGCCATAAATTTTACAGCTGCGTCCGCATTGGCCGCAAAAGAAACAAGCACCACGATCTTTATTACCCGGCAAAGCTTCTGTAAGTACAGCGCCACGACCCGGGATAATAGTTACACCTGCTTTTTTAGCACCATTAACAATATACAACTCATTTAAACGTGGCTTTGGCGGAGGTAAAAAGATACCATCTGGTTCATTTGGCAAACCTTCTTTAGTTCCGTAAACACCTATCATCCGGTCAACCTTATCATAGTAAGGTTTAACTTCATCATACGTTATTGGCCAGTCATCGGTAAGGCCATCTTTGGCCTGAAAATCAAGCGGACCCATACGTAAAGAGATACGCCCCCAGTGATTGGTACGCCCGCCCAGCATGCGCGAACGGAACCAGTAAAACTCGGTTTTATCTTTTGTGGTATAAGGCTCGCCATCAATCTCCCAGCCTCCAAAAGCTGCATCAAAATCACCAAACGGACGGGTTGTACCTGCACCGCGGCGAGGCGACTCCCATGGCCATTTTAATTGTTGTGAATCCTTCTGCGGATCAAAATAAGCACCTGCCTCAAGCATCAGTACTTTTACACCGGCATGCGCCAAAACATAACCGGCCATACCCCCGCCGGCACCAGAACCAACAATTACTACATCGTAGGTTTCCGATGATTTTTTAATTTGTAGATCGCTCATATTATCTCAAAAATACCCTTTTTTGTTAAACAGGAAAATGCATGCCCTGCAGGCATGCATTAATTGAATGGGATTATGTGTGTACAAATATATTGAACGCTGTGCGTAAAATATATGTTATTAAAAATTTTATAATTCTTTAATTGAAATATCGCGGAACGCTACCACATGACCGTGATCCTGCAGCGCGATATGGCCTTTAGGATAGGCGGCAAAATCTGTCCAGGTTTTAAATTTGCTGTTTGCAATCATTGTTTTCCACTCTTCGCTGCCCATTTGGGTATCAACTATTTTGGTACCATTTAGCCAAAAAGTAAGATGACCGTCTTTTTTACGAAGTTTCACTTTATTCCATTCGCCGGCAGGTTTTGCAACATCCTTTGAAGGGGCTTTCATATCATACAGTGAACCTGCAAGGTGGTTGGCTTTTTTATTATCGCTGGCATCTTTATTATCAAGCACCTGCATTTCAATACCTGTAACGTAGGTTTCATTAAATTTAGGATCTTCATGAACACCAAAAATAACTCCACTGTTACCTTCCTTTGTGATGTTCCACTCCAGGGTTAGCTCATAGTTTTCGTATTCGCCATCAGTAACCAGGTCGCCCTGTTGTTCGGCTTTTGGGTCAAGCTGCAAAGCGCCGTCAACAACTTTCCATGCACCGGCACCTGTTTTTAAATAAGTGTGCCAGCCGGTAGTTGTTTTACCATCAAACAATGGTTTGGTTTGGGCCGATACAGCAAAATGCAGGGCAGGGATAGCCATAAGGCTTAGTAAGATCTTTTTCATTGGTTTCGTTTTATAATTAATAGGAAGATATACCTTTTTAATTGGTTAAATATATCTGCTTTTTGTTAATGCTAAAACGATTATCGGAAAAATAAATTACATACAAGCACGATTGGCTTTGTAAAAATATGGATATACAAAACTGAAGACATAATGCACCTGGCCGAAAGCTAAAAATCAGCCGGCAATGTGCAAATAAGTGAATGAAAAAATATTTAAAACTTAATCCCTGCTGGGAAATCGCTTTTAAAATATTTAAGGGTCAAATGCCAGAAAAATCTATTAAATGATACTGTTTGGTACAGAATATTGCCAAATAGCGATGGGGTTGAAACCCATCGCTATGGTGAAAGTTTTAATTTATCTTTAAAAAGCGATTCCCTTGTTAATCCCTGGCATGTTTATGGAAACCAAAAGATAAGCCCGCTGCTATACCAACGGTAACATAGCCATAGCTATCCTGGAAACTTTGGTTATAATCATCCTGCCCGCGATAACCGCCGCCAACCATAAATGCCGTACCCTGCATAAAAGGAAATGAGTAATAATATTTAAGGCTCACGTTTAACCTTTTTTTGATATCAACGGTAGAGTAGTTATCGTACTTATCGGCAATGTAAGTAAAATCAAACTGGATGCGCTGCCAGTTTTGGTAGGTCATTCGCCCTTCCTCCAATGGATCTTTATAGGCTTTTACAAAATTATACATCCGGCTGCCGTTTACCCTGATGAAACCATAATGATCTTTTAAGCCCTGCGATAGCCCTAAGTTAAACAAACCGGCATGTACCTCTAAGCCTATGTTATCATACCGATTAATGGTAAGCCCGGGCTTATCAACCCGTTTACCTGTAAAATAGGTAAGGGTATAAAAGTTAGTTGTGAATTTACCGCTATCGGTATTAAAGCTACCATCCTTATTTAACGATGGCCCCCGCACACCGTTTGAATGGTGCGAATAGGCTAACGACAAAAATTTTGGCTTAAAGGTGTCCTCATTAACCCTGAAAAATACTGTTGCATTGGGCATATAGCTTGGCGATTTTACCGGGGCATCCCTTGTATCCAGTAAACGAATTTTCACCCTTGAACTGAACACAAAAAAGAACCGCGATTTTGGAGAGCTGAACAAGATAAAATTTGGCGAAAGATCGGCAGTCAGCTGTGTTTTATCTTTATTGAAATATTCATTACCTGCTATGGATAACCGCATGTTCTCCTCAAATATATTATCAAAAGCATGATTGATAATATGCCGTGTTAAACGCGCCGAATCTGATTTGCTGGTATCACTACCTAAAGTAGTGGCCTTTGCTATAAAGCTGCCGTACAAAACCAGCAACACTATGCAGCAAATCAATTTTAAAATTAACTTAATTTTATGTTGAAATGGTGAAGCAGTATTTTTAAATGATGCCTTAAAAAGTAAAGATGAAATCAATTTAGTAAGTATTATTTTTTATAAATCGTTGTTTAATTAAATTATGAAAGCATGGCAAATGCCTTATGCTTCATTGTTAAATTTGATGCTGCAATATTAAATATTAATCGTTTTTAAGCAGGCAAACCACTGTCAGTTCAACGTAAAGCTTATAAGCAATAGCCCCATTGGATAAGATAATGCATATTGCGTACGGAGGTTTTTACAGTACAATTACAGTTGATTGCCGGTTGTTAACAACTATACCTTAATTGTCCATTTTTTTGGCTCTCAAATGGAGGGTGAGTTTTAATTTATTAAATAGAAAAAGCGGGGTTTATACGGGCGGCCGAGGAACGCAGGTGCCCCCCCGCGGCAGCGTAACCTTTTTAAAAGCATACAAGCCCAAAACCAGCTACCGGATCATTGATATTAAATGATGAAAAAGTGTATACTTTTAATTCTGATTTATTATATTTGGTAAAGGCCAATCCTCTCATTATAAATTTTTTACCATGATAAAAGTTTCAACCGTACTTGCCCGTAAAGGTGGCGGAGCCATTAGCATTGATGCAGATGTATCAGTTTTAGAAGCGCTAAGACTTATGGCCGAAAAAAATATCGGTTCTGTAGTTGTAACCCAGGATGATGAATACCTTGGCCTGCTCACCGAACGTGATTATGCCCGTAAAGTGATCCTGAAAGGAAAAGCATCGTACGAAACCCTGGTACGCGAGATCATGAGTACCGGCCTGCCCCGCATTGTGCCCGAAACCTCTATTGACACCTGCATGCACCTCATGAGCGACAGTAATATCCGTTACCTGCCCGTTTTTATGGCCGATAAATTATGCGGCATCATTTCTATCAATGACCTGGTAAAGGAAACAATCCTGCATCAACAGGAAACTATTGAGCAGCTAAGGGATTATATAAGTTCATAAGGAGTGTATTTATTGGTATATGGTAAGTGTTGACGAAGTTATCTAACACGTAGCGTTCATCGCGGCTGTGCTTTATTGCCATTGGCTTTATGTTAAATACTGGCTATAAACACCATCCATGTTTAAACGGCAACCATATCCAATTAAATTTTCATACCTTGCATAATTTACTTATAAGATATAGTGACTTTTCAGGATTTTAATTTCAACGGACAATTATTTGAAGGCATAGAGAGTATGGGTTTTACTACCCCTACCCCCATACAGGAAATGGCCATACCGGTTGTTTTGGCCGGACAAGACCTTATTGCCTGCGCCCAAACCGGTACAGGTAAAACAGGCGCATATTTACTGCCTGTGCTAAACCACATTACCGGTACAGCCAAACACCAAACAAGCGTGCTTATTTTAGCGCCAACCCGCGAACTGGCCCAACAAATTGACCAACAGGTTGAAGGTTTGGCTTATTTTACCGGTGTTAGCTCTTTAGCGGTTTTTGGTGGCGGCGATGGCATGGCTTACGAGCAACAGCGCCGTGGCATCCAAAATAATGTAAACATCATTATAGCTACTCCAGGCCGTTTAATTGCGCACCTTACATCTGGCGTATTAAAGCTTAACCATTTAACGCACCTGATATTGGATGAGGCCGACCGCATGCTGGACATGGGTTTCTCTGACGATATCATGAAGATCATCAGCTACCTGCCCAAAACCAGGCAAACGCTGTTATTTTCTGCAACCATGCCCGGGCGTATTCGCTCATTGGCTAAGGCTATCCTGAAAGATCCGCAACAGATCAATATCGCTATTTCGCAACCAGCCGTGGGTATCGATCAGCAGATTTACCGTTTGCATGATCAGCAGAAAACACCTTTACTGCAACTCATCCTGCGCGATTCGGCTTATGCAAGCACCATCATTTTCGCATCCCGCAAGGAAATTGTAAAATCATTATACAAAGAACTGAAAGCTATCAAGATCAACGCAATGGCCTTCCACTCCGATCTGGAGCAAAAGGAGCGTGAAGAGATCCTGTTAAAATTCAAAAACAAACAGCTGCCGGTTATTATTGGTACCGATGCCCTTTCGCGCGGTATTGATGTGGAAGGCATTGACCTGGTGATCAACTATGATGTACCCGGCGATCCGGAGGATTATATCCACCGCATAGGTCGTACAGCACGGGCCTTAACCACCGGTACAGCTATCACCTTTGTTAACCACCGCGATGAGCGCAAGCTTAAAAACATAGAGCAACTGATAGAGCGGCCTATCCGTGTAGTTGGCCTGCCCGATGAACTGGCTTCTATACAAGCAGCTCCGCAATCCCATACCGACGATAAAAGAAAGCCAAGCAGGCCCAACAAACGCTGGGGTCAAAAGAAACCGAAAAACAGCAGTAGTAATAGCGGCGGCAGCGCTTCGTAGAGACGCATAATTGCGCCTCCAACTATACAGAGCCGCTTTGCAAGGTTGATTTGCACGCGTAGAGACGCAAATATGCTTCTCTACGGAAAAAAGCGGGTGCATGTTTAACTAAACCATTTTAGCTATTATATTAGCGGTCTTAAAACATAATTATCTACTATGAAAAAGGGCCTCTATAAAAAAATGGTTTTAGTGCTAACAATGGTTGCCGCCATTGCCGCGCCGGTTCACCGTACTTTTGCACAAGACAAGAAAACATCCGGCAACCCGGTTGTTGAAGGTTGGTATGCCGATCCCGAAGCTAAAATTTTCAATAATCAATACTGGCTATACCCCACCTACTCGGCCAAATACAATGAGCAGGTATACATGGATGCCTTTTCATCGCCCGACCTGGTGCATTGGACCAAACACTCTCACATTGTGGACACTAGTGGTGTAAAATGGGTTCGTCGCGCGCTGTGGGCACCGGCAGTTACTCAAAAAGATGGTAAATATTATATCTTCTTTGGCGCCAATGATATCCAGAACAATAATGAAAAAGGCGGCATTGGTGTCGCTGTAGCCGATAACCCCGCTGGCCCTTTCAAAGATTATCTGGGTAAACCACTCATCGACCAAATCATTAATAAAGCGCAGCCAATTGATCAGTTTGTTTTTAGAGATGATGACGGCCAGTATTATATGATATATGGCGGCTGGGGCCAGTGCAATATTGTTAAACTTAAAAATGATTTTACAGGTGTTGTTCCGTTTGAGGATGGTGTAACTTATAAAAAAATAACTCCAGAGGGCTATGTAGAAGGTCCGGTAATGTTTAAACGCAAAGGCAAATACTACTTTATGTGGAGCGAAGGCGGTTGGACAGGTCCTGATTATCGCGTTGCCTATGCCGTTGGCGATACCCCTTTCGGTCCGTTTAAACGCATAGCCACCGTATTAAAACAAGATGCCAGCATCGCCACCGGCGCAGGCCACCACTCGATGATCAATGTGCCCGGCACCGATGAATGGTATATTGTTTACCACCGTCGCCCCTTAACCGAAACCGATGCAAACCACCGTGTAATGTGTATTGATAAAATATACTTTGATAAGGATGGATTGATACAGCCGGTTAAGATCACCAACGAGGGTGTAGCAGCGAGGAAATTGTAGATGTGCAGATTATAGATTTCAGATGTGCCGGTTTTTTAAAAACCTTTGCTGAATGAAATAATTAAAAATGTCATTACGAGTGATAAAATTTCGGGAAACGCTGAAGGTGAAATGACCTTAAAAAAGTTTGTCATCCTGAGGAACGAAGGATCTATTCGCCGACTTTACAGGGCGAAGAAGCATGACGAATAGCAGATCCTTCACTGCGCTCAGGATGACAAAAAGTTTTTTTTGCGACCATGCCATAGCGAGAAGGAACAACGAAGCAATCGCGAACCATGCAAGTCCATCCTGCACAGTTCGCGATTGCCACGCTGCGCTCGCAATGATATGAGGCATATTTGACATGTTTCTCACCTCATTTCCTGCCTTAGAGTTTCCCGAATTTTATCATTACGCCATCACCTTATCAGGCGTGATAGGCAAATCCCTTACCCGTTTACCGCTGGCATTATAAACCGCGTTGGCTACTGCGGCAGCCATACCGATAAGGGCGATCTCGGCCATACCTTTTGCACCCATTGGGTTAATGATCGGGTCGGGTTTGTTAACAAACAGGGCGTCAATCTGCGGGATATCGGCATTTACGGGTACATGATAATCAGCAAAATTATTGTTGATGTATCGGCCATAGCGATGATCAATAATGGATTCTTCCATTAAAGCCATGCCAATACCACCTATAGCGCCACCCACTACCTGGCTGCGCGCTGTTTTTGGACTAATAATATGGCCCGAGTCGGCCACACAGGCAACTTTATCTATTTTAACAACACCGGTTGCCGGGTTTACCAACACCTTTACAAAATGAACCGACCATGAGTTCATGGCATATTTTTCCATGCCATTACCGCCGCCTGTTTCTGTAACCACCTCCAGCGATGGCAGGCTGTGCTCTTTTAATATTTTGGCATAATCGGGCTTGTCGGCACCTCCGTTGCCAATAAGCTTTTGGAATTTCTCTTTCAAATCTGCGCAGGCCTGGTATACTGCAGACCCAACGCTGGCCGTAGTCGCCGAGCCGCCCTGGGTTGGCGCATTTGGCAGCGATGAATCTCCCATCTCAAACCTGATCTTTTCGCCCGGAATGCCCATTTGCTCAGATGCGATCAAAACCATTGCGGTTCCTGTTCCGGGCCCAATATCACTAACGGCGCTTTGCAATAACAATGTACCGTCTGTATTCATCTTTGCCCTTATAGTCGCCCCGCTTCGATAGGCGCCAAACATGCCACCCGCCATGCCATAGCCAACAAACCAGCCATCTTTTTTAACTGATGCGGGCTCCTGTTTACGCTCGCTCCATCCTATATGATCAGCACCCAACTGGTATGCTTCATTCAGGAACTTGCTGGAAAACGGCTTGCCGCTATCGGGATCTTTTTCTGCATAATTCCGGAGTCTTAACTCAACCGGATCAAGCTTTAAGCTATATGACAGCTCATCCAGCGCAGATTCCAGCGCGAAGGAACCTGTAGCTTCGCCCGGTCCGCGCATCCAGGTTGGGGTGGCAATATCCAATGCAACCAAATGATATTTAGTATTCACATTAGGGCAGGCATATAAATTCTGGCTTACACCTGTTGGCCCTTCAGTAAAGTTTTCGTAAGATGATGTTTGCCCGGCGGCTTCATGGGTAATACCCGTGAGTTTACCATCGGCAGTAGCGCCAATAGCGATTTTTTGCCAGGTAAACGGCCGGTAGCCCACCGAAGTGAACATATCTGCACGGCTTAAAACCAGCTTAACCGGCTTTTTAACAACCTTTGCACCAATAATAGCGGCAACTTCATGCGGCCATGTACGCAGGGCGCTGCCAAAAGCCCCGCCTACAAACTGCGAGTGTACCTGCACATTTTCAACAGGGAGTTTAAACAGGTGAGCTAAATCTTCCTGTGTACCCTTTACCCCCTGGGTTTTGTCCCAAACAGATAATTTATTGTCAGCATCCCAATTGGCTATAATGGCATGCAACTCCATGGGGTTATGGGTTACTGTAGGTACAATATATTCCTGCTCCACCTTAAACGGGGCCGTCTTCCAGGCATCTTCTGTGCCGCGTTTATAAGTCCCTTCGCCACGCGGCGGGAAACCATTACTCCTATTATCTGGCAGGCTGGTAATATGCTTATCGGTATGGTATTGTGCCTTTACCAGCGATGCGCCAAACAATGCGCGCTCAAAAGTATCAGCAATTACCAGTGCGATGGGTTGCCCGTTGTAATATATCTTATCATCATAAAACACTTTGAATGCGCCTTTGGGCTGGACGGGTTTACCACTTTCAGGCTGATCGCCCGGTACCTTTGGCGCGTTTAAATGGGTAATTACAGCAAGTACCCCCGGCGCTTGCCCGGCGGCTTTGGTATCAATGGATATTATGGAGCCTTTGGTGACTGTACTACCCACCAAAACCCCGTAAGTTAAACCCGCTGGTGTATATTCTGCCGAGTATTTAGCCGCGCCGGTTACTTTTAACCGCCCGTCTATCCGGCTCATGCCTGCTGATGAGGATGGCATAATGGAGTCTATCGCTTTTTTCATAGGGTGTTAAACTAAGCCTGCTGCATGTTTTAAAGCCTCGGCAATGGTGGCCGGGGCAAGTTTTAATTTAAACGAATTGTTGCCGTAGCCTTTGGCGCCCTGCATAGCCAGCTGTGCCGCATGCTCAAAATTTTCTTCGGTTGCCTTTTTGCCTATGAGCGATTTTTCGGCATCAAACAAGCGCCATGGCTTGTGGGCAACACCGCCCATAGCTAAACGGGCATCTTTAATAATGCCATTTTCGATATTGAGGGCGGCCGCTACTGACACCAGCGCAAAGGCGTATGATTGCCTGTCGCGTATTTTTAAATAGTAGCTGTTTTTGTTGAAGTTGTTAATTGGAATCGAAACTTCTATAATCAATTCATTAGAAGCCAGGTTATTATCCAACTGTGGAGTTTCTCCAGGCAAACGATGAAAATCTTTAAAGGGAATGTAGCGAACACCCTTGGGGCCGGCAACTTTGACTGTAGCGTCCAGGGCTGTAAGCGCCACGCACATGTCACTGGGGTGTACCGCTATGCATTGATCACTTGCTCCAAATATGGCATGCATCCGGTTAATGCCTTCCTTTGCAGCGCAGCCTGTGCCAGGAGTTCGTTTGTTACATGGCATAGTAGTATCGTAAAAATAGCCGCAACGGGTACGCTGCATCATATTGCCCCCTACAGTGGCCATGTTACGTAATTGAGGCGATGCACCTGCATTAAGCGCCATTGATAACAATGGAAATAATTCCTTAACGTGCTTATTTTCGGCAACTTCGCTATTTGACGCTAAAGCCCCAATAATCAAAGTCATTATATTTCCTAATGGCTCACTAATATGTTTTAAAGACAGCTGATTAATATCAACCAGCTTATCTGGTGCAGTAACACCACGTTTCATCAGGTCGACAAGATTGGTGCCGCCTGCTATGATCTTAGTACCGGGTTTATTAATAACATCCAACACGCCCTGTTGCGTGGTAGGGCGAACGTATTGAAACTGCTTCATACTTTCATCCCTCCATCTTTAACTTCCTGTATAGCATTTACTATATTGGGGTATGCACCACAGCGGCAAATATTACCGCTCATGTATTCCCGTATCTCATGTTCGGAATTGGCATGCCCCTCGCGGATGCAGGCTACTGCCGACATGATTTGACCAGGAGTACAATACCCACACTGAAAACCATCATGTTTTATAAACGCTTCCTGCATGGGGTGTAACTGATCGCCCTTGGCAAGCCCCTCAATAGTGGTGATCTTTTTCCCGTTTACCATTATGCCTAATGTTAAGCATGAATTTACTCTATGCCCATCTACATGCACAGTACATGCGCCGCATTGGCCATGGTCGCAACCCTTTTTGGTGCCGGTAAGATCAAGCTGTTCGCGCAAAATATCAAGCAGGGTTGATCTGGGTTCAACAGATAAACTTTGCTGCTTTCCGTTTACCTCCATTTTTAACGGCATTTTTTCAAAAACCGCGGCAAACTGCTCGTCCACATGATCGGCAGCTGCTTTAATAGCAGTTCCGGGAGTAAGGGCAATTGCGGTGAGCAGGGTAGATTGTTTCAGAAAATTCCTGCGCGAATTGTCCTTTATATCCAGCCCATCATCGGGCCCGGTACACGTTTTTTTGCTTTCCATAATAATTGGCTTTTGGAATTGTTAAGTTAAACATTTTTCACAAAAAGCATTGATCAGCCATGCAATTTTAGCGGGCGTTAGGATCTGCTTACAAAACCTTGAGTGTTAAAATTTCGTATAAACGTATAACTAATTGACTATATGCTAACTCCCCCGATTCCAGAAAATGAAATGGGCAGGCTGATGAGCTTGTCGGACTTTGATTTAGATTACGCCGGGCAAAAAGACAATTTTAAGGATCTTACTAAACTGGCGGCCAAGGTTGCCGGCACAGAAATGTCATTAATTAACCTCATAGATTCCTATACCCAATGGACAATAGCAAGCCACAACCTGGAGCTTGAGCAAATGCCCCGCGAAGAATCTGTTTGTCAGTATGTGCTCATGGGTGATGAAACCCTGGAAGTTGCAGATTTGAGTGCCGATGAGCGCTTTAAAGACCGTACCTACGTTACCGGCGGACCACATCTGCGCTACTACTTTGGTATCCCCCTAAATGTAAACAACCATAATATTGGGGCGCTTTGCGTGGTTGACCAGCATGCAGCAAAAAATCTTAACCCCGAAAAAGTTGAGCTGCTTACGATAATAGCCGCCGAAATAGTAAAAAGGCTTAACTACATGAAGGTGATTGATGACCTGAAAAATAATTTATCAGAAGCCAAAGAAACGCAAAGAAAAGTTGCTCATGACATTCGCGGACCGTTAAGCGGAATTATCGGGCTGGCGAAATTAATACAGGAACAGGGCGAGGAGAATCAGATGGAGGAAATACTGGAGTTTATGAACCTGATTCACAAAAGCGGGAGATCAATACTGGAGCTTGCAGATGAAATATTAAGTGCCGATGATAAAAACAAAAATTTGCCCGAACTAAAAGCAAATGAATTTAACCTGCTGGTATTTAAAGATCAGTTGGAAAAACTTTATGTGCCACAGGCCATGAACAAGCACATCAGATTTACGGTGAATACCTCTTCGGCATCAGAAACAATTCCTTTCTCTAAAAATAAATTGCTGCAGATAACCGGCAACCTGATCTCGAACGCGATAAAATTCACACCCGATAACGGCAGTGTTACTGTTGGCCTGGATTTGGTAGAAAATAAAGATGCAAACGTATTGCAGATAAAGGTAAAAGACTCGGGAGTGGGCATAAATATCGACGTAATTGAAACCATACTTAATGGCAACGCCACATCAAGTAACGGCACAAGCGGCGAAAACGGATATGGGTTTGGCCTGGCGCTGGTAAAGCACCTGGTAGAAAGCCTTAAGGGAACGTTTAATATTATATCAACGCAGGGAGATGGTGCCACTTTTGAGGTAAAACTACCGCAGCAACCCAAACAGGAAAAATAATACAGACCGGATTTTGGGTAAAATAAAATCACGGCGGGTAAAATTAACCCGCAAAATCATTTCCGAAAATAACGTAAGTAGATAGCACATTTAAAGTAAAGCGCCAGGTAAAACTACCCGGCGTTTTACTTTAATTATAATTTACCAACGGCTACCGCCGCCGCCGCCTCTGTTATCTTTTGAGTAGCCGCCGCCACCGCCGCCACGGTTACCGCCGCCGCCGCCATAGCCACCACCGCCGCCGCGGTTGCCACCATAACCACCGCCGCCACCGCTTCTGCGATCACTTGGTTTTTTATCTTCAGCCTGGCTAACTGCAATTGATCTGCCTTTTACTTCTGAACCATTTAAGGCAGTGATTGCTGTTTGTGCAGCCTCATCATCAGACATTTCAACAAATCCGAAACCTTTGCTTCTGCCAGATTCCCTGTCAATAATAATTTTTACAGTGCTTACTTCACCGTACGCTTCAAAAAGCTCTTTTAAATCGGCTTCCTCTAATTGAAAAGGAAGGCTTCCTACAAATATGTTCATCAATCTTTAATTTATAAAAGGCAAGGTTATTTAGTTGCCCAGTTTTGTTAACATCAAATATAGTAATAGATATTTGATGATTACTGCATCATTTGATGAATGAGGGGTTTTATTTTTAAAAAAAGTTAATTTTTATTGATTTTGGGTTAAAACGGCTTGTTTTTTAACATAAAATTAAAATATGATATAGGTTACTTTTTAAATAAGGACCTATTTATACCATAAATTATAAAACCAATACCATTTATTGTTTTAAACGAGATGAATTAATTAATTTTTATATTTTCAACGCCATTAGCCTTCGCAATTCTTTTAAAACAACGTCATATAAAATTTTGCGGCAAGTCTTCCTACTATGGCTACTGAGAGGTTGGCGATGTAATTCTTTCAATCATCAGCAGAAGCAATTTACATAACACCGAGCTAAACAAGGAGTTAAAACAAAAAAGCTTGGAAATATCGAGACAAAGGAAGCGCTTGATGACCCTAACCATACCAAAGATCTTTTATTTTCTGTTATCAGCAATGACCTGCCAGGCTGTTTCGCATCTATCAAGCGCCCCATTAAATCCATTCTTTCTGAAGATATAATAATATGGTAAATAATATGCCGGCGTGGGCAAACAGTCAGCAAAAAAAAATTAATATTGAAAAAACAGCGTAAATATTACTGGCGTAGTTGATGAGATACTTTCGGTATCCGGCTTCCTGGCAAAAAAATAAGTAAATTATATTCACCATATCTATAATGGAGATCAAATGGTTATTGCAGAGCAAAATCATTTAAATATTATCATCCAAAACCAGGTCGGTAATGCCATAAAATTCACACCCGGTATACCTGCTAAAAGCATAACGCTTAACTTACCAGTTCAATAACATATAATTTACCATTCAGCGTAAAGCTATCGCCCTTCTTTTTACCATTAAGTTTAAGGCCAACCGGCGATCCGGGAGAAACCGCGAAATAGGTTTTACCCGCAAGCGGCAGGCTACCGGCACTAATAGCCAGGTAAAAATTTCCGTTATTAGTAATAATTACACTCCCTAGCTCGGCAACGGCAGATGTTCCGTTGGTGCTGATGCGGTTTAGGGCAACCATAAGTTTATTGGCTTCATTTAACTGGGCCAGGTTGCGGTTGGTTTCCTGTTGCATCATGGCGCGCCCGGTTTCGTATTTATCGCCGGCGCTGCTTTTGGTATCATCGTTTGATGCTTTTTGGGCTTCCTGGATAGCCAGCTCGGCAGCATCCATGCTTCTACGCACATAGGCAACACACAAATCATATAATTCTTTTTTCAGATCGCTCATTTGTGTATTAACAGGTGCCGGATATTTTTGTAAGCTGCAAATAAAGCAATAATTGATGGGTTTACCTGATAGATGAGCTGTTTCACCAGGCATCTTCCTTAAAAATTAAAAGTCCCCTTGCACTCGCTGCTTGGGGACTTTAAACCTAAACCTTATCACTATTTGCAGGTTAGAACCTACAAAGTAGTTAAACGTTCAAATTAGTGAAAATTGTATAAACAGCCATGACTAATTGACAAAAAAATGATATTTCTGAAGGAGCAAGGATTTAATTAATTGATTATCAAAAAATTATACTAATAAAAGACATTCGCCCGCAAAATATCTGCAATTATTTTATCTCTTTTTTTAAAGATGCCCGGCAAAAAATTTTAAGCTTTTAACTACATGTTTTGACCAGTATGACCACTCATGCCCGCCGCCAAATTCCTCGTAAATGTGCGGAATCCCCTCCTCCTCCATTTTTTTATGCAGATCGCGATTATACGTTAATAACAGATCGCTTTCACCACAATCAAACCTTAGCGGCGGCAATTGTTCCCTGTAATGTTTAAAGGTTTCAAAAACATCTTCATCAATTTTATTATCCTGGGCATAGCATTTTAAAGGCTCCTCCACAAAAAGCTTAATCTGCGGCAAACTGGTAATTGACGACATTCCGGATATAGCCCTAAACTGCCGCCCATATTTGGCACCAATACGCAATGCGCCAAAACCACCCATTGATAGGCCCGAAATAAATAAAGGTGAATCCTTTTTAGCGCCCGCAATATTTTCCCTTACAGCGGCTGGCACATCCTCCGCTATCCATTTTTCGAAATTACAGGTACTGTGCGGCAAAAAACCAGATCCATCACCCCAAAGCCCGTCTGATGGCATGGCCAATATCATAGGAGACAACTCACCTGTCTTTATTAATTCATTCACCGTTAAGTGCACCCCGGCACTGTAGGCCCAACTCCAGGCGCTGCCATAAACACCGTGCAGCAGTATTACAATAGGCAAGGTATGGGTTGATTTTGTTCCCGGCGGCACGTATACACATATATCGCCCCGCCCTTTAAGGTTCGGAGTTTTTACCGTTATAAAACGTAGATTATTATTTTCAAACTGCGGGTTAGATATCTCAGTTGTTCTAAATGGCATATTTTTAGTCAAAAACAATAACCCCTTTGGCGTTTCTGCCTTTCAGCATGTCATCAAAAGCTTTATCGAGTTCATTTATCTTATAGGTACGTGTAATCATTTCTTCCAGCATCAGGTTCCCGTCTTCATAATGTTGTACAATGTCAGGAAAATCTATCTGCGGGCGGCATTTGCCATATAGTGGATTGATGTAAATTTTATCCCATTCAAAAAGGCGCATATCAATGGTGATATCCTGCTCAATACCGCTTACCTGTACAGCGGTACCCGCGTTGCGCACCATCGCCAGCGGGGCTGCGCCCAACTCCGGGATGGCAGTACATTCAAAAGCATAGTCGGCACCCCGGTTATGGGTCATGGTTTTTACCTTCTGGGCGGCCTGTAACAGGCCGGTATCCGTTTTATAGGCCAAAAGTGTATGGGTGGCTCCAAATTTAACCGCCATGTTTAAACGATTCTGGTTGATATCAATGGCGATGATCATCGCCGCTCCCGCTATTTTTGCACCCTGGATCACATTAAGCCCTACCCCACCGGTGCCCAATACTACTACCGAAGACCCTACTTTTACTTTGGCAGCATTCAGCACCGAGCCATAGCCCGTCATCACACCGCAGCTAATGATACTTGCCGCCGGGAATGACATACTTGCCGACGCGTTTTTTACTACTGCCGATGCTTTTACCAGCGTGTAGCCCGCAAGGGTACCAATATTGAACGAGCGCAAAACCGGCAAACCATTTAATGTGGTGCCCGATGGATGTGCGTGACCAGGCGTATATCCGTTGCCACCCGCCGCTACCGGCGAAGCCACCTCGCAAAGGTGTTGATTACCTGCTAAACATTGAAAACAATGGCCGCAATGCATGGCCCAGTTTAATATCACTTTATCGCCGGGCGCTAAGCCGGTAACTTTACTGCCGGTTTTAATAACAACACCGGCACCTTCATGCCCTATAATGAGTTGCTTACCCCAGCTCAGCGAGTCGTGATCAGTATGGCAAAGGCCGGCGGCCATAATCTTTACCAGTACTTCATCGGCCTGCGGGTCATGAACTTCAATATCTTCAATAGTAAAACTTCCGTCGCCATTCGTAATGGCAGCTTTGCAGGTAATGGGCATGTTGAATTATCGTTATAGCAGGTTTCAGGGTTTTATTATTACGCGTAGTTTATTGCCTAAATAATTAAGGAAGTATAATGTGCAAAATTAATACTACTACGGCCGTCAAAACACAGTAAAATTGGCCAATATGTGGAGTATATAATCCATATATTATTACCAAAAGCAAAAACATAGTAATAAAGACTATTTTTAATGATAAGATAGGCTATTAAATAAACTGTTTATTCATTGTATATTAGTACTTATTTCTGTTGTTTTGGCAGCCAATTATAACTCCATGAAAATAAAAAAACTTGTTGCAATTGCCTGCCTGCTTTGCATTGCACTATCCTCACGTGCCGGGTTGAAGCGCAATAAACCCCAGAGCAATAACGACGAGATTATTTACCATATTTTTCAGCGGAGCTTTTTTGATAGCAATGGCGATAGTCACGGTGATTTGAACGGAATAAGGCAGAAACTGGATTACCTGCAGGAGCTTGGGGTAACCTCCATTTTGTGCACACCGCTTTATGAATCAATTTATTACCATAATTACTTTGCTATCGATTTTCAAAAGATCGACCCTAAATATGGCACGCTGAACGATTACCTGGCGCTGATTAAAGAATTGCACAAAAGGGGCATGGAATTTTATATGGATATGGAAACCCAATATGTTACCGAGGATTCCAAATGGTGGAAGGACGCGTTCGGCAACCCAAAATCCGAGTACACCGATTATATTATATGGGACGATAAGGAGAATAAAAAACCATCAACCATTGTATATAACTTAACCAGCCTAAAAGGCTATGATGGTATAACCCATAAAATCACCACCGCCAATTTAAACAGCGAAAAATCAAAGGAATATAATTTAAAACTGTTCAGCTACTGGCTCGACCCGAATAAGGACGGTAAATTTGATGATGGTGTAGATGGTTTCAGGCTGGACCATATGATGGATAACCTGGATAATAAAGGCACACTGCCGCATTTATTTGATACTTTCTGGAATCCTTTATTAGGTAAACTAAGAGCCATCAACCCTAAAATAAAAATAGTTGCAGAGCAGGCCAACTGGTTTAGTTTAGGGCTGGACTACCTGGAGAAAGGCGGCGTTGACCGCGTGTTTGGTTTAAGACTCGCTTTCGCCATCCGCTCGTTCAGGAAGGATCTTTTATTAGCCAACGCCGATTCAACCCTCGCCATGAACCCTGCAGGCAAACAACAGGTGGTATTTATTGAAAACCATGATATCCCCCGTTTTAGTACCGCTGTTAAAGGTGATATAGCCAAACTAAAAGTAGGCTGCGCACTTAACCTGCTCATGGGCGGCATACCATCTATTTACTACGGCCAGGAATTAGGCATGACAGGCTCTAGCGCCAATTTCGGAGCCACCGATGCCAATGAAATCCCCGACAGACAGGCATTTGAATGGTATGCAACAGACAAAGGCAAAGGAATGGCTTACTGGTACAAGCAAACCGGCCCGTATAAGGATCAGTTTAATGATGATAAGCCCAACGATGGCATATCCCTTGAAGAGGAACGAAAAGATCCCAATTCGCTTTTTAATTATTATAAGGAGGTGATCCGCCTGCGCAAATCCAATCCGGCTATAGTTAGCGGAACGTACAAAACCCTCATCAATAATAACGACCAGGTATTTTCATTTATCCGGCAGGATGGGGATAAGGCCGTTATAGTGGTTGTCAATTTATCAGATAAGCAACAGGCAGCAACTGTGGAAGCGGCTGGCTTACAAGAAAAAAAGACTGGTAATTTTATCGGGAAAGATGTTACTAATATTATTGATGGCAAACTTGAAGTAAATTTAGCTGCATACGGAATTAGTGCCTGGACGGTTGAATAAAGAACCTGCCCCCAGGGAAATCGCTTAAAAAAAACACAACGTCATGCCGCTTTTTAACTTTGAACTACCTCAGACTGATGGATAAGTCGCTATAAATTTAAAACGATTTCCCTGATCTGCCCTCCTCTAATCTCAGCATAAAATTGTATTGGAAAAGGTATATTAAACAGTAATTTTGAGGAAGCGGATCCCCATTAAAAAATATGGAGATCCCCCCTTGCTATTACCGGTTAAGTTTAAGGCAACGCAAATTAATTCATCAACGTATTTGTTATTAACAAAACATCCAACCATGAAAAAGCGTACTCTTTTTACCCTACTCTTCATTTTTTGCAGCGGTGCATTTGCACAGCGCAAAGTGGTTTGCTGCAGTAACCCATCGGCCACACAACGGTTTGCCATGCTGGCCTCCGATTCCAAATTTAAAATGGCGCATTTAAAGCCATTGCCCATCCGCTTTCAAAGCAGCATCGGCACAAATATTACCTATAAAACACCCGATGGCAAAGAATCAACGGCATACCTGCTAAAAGCTAAAACACCAAGTAAAAATTACATCCTGGTAATTCACGAGTGGTGGGGATTAAATGATTTTGTTAAACGCGAATCTGAAAAGATATACAACGATCTGGGCAACGTGAACGTTATTGACCTTGACCTTTACGATGGCAAAATTGCTACTACCCCGCAGGATGCAGGTAAATTTATGCAGGCCGTAAATGAAGACAGGGCCAAAGCCATTATTAACGGCGCCATAGCATATACCGGTGCAGGAGCGCATATTGCCACAATAGGCTGGTGTTTTGGTGGCGGCTGGAGCTTGCAAACCGGCTTATTGGCGGGTAAAAAACTGGCAGGCAGCGTAATGTACTATGGCATGCCCGAGCAAAACATAGCGCGATTAAAAACTTTAAATGCCGATGTACTGGGCAACTTTGCCAATAAAGATCAATGGATAAACCCCAAAGTTGTTGCCAAATTTAATGATGATATGAAAGCAGCAGGCAAAAAGCTGTACCTGCACCAATATGATGCCGATCATGCTTTTGCAAACCCAAGCAGTCCCGCTTATAACAGCGAGGCCACCCGGGATGCTTATGCCAATACCATTGCATTTTTAAAAGCGAGATTGAAATAAACAAAAGTATTTATGCTGTGTTATATGGGGCGGGTTAAACCTCGCCCCATTTTTCGTAACATTGCATAAATTTTTATCTGTTTGACTAGTTCTACCAAAAAAATAGTTTCCTATTTACTTAAGGCCGGTATATTAATTGTAGCTGCATTGTTTATCTACAGGCAGTTTTCCAAAAAAAACAACGACTTAAAAGCCTTTGAGCTTTTAGCATCACATTTAAGTATCACCCGGGTAATTATCACCATGTTTTTTGTGGTAATGCTCATGTTTGTTAACTGGTTTCTGGAGGCTTTAAAATGGCGCTATGTTACCAAAACACTTATTGATATAACGCTTTGGGAAGCGGTGGAAGCCGTTTTTTGCGGTCTTACCTGGGCGGTAACAACACCAAACAGATTGGGCGAATATGGTGGCCGGGTAATGTTTTTACCCAATCGCAAGCGCATTCCCGGTATTTTTGCCATGAGTGTTGGCTCATTTAGCCAGGGCACCGTAACCAATGTTTTAGGCGCGGTTTCTATCATCTGGTTTATATGCCGCTATATACATGATTATTCCTGGTTGCTTATAGGTGTAATGGCCCTGGGCGCTGTTTTGGCAACACTGCAGCTCATCATCTATTTCCATATCAATTGGGTGGTTAGCCTGTTTGATAGCATCCCCCTGGTTAAAAAATATCACCGCTTTTTTGCAATCATGGGTCAATATAAAACCCATGAGCTTATTAAAACAATGGGTTTCAGCGTAGCCCGGTATGCTACCTTCTCGTTGCAGTATTATTTGGTTTTCCAGATGCTGATACCACAGATCCCGATTTTCTCTATGCTGATGATGTTGATGCTGTTTTTTTTAATATCCTCCATTGTACCATCTCTTGATCTTTTTGATATTGGTGTACGTGGCTTTACAGCATCGCACCTGTTTGTTTATATCACCGATCAAAAATTTGCCATAATAGCCGGTGTATCGTCTATATGGCTCATAAATTTATTTATTCCTGCTATTTTAGGCTCTTTATTTGTATTTAAACTCAAATTCTTTGATCGCAACGCTTAGTATAATTTCGTTATTATTAACAGGCTTATATCTGTTACTTGTTATTTATTTAATTAAAGGATGGTTTGATATTAAGGTAATTCCCTTTACAATTGCCGATTTTAACACAAAGGTTACCATACTTATTGCTGCACGTAATGAGGCAGAGCGGATACATTTAACTATTGAAGATATTTTAGCACAGGAATATCCAAAACACCTGTTAGAGGTTATTATTGTTGATGATCACTCCACTGATGATACTGCTGCAATTATCGCCAGCTATGCAGACCAGGGCATAACCCTGATGAAACTGAACGAGGATAAGCCACTTAACTCCTATAAAAAAAAGGCGATAACAGAAGCCATTAGACGATCATCTGGCGATTTAATGGTGGCTACCGATGCTGATTGCCGCATGGGTAGCAAATGGTTATCAACTATAGTAAATTACTATCAAAGCCAGGACCTGGTAATGGTTTCAGCCCCGGTAACTTTTTTTGAAGAGAAATCGGTATTTGAGCTGATGCAAACCCTGGAGTTTTCTTTTCTTATAGGTATAGGTGCGGCATTTATTGGCAATGGCCGGGCATCTACCTGCAATGGTGCCAATTTGGCCTACCGTAAAGATGTATTTAATGAAGTTGGTGGCTTTACCGGAATTGATGATGTAGCATCTGGCGATGATGAATTACTGCTGCAAAAAGTAGCGGTGCGCTACCCCGGCAAAATTGGCTTTTTAAAACAAACAGATGCTATTGTTTATACCCATGCAAAGCCCAACTTAAAAGAGTTTTTGCAGCAGAGGAAGCGCTGGGCTTCAAAATTTACAAAGTATAAGGATAAAAAAATAGTAGCTATTGGCATGTGTTTCTGGCTTTTTAATGTATCCATATTGCTAAACGCCTGCCTGGGTTTTTATGATGTATATTTCTTTAAACTTTTCTTGACACAGTTTTTATTAAAATACCTGTTTGAAGCTATTTACCTGCTGCCGGTTACTAACTTTTTTAAACGCGGATACCTGGTAAGCCTGCTTATTATAACCATACCTGCACATGTAATTTACCTTATTATGATGGGCCTGGTAGGCAGCAATAAAAAGTACCAATGGAAAGGCCGCGAGGTAAAATAGCGCTCATTTTTAATATCAATGTAATTTGTACAAAGCTAATTGCTTATTGTACCTAATTAAACGATATTTAGCCAAAAGGAACTATTAACTATTGGCCCAGCTTACCCCCTCAAAACAAACGTGGATCGCCTTTAAGCCTAATAAAATTGCCATGGGCGGGCTTGCTTTTATCGCAACTACGCTGCTGATAGCCATATTAGGTTATCTTGTATTGCCTGATCAAACGCCGCATGCCAATAACATGACCATACAGCTGAGCATCAAAAAGCCGGGAGCCCGGTTTACCATGCTGCGTATACGCAAAAGCGAACAGGTTGATACTGTTGGTTTCTTGAGCAGGATGTTTTTTGGGCAATCGTCATTTTACAGGGAGATCCCTATTACCGGGTATTATTTTAAGCAGGATTCTATTCATGTAAACGAATATATTGGCGATGAGGACAAGCCCGATAAAAAGGCTTATAATATTTTTGAAGTAGTGAATGGGATTAAACCCCGCTATCATTATGGCATGGTACTACTAAACCCTGCTATCTCCTCAAAAAAAACAGCCGAAATCTATCAGCACTTTGCCGATAAAATAAAAAGTGAACAAATAATCACCAAAACCTTTTGGCTGGGTACTGATATTTATGGCCGCGATATGCTGAGCAGGCTGTTGCTGGGTACCCGCATTTCGCTGGCTGTTGGGCTTATGTCGGTTATCATTAGTATGTTGTTAGGGGTAACCATCGGCGCAATAGCCGGCTACTTTGGCGGCTGGATAGATGCCGCGCTTAGCTGGGTAATGAACATATTATGGTCGTTACCGGCATTGCTGCTGGTTATAGCCATATCTTTTGCTCTTGGCAAAGGGCTGTGGCAAATATTTATAGCGGTTGGCCTATCCATGTGGGTTGAGGTGGCCCGGCTGGTACGCGGGCAGGTGATGAGCCTTAAACAGGTGGAGTATATTGAGGCTGCCCGTGCCCTGGGTTTTAACAATGCCCGTATTATCAGCAAACATATTTTACCCAATATAACCGGCCCAATATTGGTACTGGCCTCATCCAATTTTGCGTCGGCCATATTACTTGAGGCCGGTTTAAGTTTCCTTGGCTTTGGCGCGCAACCGCCTATGCCTACCTGGGGCGGCATGATTAAAGAACATTACGGTTATATTGTAATGGACTCGGCTTACCTGGCCATTATTCCCGGCATTGCTATCATGCTGCTGGTGTACGCGTTTAACCTGGTTACCGTTGGTTTACGCGATGCCTTCGATATAAAATCACAAAGTACACGCATTTGAAAATATTTTTTCTATTTTAGTCAGCGTACTAAAAACAGATGCAATATATAGACGATAGTTCTGGCGAAGACGAATTAATCAGGCTGTTGCTGAAGCGACAATCAGAATTAAATTCCTTATTGGAGATTACCAGGGCCATTAATAAGAATACTGCCACCCCGATACTTATCCAAATGCTTGAGGTTATCCTGCAAAATTACCTGCAGGTGGGCAAGCTGCGTTTTCTTATCGAAAAGGAAAATAAGTTTGTATGCATCTCCAAATACGGCGGCGATATAGAATCGTCGATGATTTTAAGCAAGGCCTGCAATAAATTAAGCAAGGTAAAATCGCCTATAGCGATAGCTGATCATGAAGACCATACCCTGCGAAAGTACAATTACTTTATCCCCATATATCATAAAAGCAAGGCCTTAGCTTACGCGCTTATCGGCGATTTTAATACATCGGGCGAGATGCTGGGCAACGATCTTAACTTCATTCAAACCCTGATGAATGTGATCATTGTGGCCCTGGAGAATAAAAAACTATTTCGCGAACGCTTACAATCAGAACGTTTTCAGCGCGAAATGGAGCTTGCCGTTGAGGTACAAAACATGCTTATCCCACTAAAAATCCATAAGGATGCTGATGTGGAAGTTGGGGCCAAATACCTGCCGCATCAAAACATCGGCGGCGATTATTTTGATTTTATCCGCCTTAACGAAAACGAATTTCTGTGGTGTATTGCCGATGTATCTGGTAAGGGAATTTCGGCAGCGCTGCTGATGGCCAATTTCCAGGCCAGCCTGCATGCCTGGGCAGCGGTGGAAGACGACCTGACCAATATCATCGACCGCCTGAATAAGATAGTACTCAACAACACCAAAGGCGAGCGTTTTATAACACTTTTTTTGGCCCGTTATAACCAAAAGAAACGCAAACTTAATTATATCAACGCGGGCCACAACCCTACCATACTCTACTCCGACGGAGGCGCCATACCACTAAAACTGGGCACCACCATGATAGGCGTTTTTGAAGAACTTCCCTTTTTAAATGAGGGCGAAATTGATATAGAGCCGGGCAGCCTGATTGTAAACTACACCGATGGGTTGATGGATTTTGAATCAACCACCAACAAGGTTTGGAACGAGGACAAACTGCTTGATTTTGTAAAATCCCATGGCAGCCTCACACCAGATAATTTTAACGACGCCCTTTTAGATCATTTAAATCTGGTACACAAAAGCAAGCCCATAGATGATATCACCCTGCTTACTTTAAGGATCTTTTAATACACACTAATTCCCGCTAATTTTTTCGAATTGCACGAATTATAGCTCCTGTCTTGATACTTGATACTAACGACTTGATACTTCTCCTGTCTTGATACTAACTACCTGATACTTCTTATTATATTTGCACGGATGTTAGCAGCCAGGTACCAATATGAATTGATTGAAGCAGGATGTGACGAAGCTGGTCGCGGATGCCTTGCTGGGCCGGTATTTGCCGCCGCCGTGATACTCCCCCATGATTTTGATCACCACCTACTCAACGATTCGAAACAGGTATCTGAAGAAATACGGTACCAGTTACGTACCGTGATAGAAGAAAAGGCTATTGCCTTTGCAGTAGCATCGGTAGATAATTTTGAGATAGATGAGATCAACATCCTCAATGCATCATTCCTGGCCATGCACCGAGCCATTGAAAAACTGCATATAGCACCCCAATTTTTGATCATTGATGGTAACCGCTTCAAAAAATATCCAAACATCCCGCATGAGTGCATTATTAAGGGCGATGGAAAATATTTCAGCATAGCGGCAGCATCCATATTGGCCAAAACCTACCGCGACGATTATATGCTGCAAATTGCCGCCGAACATCCCGAGTACGATTGGCATACCAATAAGGGTTATCCAACCATAAAACACCGCGAAACGGTAATGAAAATAGGTTTTACGCCATACCATCGTAAAACTTTCAGAGTAAGCGATCCACAGCTAAGTATTTTTTAAAGATACTTTGATTACCACGTTCAGGATGGTACTTTTGTGACAAACCATCAATCATTTGAAGATTCTTATTTTAACACATCGTGTCCCATTTCCGCAAAATGGCGGGTATGCCATAGTGGTGTGCAATACCATAAAAGGCTTGATCGCCTTAGGCCATGATGTATCGCTGGTATCATTAAACGCCGAAAAATACAATGGAAACTCGCATGGGAAAGATGAGCTGCAGGATAAAATAAATTATACCTCGTATAAGATCAACATCAACATATCAATGGTTGATGCGGTGGTAAACCTGTTCAATAAAAAATCAAACAATGTTGATCGCTTTTATAATGCCGAATTTGAAAAACTGCTTATCCGCGAGTTAAAGAAAACAACTTATGATGTTGTGCAATTTGAGGGTTTATTTGTTACTCCCTACCTGTCATCTATCCGCAAGTTTTCTAAGGCCCGGCTTATTTATCGTTCACATAATATTGAGCACCAGGTTTGGCAAAGGCTGGCCCAGCAAAAAAGCGACTTGTTTAAAAAATGGTACCTGCGCATGCTGGCCAAACGTATTAAGGATTATGAATTGGAGCAGCTTAATAAATTTGATGCTATAGCGGTATTCACATCCGAAGATAAGATTACGATGCTATCCTATGGAACCACTATCCCGGTGGAGATATTTCCGGTTGGCATTGATTTAACCAGGTACAACCCTGATCTAAGCAAAACCGAATTTCCGAGCCTGTTTTTCCTGGGATCGTTGGATTGGTTGCCCAACCGCGAAGGAATAGAATGGTTTATTGATAATTTTTATAAAGACCTCACTGAAGGCGATCTGCGGGTGAAGTTTTATGTGGCAGGCCATAACATCCCCGAGCGCTATGACGACTATGAGGTGATGGGCAAAATATTTATACAGGGCGAAGTTGACGACGCTTTTGAGTTTGTGAACAGTAAGGCCATCATGATAGTCCCGCTTTTATCAAGCGGGGGGATGCGGGTAAAAATTGTGGAAGGCATGGCCATGCAAAAATGCATTATATCAACCTCGTTAGGTGCCGAGGGAATCAACTTTACCCATGGTGACGACATTTTGATTGCCAATAACCAGCAGGAATTTTATGACGCCATTGAACGTTGTATTACCGACGAAGAATTTTGCCGCCGCGTGGGCTTAAACGCCCGTAAACTGATAGAGCAGCAACATGATGTAAATGAGGTTACCAAAGGCCTGGTTAAGTTTTATAAAAATTTAGAAAAGGCAGCTAAAGTATAACTGCTGGTGTGGAAACCTCCTTCTATTTCTCGGTAAAAACGTTGTCATTTCAAACGAGGTACGAGGAGAAATCCTATACAACATACTAACGAACAATGCATATTGTATAGGATTTCTCCTCGCCCTTACGCTCAATCCGCCCCCGCTCGTTCGAAATGACAATTTTCTTTTATTAGCGGTGTCGCGATGAGTAAACCGACCGGCTGATAAGTCACCTCTTAATTTCCATCCTCCTTCCCAATTCCACTCAGAAATAATTACTTTTGCGGCTTATTATACAGTTTGCATGAAGAATACTGCTTTAACCGATATCCATATAAAAACAGGTGCCAAAATGGTACCCTTTGCCGGCTATAATATGCCCGTACAATACGCTGGTATTAACGCCGAACACGAAACCGTTCGCAAAGCCGTTGGCGTGTTTGACGTAAGCCACATGGGCGAATTTATTTTAAAAGGCGATAACGCGCTTGACCTAATACAACGTGTTACCAGTAACGATGCTTCCAAACTGTACGATGGCAAAGTACAATACTCATGCCTGCCTAATGAAGATGGCGGCATTGTTGATGACCTGTTGGTTTACCGTATAGATGAGAAAACTTACATGCTGGTGGTTAACGCATCAAACATTGATAAAGACTGGAACTGGATATCTAAGTTTAACACTGCCGGCGTTGAGATGAAAAACATATCAGACCGTACCTCACTGCTGGCCATCCAAGGCCCCAAAGCTGCCGAGGCGCTGCAAAGCCTTACCGATGTTGACCTGGTATCTATGGAATACTACACCTTTAAAAAAGGAACCTTTGCAGGTGTTGATAATGTAGTGATCTCGGCTACAGGCTATACCGGCGCGGGTGGTTTTGAGATCTATTTCGAAAACCAGTATGCCAGCCAGATCTGGGAGGCGATATTTAAAGCCGGCGAGCCATTTGGCATTAAACCAATTGGCCTGGGCGCCCGTGATACTTTACGTTTAGAAATGGGTTTTTGCCTTTATGGTAACGATATTGACGATACTACTTCACCTTTAGAGGCCGGCCTGGGCTGGGTTACCAAATTTAATAAAGACTTCACCAACGCCGAAGCACTGCAACAGCAAAAACAAGCTGGCGTAAGCAAAAAGCTGGTAGGCTTTGAAATGATCGACCGTGGTATTCCGCGTCATGATTACCCCATTGTTGATGCTGAAGGTAATAACATAGGTAAGGTAACATCGGGCACACAATCGCACTCCCTGCAAAAAGCCATAGGCCTGGGCTATGTAAAAACCGAATTTGCCAAAGAAGGCACCGAAATTTACATCAGCATTAGAGATAACAAGGTAAAGGCTAAAATTGTAAAGCCACCATTTTACAAGGCGTAAGCCCCCTACCCCCCTAAAGAGGGAACTATAAACAATAGTTCCCTTTTCAGTTTAATTTAAAATTATGTCTACAGAAACTCAAAATAGCACTACCCCTTCAGGGGGGCGGACGGCACACGTTTGTCTTACTCCAGCTTTAATACCACTTTTTAATGTGGAGGATTATATTGTAGTGGTTATTGATATTTTCAGGGCAACGTCATCTATATGTTATGGTATTGAAAACGGTGCTGAGGCTATTATTCCGGTATCACAGGTTGAGGAGTGTTCCGCGTATAGAGAGAAAGGGCTGGATTACCTTTTGGCAGCAGAACGCGACGGAAAGGTAGTTGATGGCTTTGATTTTGGCAATTCGCCATTTTCATACACGGTAGAAAAAGTGGCAGGTAAAACCATTGTGCTTACTACCACCAATGGTACCCATGCGCTGCATTTATCACGCGCGGCCAAAAAAATTGTTATAGGCTCATTCCTGAACCTTACCGCGCTTAGCACCTGGCTAAAAAATCAGGATGAAAATATTTTATTAGTATGTGCCGGCTGGAAAAACAATTTCAACCTGGAAGATACCCTGTTTGCCGGAGCCGTTATAGACCAGCTAAAAACAGATGGTTTTGAGCTGGATGATGCCGCTATTGCCGCAAATGATCTTTACCAGTTAGGCAAGCATGATATTAACGACTACCTTAAAAAAACATCGCACGGCGAAAGGTTGAAAAAACTGGGCATCCAAAAAGACATTGAGTTTTGCCTGCAAATTGATATCACCACCGCCATTCCGGTTTTGGAAGGCGAACGGCTGGTAAAGTTGAGATAAAATCGATATAAGTCCGGATAACACTTCCGGACTTATACCCGATTTGGACATGAAGCCCTCCTGCATTTCAACGCCGAAAACATCTTATTGCATTTAACCCAAATCTCCTGTTAATACTGCGGCAAATGCCTACTCACTTCTCAGGCTTCTCACCGGGTTTGCTATTGCTGCTTTTATTGCCTGGAAACTTATCGTTGCAAGTGCAATAATTATTGCCGCAAATCCGCCTGCAGCAAATAACCACCAACTGATGTTGATGCGATAAACGTACGCTTGCAACCATTGGTGCATGTAATACCATGCAATGGGTGCAGCAATGGCAAAGGCTATTGCAATGAGGATGATAAATTCTTTTGAAAATAAATAAACGATATTGCCCGCGGTAGCACCAAGCACTTTACGAATACCCACTTCTTTTATTCTTTGCACTGCCATAAATGAGGCTAAACCATACAAACCAAGACAGCTAAGGAATATGGCGATAGCTGCAAAAATTTTATATAGCTGCGATAACTGGTTTTCCTGTTTGTAAAAACTTCCAATTTTTTCATCGAGGAATTTGTACTCATAAACAAAATCGGGGAACGTTTTATCAAATACTTTTTTAACCGATTGCATGGTAGAAGAAATATTTGTAGTCGCCAGCTTTATACCAACCTGGTTGTACATGGCAATGTCGGTGGTGATCAATAATGGTGCAAGGTCATTGCGGAAAGACCGGTTATGGAAATCTTTTAATACGCCAACAACAGTTCCCTTGATTTGATCATGCCAGGTGGTCATATGCTTGTTCAATATGTCCTCTGGTTTTTTCAGTCCCAAAGTTTTCACCAAAGACTCATTTACCAGAAATTCTCCCGTGGTATCAGACGGGTTCACATTTCTGCCGGCTATAAGCGGCAATTTGTAAGTGGATACGTATTCGTTGTCGGCAAATTTGGTAATAACCTGGAAGTCTGTTTGCTTTACCGCATGATTATATTTGATAATGCTCCACAGATCGGTGCCATTTTCAACCGGGGTGTTGGAACTATAAGTAACCGCCTGCACGCCGTTTACAGCCAATAATTCTTTCTTTAAATAACCCAGCTTGCTGAGGCGAAGACTATCCACACGGAAAGGAACGTTGATAATGGCGTCTTTATCAAAGCCCAGCGGCTGGTTCATAAAATAATCCATTTGCTTTACAATGATGAGCGTTCCGATAATGAGCACCTGCGCAATGATGAATTGAAACACCACCAACCCTCTTCGTAACGAAATTCCGTTTGCATTTGATGTGAGCTTACTCTTTAGCGCATTAACCGGACTGAAACGCGATAAAACAATAGAGGGATAAAAGCCTGCAAGCGCTGTAACTACGATGGTTACCGCCAAAAGAAATAAGATAATTGCAGGATTGCTAAAAATGTTGAATGAAAGCGAAAGTTCCAAAAGGTTCCCCACATAAGGCAATGCAAGCATGGTAATAAAGCCCGCGAGTATTACGGCGCTTATAACTATTAAAAATGTTTCGATGATAAACTGGATCTGCAATTGAGATTTACTACTCCCCAACACTTTTCTTACGCCAACCTCTTTCGCCCGGTTAACGGCTTGCGCAGTGGATAGGTTGATAAAGTTTACGCAGGCAATCAACAAGATGAATGCTGCAATAAGCCACAATACATTGAGCAGCTGATGGCTGATTGTTTTGTTGCTGTAATTACCCACTTGCGTATCATAATGCACGGCATCTAAGGGCTGGATAAAATGCCTGTCGGTATTGCCCGGCGATTCTACCTTGTGGGAGTACGTTCTTAGTTGCTGGTTGAAATTATCGGCAGAAGTGTTCGGCGGCAGCAAAATATAGCAACCAAAACCGGCAACATTCCCGTCCCAATCGGTGGATTTTGACAAATAATCCCCGGTGAAACCCGTTCCATAGGCTACAACAACCTTTAGCTGAAAATCTGAATTTGCAGGTACGGAGGCCAAAATCCCTGAAACTTTTAATACATCGACGCCGTGTTCAAACATATAGCCGCCCATTTGCAGTTTAATGGTTCGGCCTATTGCTGTTTTCCAATCACCGAAATATTTTTCAGCGATCTCTTTGGTAAGTAATACGTTGTTCGGATCTTTTAATGATTCATAAGAACCTGCCAGCAGCGGGAAATCGAATATTTTAAAGAATGAAGGGTTCATGTAAAATACACCGTGCTGCTCCTTAAAATCTTTCTCCGTATTTCCATTATTATCAAGAATCAACAACTGATCATCGTGGCTGGCAAAGATCGGGGCTACCTGTTCTATTTGGGGAAAAGACGTTTTCAGTCCTAAAGGCATTGGAAAAGGGACAGCTGCTTTGTAAGAAATATTTCCTCCTTCTGCGTAATGAAATTCGGTCAGCACACGATAGGTACGATCCTTCTTCGCGTGAAAAGTATCAAAGCTTGTTTGAAATTGTATAATGATAAAGATCATCATACAAACGGTAATACCAACAGCCAAACCAGTAACATTAATGGCGGTATAGCTTTTATTGCGCGTAAGGTTGCGCCATCCTATTTTCAGGTAACTTTTAAACATATAATTGCGGTTTAATTTCTCATCAGACCACTTAGGAGTGGTTTCGTGATTCGAATTTACCGCTGTAAATCGGGTCGGGTGTTCCAAGTTATAAGATGGTCGCTCTTTTTTCAGATCGTTCTTATATTCTGCGGGGCTTTTCCCGGTCATTTGCCTAAAAGTGCGGTTAAACGTAGTTTTGGAATTGAATCCGGATTCAAATGCAATGCCCAACAGGGTTATGTGTTCATAAGCAGGGTCCTGCATTTTCTGAACGAAGTCCGCAACGCGATATTCATTGATGAAATCATTAAAGCTTTTTTTGAGCACCGTATTGATTATCCTCGATAATTCATGAGGACCAAGGTCAAGCTTTTCAGCCAGCGAGCTTAAGTTCAGTTCCGGGTCCTGGTAATACCGGTTGGCTTGCACGGTTTTCTTTAGCCAATTACCCCTTTGTTTCATTTCTGCAGGAAGCGGTTGCTTTAAAAACGAAGGGGGGTCGACCGGAACGCCAGCCTCCTGAATTAAAAAAGCTACGGCCGCCATCCAAATAGTCATTACCGCCAAAAGGAGATATAAAGGATAATAAGCATGTATACTTAATTGGTAATGGTAATAAAAATAGTCTGCGGCTGTAAAAGGGATCCACAATAGCCATAACAGGCCGAAACCTATTAGTAAATTACGCAGCCACCGCAATTCGTACCGGTACCGATCGCCCCCGTTAAATTTGAGGCCCCGGTAAAAACGCTCTATCTGCCGGTGAGACGCATACAGGTAGGCGCCGACCGAAATAAACGCCAGCAATTGTAATATTGGGTTCAGCGTATGAAAGGTCTGCGTATGATAAGTAGCCGCCCCCGTGCTGATACTCTCCTTTATCTCCAACACCAGGGCGCCCAGTTCGAGCAGCAGCGGGCCGAAATGCAGGAGATCCTTAAAGCGAAATAGATACTTAGGCCGGGTTATTTTGAGAACATAAAAAAAGATCAGCGGGCCCAATGCCAGCGAAAATTGCAGCGGCAGCCAGCTCCAATGAGAAAAATAGGCTTCAAGACCGATATCCCTCCCCAGTACCCAAAGCAGCCACAGCACCATCACAACCAGGGCCAAACTCAAAAAGCGGTTTGCAGCCCGGTTGGCCCTTTTGGCGAATCCCAACTGCAGAACGAAAGAGAACCCGATAAATATCGCCCCCAGAAAGGCCAGGTCATAGAGGGTGATATGGAAGATATATGCGTTCAATTTTTTATTTACTTCAATCCCTGTTCCAAACCGTTAACTTACTAATATAAGTAAATTGCATTTTATTTATACAATATAACCATTGCGAACACAGGACCAAACGGCTTTGAATTGCGTATCACCGCCCCATACAATATCAAACATAAAAGAAAGCAAAACTTACTCCGCTTTCCTTCCCTTTTTCTTTCTCCATATTTTAACCATCCAATAAAAAATAACGGCTATAATTATAAAGGGCCAAAACATAATAGTGCTAAAAAACAGGTTTTGCAACAAGTTCCAGCCATCATAAACAGCCGTTTTAAATTTATAGCTAAATGCCTCGTCAACAATTTGGGCCGTTTGCTTATTGTAAAAAGTAATATCAAGTGAGCTGTAGGCAACCTGCCTGCTTAAATAATTTAACTGCCCCTGGGTTGATTCTATATCGGTACGGATCTGGGCAAGCTTTTCTTCTATCTGCAAAAGATCGCTGGTTTTGGTAGCCCTTTTTAACAGTTCAAGATAACGATCCTCAAGCAGTTGTTTGTTTTTAAGTTGAGTGGCGATGTCAATAAACTCAGTAGTAACATCTCTCCGGCGGATATTTTTTGTATCGATATGATCGGCATCGACAGATAATGCTTCGAGGAATGAGTCGAAATTTTTAGAAGGGATCCGAATTTTCAGATCATATTCCTTTTGATTATTATCGCTATTGGTTGTTTCATTTTCTTCGGCAACATAGCCTCCCAGTTTTTTTAGCGAGTTAACTATTTTTTGGCGGGTTGCTTTCAGGTTCTCCACCGGGAAACGGATCTCGCCCTCCTTAATTATCTTTTTAGATGTATCAACCGTTTCTTTTGGAGAGGCTTCCTTGTCATTAAACGCTTTTTTATCATACGCTCTTTCGTAACCTGCTTTACTTTGCTTTACTGGCGGAACTGGAGCCATCGCCATATCGGCCACCACCGCTTTCTCTTCTACATTTTTATGCCCACAGGCAGAAAACGTTAATAATAAAGTAAATAAAATGAGATATACTTTCATAATAAGGCGATTTAGTTATTGATAATAAACGAAACCTACCTTATTAAATTATATAAAATTAAAATAAACAGAATTTAATTTTGTTTATTTTAATTAATCAATATATAATATTAATAACTATTACTTCAGTTTCTCATTATTCTTGTGTCTGTCAACATCGCGGATACTTTTCTTTTCCATATTTTTCTCAAGCGCATCGGTAAGATCGATACCTGTTTGGTTAGCAAGGCATATCAGCACAAAAAGCACATCCGCCATTTCATCAGCCAGGTTAACTTCCATATCCGATTTTTTAAATGATTGCTCACCATACTGTCTCGCCATGATGCGGGCTACCTCGCCCACTTCCTCCATCAAAATAGCAGTATTGGTAAGTTCATTAAAATACCTGATCCCCATGGTGTTTATCCACTTATCTACAAGATGCTGCGCTTCTTTAATTTCCATAAATTATTTTTAATAATTCACGAATTTCACGAATTGAGCCGAATTTCACGAACCTGACGGATGCGAATTCCATTAATTATTCGAACTGGCTGAAATAAGCTTGAATTTCTATTTTTAAAATGCAGCGGGTACTACATAATTACTCGTTGATATTCAACAGAAGGAGCCCCGAAATTTATTACGATACCTAATCGTAAGCCGGAGGCCTTTAGTGAAATTGGTGTGTATCAATGGTTCTCTTTATCCCTGGTATCCATCACAATTGTAACTGGCCCATCATTCAATAAACTGATCTTCATATCGGCCCCAAAAATTCCCGCGGCTACTTTTCTACCGGTAATAGTTTCCAGCGTTTTTATCATCTGCTCATACATCGGGATGGCTTTATCTGGTTTTGCAGCCCGGATAAATGATGGGCGATTCCCCTTTTTGGTCTGCGCAAACAGCGTGAACTGTGATATCAGCAAAATATCGCCATCAATATCGGCCAATGCCTTATTCATCAAACCATTTTCATCGCCAAAAACACGCATTCCTGCAATTTTATTGGCCAGCCAGTTAATGTCATCAATAGTATCGGCGTCTTCAATGCCCAGCATCACCAGGAAACCGGCACCTATTTGCCCAGTAATTTCTCCATCAACTTTGCAGCTTGCCTCAGTAACACGTTGTAATACAGCTCTCATATAGACACGAATTTTATGCACACGAATTTCACAAATTGAATCGAATTTCACGAATTCAAGCGGATTAACAGATAATAAAAGACACCAATTTGCGTCAGCGCAGACTACGACGCTTCAAATTCGTGTCTATTCGAAATCATTCGTGAAATTCGTGTCCATAAAATTCGCCTCAGCAAAACCCTTTACCAATCAGATTTGTGTCAATTCAATCCAATTTGTGGAATTCGTGTCTATTAGATTTGTGTCAATTGGATCCAATTCGTGAAATTGGTGCATAATTGCTAAGTTCGCAACCGCTATTATTCTATTTTACTAATAGGTTCACAATGACGACAAAAAGAGGCTTTACAACTACCCTGCTACATTCCGACCGCTTAGGCCAACCAGAACATGGTTCTTTACATAAACCCATCCATACCTCGGTTACTTACGGACACGAAGATGTGCAGGATCTGGTAGATATTTTCCAGAATAAAAAGAAGGGTTACGCATACTCCCGCCAGGGCAACCCTACGGTAACCGCGCTTGAGCAAAAAGTAACCCAAATGGAAAAGGGTTTGTCTTCTATTGCATTCTCTACCGGCATGGCCGCTATTTCGGCTACCATCATGGCGCTTATTAAACATGGAGATCACATTGTTGCCAGCTCATTCCTGTTTGGCAACAGCCGCAGCATATTTCAAACCTATATTGATATGGGTTTGGATATCACTTTTGTTGATGCCACCGATGCGGAAAATGTACGCAACGAAATAAAAGAAAGCACCAAACTTGTTTTTGTTGAAACCATAGCTAACCCCGCCACACAAATAGTTGATCTGGAAGGCATTGGCGAACTATGCCAGCAAAAAGGCATTTTATACGTGGTTGATAATACCATGACCTCGCCCTACCTGTTTAACCCTATTGATGTAAAAGCCAGCCTGGTTATTAACTCGCTTACTAAATACATTGGCGGCCATGGCAATGCTTTGGGCGGCAGTGTTACCGATACCGGTTTGTTTGACTGGAGCGTATATCCTAATATCTTTCCTGCTTTTAAAGCACAGGTAAAACCCGCGGCGCTGGGCATGACCCAGGTACGAAAAAAAGGCTTGCGCGATGCCGGGGGCACATTATCACCCGAAGCCGCTCACTCTATATCAGTAGGATCAGAAACATTGGCCTTACGACTGGAGCGTGCCTGCAACAACGCATTAGCATTGGCTACCTATTTTGAAAGCCATCCTAAAATTAAAAAAGTATTTTACCCGGGTTTAGAAAGCCACCCGCAACATGATAGGGCCAGTAAGCTTTTCGCCAAATTTGGTGGCTTAATGAGCATCGAACTGGATGAAAGTATTGACTGCCTTGCATTTTTAAACAAGCTGCAGCTGGTAGTGAAATCAAGCAACCTTGGCGATACCCGTACGCTGGCTATCCCGGTAGCTCAAACCATATTTTTTGAGCTTGGGGCGGAAAGACGTGCCGAAATGGGGATCCCTGAAACCATGATCCGCCTATCGGTTGGTATTGAAGACCTGGACGATTTAATGGCGGATTTTAAAGAAGCTCTGGGATAAAAATTCAAACAACAGTCTTTATAAATACGATCATATTCCGACAAAATAAAACAGGAGGCCCCAATGGAGTCTCCTGTTTTATTTTATTTTGATTGTAAAGCAAATCTCCTGATTTTCAATATCAGCTTTTGCTCCAAAGGGTCCCCTCTTTACTATCCTTTAGCTGGAAACCAACTTTTGATAAGCCCTCGCGGATCTTATCACTCGTAGCGTAATCCTTATTCGCTTTGGCTTCGTTCCTTAACTCCACTATCAAGTTTAATACCTTTGGCAGGTCGTCATTATCGGCCTGTTCATCTTTTAAGCCCAATACATCCAGTACAAAGGAATTCATGAGGGTTTTAAGCAGTTGCAGGTTTGCCTCATCTATCTTCATTTTACCATCATTTACCGAATTGATGATCCGTGATGCTTCAAATAGTTCGGCAATTAACACAGGGCTATTAAAATCATCATTCATGGCCGCGTAGCAGCGGTTCAGTAGGGGTTCAATTTCAATTTCGGTGCTGGCTGATACCTTTAAGCCATTAAGCAGGGCGTAGGCATTCATCAAACGCCTAAAACCTTTCTCGGAGGCTTCCATAGCGTCATTACCAAAATCAAGTGTACTACGGTAATGGGCCTGTAACATAAAAAACCTAACCGTCATTGGGCTGTAGCCTTTATTAAGGATAGAGTTTTCGCCGCTAAAAAGTTCATGCGGCAAAAAGCTGTTGCCTAATGATTTCGACATTTTTTGGCCGTTAACCGTAAGCATATTGGTATGTACCCAGTAAACAGCCGGATTTTTACCGCAGCAGGCTACATGTTGCGCTATCTCATTGGTATGGTGGGTAGGCACAAGATCAAGCCCGCCGCCATGAATATCAAATTGATTACCCAGGTATTTTTGGCTCATGGCAGAGCATTCCAAATGCCAGCCCGGGAAACCCACTCCCCATGGCGATGGCCATTTCATCAGGTGCTCTGGCTTTGCTTTTATCCAAAGGGCAAAATCAAGCTTGCCATGTTTTTCCTGCTGCCCACCCAATGTGCGGGTATTATTCAGCAAGTCCTCCAAATTACGACCGCTTAATACACCATAATCTTTGGTTTTGTTATACTTTTCAACGTCGAAATAAACAGAGCCATCCACCTCGTAGGCATACCCTTTTTCAAGTATCACCTTAACCATCTCAATCTGCTCAATAATATGGCCGGTGGCGGTTGGTTCAATACTTGGCGGCAGCGTGTTCAGTATCTGCATCACCTCGTGAAAACCTACGGTGTACTTTTGCACAATTTCCATAGGCTCAAGTTGAGCAAGCTTTGCTTTTTTTGATATTTTATCTTCTCCCTCGTCTCCGGCATCGCCTTCCAAATGGCCTGCATCGGTTACATTACGTACATAACGCACCTTGTAACCAAGATGGTTAAGGTAACGAAACATCAGATCGAATGAAATATAGGTACGGCAGTTTCCCAAATGCACATCGCTGTACACTGTAGGTCCACACACGTACATGCCCACATGTGGGGCATTAAGTGCTTTAAATTCTTCTTTTTTACGGGATAAAGTGTTGTAAACAAACAAATTTTGTTTCATGAGGGCAAACTTACGATTTTTTCGATTTTAAGCTAATCATATAGATGCAAGAATCCGTCGTGGGACAGAGTCAAGAATCAAGGGTGGAGGGTGGAGAATCAAGAACCAAGAGTCAAGAATCAAGACTGAAAAAAATCGCTTATAGATCACAACTTCTCCATCTTGCTTTGCAATCCTGATTCTTGACTCAAGTCACTCATAGGTCATAACTTCTCCAGTTTCCTTTTCACTCTTGATTCTTGACTCTTAATTCTTGATTCTTCTCTTTTACCTAATTCAGTATCAAATCACTGCGCAACGGAAAATGGTCCGATAATTTTTTCTCGATGATCTGGTACGATGCCACATTAAACTGCGGACTGGCCATAATATAATCTATCTGGTAATTAGGAAAATCGCCGTTATACGTGCGACCAAAACCAGAGCCTTTTTCGCGGAATGCATTTTTGAGTCCACTGGCCATTTGGTTTACCGCGAATGATGTTGGGGTATCATTAAAATCGCCCGATATAATGTACGGGTAAGGGCAGGCTGCGGCATGGGCCTTAACTTTAAAAACCTGTTCGCTGCGTTTTATAAACGCGATCTTAAGCTTACCGCCCAGTCTCCTGGTTGATTGCATATCCGTTTTCCCTTTTTTTGATACACTATCTATGTATTTATAATCGTCGGGATTAAACTTTATAGATTGCAGGTGAACACTATAAACTCTAAAAATTTTTTCGCCCTTTTTTACATCAACATATAAGCATTGGTTTGATGAGGCTTTATCATCAGACAGCTGGATCATTCCTTTAGCTATTATAGGGAATTTTGAAAAAATGGCCATGCCAATACCTTCCTGGCTATTGAAATTAAAAGGCTCAAAATATAAGTTACTTATTTTTAATATCTTAACAATAGAATCCCGCATATCATACTGGCCTTTGTAACGTGTAAAAAACTCCTGGAAACCTATAATATCCGGCTGCTGACTGCTGATAAGCTCCAATATTTCATGTTTGGTCGAAATATCGTTTTTTGCCCCATAGCGTTTAAAATTATGAACGTTATAGGTCATCATGCGCACGCAATTTGAGCCGGCTACGCGGGTATTGGATGAAGCGGAACGGAAGCCGATATTATTGTTTAGCGTACTCCAGCCAGCTAATATAGTTACCAGCGAAAGTGCAAACTGCCACCGCCTGCGCAGTAGCCAGTAAACCATGATGATAACATTAAGTAACAGCAGAAGTGGATAGGCCAATCCAAAAAAGGCAATTATCCAGATTTTTTGAGGGTTAACGTAAGGTGCAAAATAGCTGATAACTAATGCAAAACAGAGAAACAGGTTTATCCATAAAAAAATTCTACTAATGAAAGATAACCCCCTTTTTTTATTTTTCATTCTTGCTTGCGCGAGCTAAAGTTTCCTTTTCCTGTCTGCTCAGGCTATCAACGCCTGATTGTGAAATTTTATCTAATATACGGTCAATTTCATCCTGACGAGGATACTCGATGCTGTTTTTACCGGTATTATGATGTACTACCTTTAATTTTGACTTTGATTTGAAGATGTTGGCAATACCGGTAATCCAATCGCGCCCTTTTTGCAATTGTTTAATATAGATAAACCCTAATAAAGCGCCACCCAAATGGGCAATTTCGCCGCCTGCATTGGGGCCTATGATACCCAGAAAATCAATTACAAGTATTACAAATACCAGCCATTTTAATTTTACCGGGCCTATTAATATTAATGATATAGTGTAATTAGGTAATAAGGTAGCAGTTGCCACAACAATGGCCATAACGCTGGCCGATGCCCCAACTATTGTACTGCCTATAGCCGCATGCGCGTTGGAAAACGCGGGCAAATAATTTAAACATAATAAATAAGCCAGTGCGCCGGCCAGGCCACCCATAATATATAAACCTATGGTGCGCTTGTTGCCCAGGTACTCTTCAAATATCTGGCCCATCCAATATAGCCACAGCATATTAAACAGGATGTGCAATATGCCGGCATGCATGAACATGTAGGTTAAGGGCGTCCAAAAATGCGTTAACAGTTTTGGGAAATACGCCGGCAGCAGCAGGTATTCATTGCTATAAAGAAGTACCGTGCTGTTGCCAAAGCCGGTAAAAAGCTGTTCAATAATAGCCGTTACGTTCACAGCCAGGAAAACAATAACGTTGATGCCAATAAGCAGGTTGAGCTTATTGCCCGACCGCAGCATTTTGTAGTGGATATTTTGCCAAAGGGTGCTCATGATAGTTAACCGTTATTTATTGATAACTCTTGTTGTTAATATAAATTGTTAGGCCTTTCCATTCGCCAAACTTTTAATATAATATAGCCAAATAAAGCCCCGCCAAGATGCGCGAAGTGAGCAACAGAATCCCCTGCAAACTGCCCAAAACCGCTAAATAATTCTAATAGTATATATCCTGTAACCAAATACTTTGCTTTAACCGGTACAGGTATAAACATGATCATCATTTCCACATTGGGGAATAAAAAGCCGAACGCAAGTAATAGCCCAAAAACTGCACCAGATGCACCTAAAGTAGCCCCGCCGTATATTTCTCTCAGCTTGTTAAAGCCCTCCAGGTTAACATAGGGTGAAAGATCGCCGTTGGCAATGGTAAAAGCACCTATTACTCCGTGTACCTCAATAGCCTGTACCAACATTTGCAAAGCCAAAGCGCCAATACCCGTTATAAAATAGTATTGCAAAAAACGCTTGGAACCCATGGTATACTCCAGGGTTGGCCCGAAAATGAACAAGGCAAACATATTGAAAAAAATATGCCCAATACTGGCATGCATGAACATATAAGTAACAATTTGCCATGGGTGGAATAAGGGCGAATTAAAATAAAACGCCGATAACCAGGTAACCAGGTCTATCCCCAGTCGGGCAAATACAAACGTTCCTATAAAAAACAAAACATTAATGATCAACAGGTTTTTTACAACCGGTGTAATATTTGCAAATGGTGATTGACTGTATTGGTTCATAGTATAATTAAAAGCCCAGGGCTATTTTTCAAAGCGTTCCATTAATTCGGCTAACGTAAAGGTACTGATTACTGGCTTACCGTTCAATGCCTGGTTGGGCATTTGGCAGGCAAAAAGTTGATCAATCAGTTGGTTCATTTCCTCTAATGATAATTTGGTGCCTGTTTTAATTGCAGCGTTGCGGGCTAGCGACCTGGCCAGGTTATCCCGCTTATCTACTTTTAAAATGGCCATATTGTTTTTAAAGCCTTCCAGTAAATGTTCAAGCAGTTCATGCTCATCTACATTGTTTAATTCGGCCGGTACACCTTCAACAACAACGGTATTTTTACCAAACTCGCGGATGTCAAAACCAAGCGCTTTTATATCCGGCAAAAGTTCTCTTAATAACTCAAAATCGCTGCCGTTTAGTGTTACCGATTGCGGAAATAAACTCTGCTGACTTACGCCCGAATGGTTTTGCAGCTGCTGTAAAAAGCGCTCGTATAAAACACGTTCATGAGCGGCCTGCTGCCCTATCAGCATAAAGCCCGATTTAATCTGCGACAGAATGAATCGGTTATGGATCTGGAACAATTGCCGTTCGCTTGGCTTGCTTACCTCCTGCTCATCAACAGCAATACTTTTTTCCTCATGCATCTGTTGCTGCAGGTTGGTTTCCTTTTTGCTGATCTCGTACAGGGTATCCCAGTTATCGGGTACAGCGCGACTTTTGTAATCGCCGCCATCCCTTAAAAACGGGTGCTCCTCGCGGGCGGTTTTTTTCTCGGATGCAAAAGGATTAAAATCGGGGTTGAAAGATATGGTAGGGGCTACAATATCTTCAAACGGTTTTTGTGTAATGAGGTGCTCAATGCTGTTCTCCTGGTCAAAATCCAAACTTGGCGTAATGTTATACCGGCCCAAAGAACGTTTTACTGCCGAGCGGATGATGGCATAAATAGATTTTTCATCCTGGTATTTGATCTCGGTTTTAGTGGGGTGTACGTTGATATCAATTTTTGATGGATCAATATCAATAAACAGTACATAAAACGGGAAACAATCATCGGGCAGCAACTCCTCAAAGGCGGTAAGCACGGCATGGTTGAGGTATGCATCGCGGATAAAGCGGTAGTTCACAAAAAAGAACTGCTCACCCCTGGTTTTGCGGGCAAACTCGGGCTTGCCAACAAAGCCGCGTAAGTTTATGATGCTGGTATCCTCTTCAACCGGTACTAACCGTTGGTTATAATTATTACCAAACAGGTGAACTATGCGTTGTTTAAGCGCGGCACCAGGTAAATGATAAACCTCCTGCCCGTCATGATGCAGCGTAAAAAATATCTGCGGATTGGCTAAGGCCACCCGTTGAAATTCATCAATAATATGACGCATCTCAACCGGGTTACTTTTTAAAAAGTTACGGCGGGCGGGTGTATTATAAAATAAGTTTTTGATGGATATGGATGTACCCGTATTGGCAGAGCATGCCTCCTGGCTTATCACTTCCGATCCTTCAATAAAAATACAGGTGCCCAACTCGTCCTCATGGCGGCGGGTTTTTAACTCCACCTGGGCAATAGCGGCAATAGAAGCCATAGCCTCGCCCCTGAAACCCATCGTACGGATGGCAAACAGATCTTCGGCCTTGCGTATTTTTGAAGTGGCATGGCGCTCAAAGCACATGCGGGCATCGGTAGGGCTCATGCCGCTGCCATCATCAATAACCTGTATCAATGATTTTCCCGCATCTTTTATAATGAGCTGTATTTTGCCGGCCCCGGCATCAATGGCGTTTTCCACTAATTCTTTTACCGCTGATGCTGGTCGTTGCACCACTTCGCCGGCGGCAATCTGGTTGGCAACGGCATCCGGTAAAAGCTGAATTATATCTGACATTTAAAAAAATTCCCTTCAATTTCGTTTTCGATGCTAAATTAAATATTTGAAGGCATAACTTTATGATTTGATAATTGTATATGTATTCAGACTCAGGAATCAAGAGTCAAGAATCAAGACAAAATGGTAAACGAAGGCAAATCAACGCCTTGTAACTTTTTCCTGACTCTTGACTCTTGATTCCTGACTCTTAATTAACCACCACCATATGAAGAAATTATTGCCAGCACTGCTGCTTTTGGCCGTAGCCTGCAAGCAAAAAGAGTACAATGCCGATCTTTTAATAAAAAACGCCGTTGTTTATACAGTTGATAGTTCCTTTACCACTGCTACTGCCTTTGTGGTAAATCATGGTAAAATTATTGCCGTTGGCAATAGCGATTCACTGGAACAGCAATATTTTGCCCACGAAGTGATAGATGCCAAAGGCGCCGCTGTATACCCCGGTTTTATCGACGCCCATGCCCACTTTTACGAATATGGCCTTGGCTTACAGGAAGTGAGCCTTGACGGAACCAAAAGCTGGAACGAAGTTATTGATTCGGTAGGGGCGTACGCTACCCGCAATACCGATGGCTGGATCATAGGCCGCGGCTGGGACCAAAACGACTGGGCAAAAAAACAATTTCCGGATAAAGCCAGGCTCGACAGCATGTTCCCGGTAAGGCCGGTGATATTGAGCCGGGTTGACGGCCATGCCATAATTGCTAACCAGGCAGCTTTAAATATCGCTGGAGTAAAACCCGGTCAAACTATTAATGGCGGCGAAATTGAAACCATCAATGGTAAACTCACCGGTATATTGGTTGATAATGCCATGGGGATTGTTACCCGAAAAATACCCGAGCCATCGGCCCCTATTGTAGAGAACGCATTATTATCGGCACAAAAAAACTGTTTCGCCGTTGGGTTAACAACAGTGGATGATTGCGGATTGCCTTATACCATGATCAACACCATTGCCGATTTGCAGCATAAGGGCTCATTAAAAATGCGCATGTACGTCATGCTGGCCGATAGGGCCGAGAATTACGATTACCTGTTTAAGCATGGCGCCTTTAAAACACCCGGCCTTAATGTAAGGGCGTTTAAGGTTTATGCCGATGGCGCTTTGGGCTCAAGAGGCGCATGCCTGCTCAAGCCTTATGCCGACCAAAAAAACTGGAGCGGCTTTTTGCTGAGCAGCCAGGCTCATTTTGAAGAAGTAGCAAAAAAAATAGCCGACAAGGGTTTCCAGATGTGTACCCACGCCATTGGCGACTCGGCAAACCGGGTGATGCTGAAAATTTACGCCTCGGTTTTAAAAGGCAAGAACGACCGCCGCTGGCGAATTGAGCATGCCCAGGTAATAGCCCCGGAGGATGTAAAACTTTTTGGCGATAATAACATTATCCCATCGGTGCAGCCAACTCATGCCACTTCTGATATGTATTGGGCAGGCAAGCGCTTGGGGGCCGAAAGATTAAAATCGGCCTACGCATACAAGGCATTGTTAAAGCAAAACGGCTGGATTCCCTTGGGTACAGATTTCCCGGTAGAGAACATTAACCCCATGTATACGTTTTATGCTGCGGTGGAGCGCAAGGATCTGAAAGGTTTCCCGGCAGGGGGCTTTCAGCCTGAAAATGCTTTAAGCAGGACAGAAGCTTTAAAGGGCATAACCATTTGGGCTGCTAAAGCCAATTTTGAAGAAAAGGAAAAAGGCAGCATTGAACCCGGCAAATATGCCGACTTTGTGATATTGGATAAAGATATCATGAAAGTGAAGGGCGCCGAGCTGCCAACAGTTAAAGTGATTAAAACCTATATAAACGGAGTAAAAGTATATGATAAAAAATAAATGGGGCAGTGTTGCTTTTGTGTTGTTTGGATTTGCATTATTTAATACGGCTTGTGCTCAAAACCCGCCCCTTACTGGTAAAGCTTATGTTGCAGAGGAAAGATTGGTTCAAAATTCTACAGTTTTACTCAACAACGCCCAATACACCATTCCACTGCAAAAGCTGGAAGACCTTAAAATTGCCAGCGTTCATTTTACCAACCAATATGCTACAACCTTTGATAGCCTGCTTAATAAATACAGCAAAATACAGGTTTTTGATGGTAACGGTTATACCGGCAATAAAACGTTTAATGACCTGGCTGCCGACCTTAAATGGTACAATACCATTATATTACAGGTAAATGATGCTGACCTGAGCAACCCCCAGCTGATAGACTTTATCAATACCACTCAAAAAATTAAACCGGTGATCGTAGCCGCATTTGGCTATGGCCCATTGTTAAGTAAACTGGATAACGTTACTGCTCCGGTGATCTGGACAGAAAGGGTATCGTCCGTTTCGGCATCATACGCGGCACAGGCCATATTTGGCGGCGTTCCGCTTACACAAAAACTGACCAAAACGTATTCGCCCGTTTACGGCAAGGGGATGGGTTTTATCAGCGATAAAACAAGGCTGCAATATACCGTCCCCGAGGATGTGGGTATTAATGCCGACAATTTACTGGAGATAGATAAGATTGCCCGCGAAGCCATGATGCAACGCGCTACACCTGGCTGTGTGGTGCTGGTAGCTAAGGATGGTAAGGTGATATTTAACAAAGCCTACGGTTACCATACCTATGAAAATGCCATCCCCGATAAGTTGACCGATATATTCGACCTGGCATCTATGACCAAAGTTTCGGCTACCACAGTGGAGACGATGAAATTGGTTGATGAAGGCAAATTGAACGTGGAAGGTACTTTGGGCGATTATATTCCGCTTGCCCGCAGGAGCAATAAAAACAACATCAAAGTGCGCGATATATTGCTGCACCAGGCCGGGTTGATTCCCGATATCCAATCGTTTGAAAAGGTAAAGCCAGCAGATCATAGTACCGATTCATCTGCCGCCTACCCTACCAAAGTATCTGACCATTATTTTTTGCGCAAGGATTACTATAAAGATGTAATGCTGCCCGATATGCTTAACTCCCCCATTAAAACACCGGGGCAATATGTATACAGTGATGTAAGTATGCTGTTTATGCAGGAGGTGGTAGAAAATATTACTTCCACCCCCGAAAACGTGTACGTGCAGCAGCAGTTTTATAATCCGCTGGGCATGCAAACCGCAGGTTTTTTACCGCTGTGCAGGTTTAGCGCGGCACAGATCATCCCTACAGAGAACGACCAGGAATACCGCCAGAGTTTGCTGGATGGCTATGTGCATGACCCTACCGCGGCCCTTAAAGGCGGAGTGGCCGGCCATGCCGGTTTATTTGCCAGCGCCAATGATGTAGCCATATTGTACCAGATGCTACTGAACCGCGGCAGCTACGGCGGTGTGCAATACTTTAAACCCGAAGTGGTTGACTTGTTCACCTCCAAACAATCACCCATAAGCAGGCGCGGACTGGGTTTCGACCGTTGGGACCCTATTGCCGACAGGCATTACCCTTCAAAACTGGCATCGCCCCAAGCCTATGGCCATACCGGCTTTACAGGTACCTGTATCTGGGTTGACCCTAAATATAACCTGGTTTATATATTCCTGAGCAACCGGGTACACCCCAGCGTAAGCAGTAAACTGGGCAGCCTAAACATACGCCCGAGGATTCAGGATGTGGTTTATGAGGCTATTGGGAAAGGGATGTAGCGGTTGATTCTTCTCGCACGGTTAGGGTATTTTAGTTAGTTCCGAGAGGGTAAACTCTTTTAGGTCGATGTCAGTTTTATAAAGTCATGAGGGCTCTGCGCTTTTGAACATGGCTGCATACTTGCGCCAAATGGGGATCCGGCCTATATGCGTGGAGGCTTAAGCGTTCAGGAGTTTCCAATTAATGCAAAATTTATTCAGATCCGCTATTATATCAGGGTTAATAACTTAAAACCTTAATCATGGCATACCAGGTTGTAAGCGGAGAAATTTCTACCGGAGTATTGTACTCAGTTGCCGGGGCGCAATCTGTTACTTATAACAGTGTGACCTATGCAACCGGCCAACAGTTTAGAGGTGTTACGAACGTTAAAACATTTACATATCCTGGTTCGGGAACACAAGAATTAAATGAGGTTTTTGAGTTTGCAGGAAGTGGAGTTGTATTTATCCAGGATGGCAATGATAATCCCCTTTTTTCAGATGTAACGCTTTTAAAAGGGATGGCTATTGAGTTTGCACTCAATGATGCCGAAAAAATTGTTAACGAGGTTACAAAAATACAGGGCTTTGCGCTGGAATTGATTGATTACCCTTTTTATTCATTTGCGGTTGTTGAAATAAGGCTTTAATATATTTTAAGCCATTAAAGGCCCTTTAAACTATTTTTTATTTTTAAAAAGTAGTTTTCATAATGAAAATACGACAGGTAGGAAACCGATGCCAATAAAATGAGATTGATGGGATATTGAATGAATGGGAGTTTAGGATTGTTAGACAAGAATAGCTGCTGCCATATATAAATACTGTATGACAAAACACCTATAAAGTTAAGTATTTTGAGATTTAAAAATTTAAACAAAAAGTTATTTTTAGGGATGACATTATTGACAATGATAAGGCCGATAAACATCGATATAATTAAATTTATAAAACATGACCTAACACTCAATTGAGCATCGAACCTAAGGTAAAAAATCATAAAAAGAGATAACAGTGTTATGGGTAGACTAAATCGGCGGATATATATATATCCTTTAAATAGTAATATAGAAAATAGACAACCTACAGCAATCCCTTGAAATTTTATCAAAAACCGTAAGGCGGCCGCTATTATGCCTACATTTAAAATAACAATAAAACGTTGCAGATAGATTAAGATTGGTAAGAATAACACTATTACCAATATGATGGCAACGTATACCTGGAATTTTCTTTCGACAAAAAAGGGAAGAAAAATGTAAAATTGCTCCTCTACAGATAGTGTCCAGTAGTGCGCCAAAAACCAGTCAAAGTGCAGACGACGAAAATACGATATATCTGCAGTAAAAAAGATAGCAGAAAAAAAATTGTAAAAATCAGTTTGCAAGCTGAATATACAATTGAGTATAAATATAACTAAAATATAAAGGTAAGCAACAGGTAGTATTCGTAAAGCACGCTTAATGTAAAATTTTTTAAGCGATAAGGTACCAGTTGTTATTTTTTCTTTAATACATAAAGTTGTTATCAAAAACCCGCTGATCACAAAAAAAATATCAACTCCTAAAGGACCTATAAAGATCAAATCTTCAAAATGACGATTATAGTTTAGTATAAAATGGTGAAGAACTACCATTATGATTGATATTCCTCTCAGCCCATTTAAAGATGGATAAACCGTTTGATTAAGTACAGCAGGTATTTGTTTAATTTCTGAAAACAGGTTAACGGCGTTGGTAAATTTCACTTAAGGGTAGCACTATAAGCTCTAAAAGTCAAAGATACAAAAACACAGGGGGTTGAGCTGGAATTGATTGATTATCCTCTTTTATAATATTTAGCGGCCTAATAATACTTAAAGCTCCTTTAATGATTTAAAGGGGCTTTTTAAAACGAGGTCTTAAAAAAAGTAACTTTTGAAGGGTAAAAATATTGCATTACCCTACGTCTAAACAAACCTTTTGTACTTTTAAAAACCGGGACAAAAACAGGACGTTTGGTTTTAAAAAATTGGGACGTTTAGTTTTGGCGATTTTAAACCATACTAAATTTATGATAAGGCACTAATTTATCCAAGGTTAAGAAAACACCACTTTTAAAGTCAACCATCATTTGGCATGAGCCTGATTCGTCGAGATGAACCTCTATTGCTCCCCTGTGACCATTTTTCCCCATTTGGCACGAGGCCAAAAGCGCGGAGTACTCGTGACTCCGACATACTACTTATTCACGTATACCACCCCATCCTTCATTACAAAATGGATATTCAAAATTGCGTGTATATCCGTATCAATATTATCGTCCACGGCGACAATATCAGCAAGGAAACCAGTTTTGAGAGCGCCTATTTTGTTAGACATATTTAGCTGCTTTGCTGCGTTAATGGTAGCAAATTGTAGGATTTGTGGGATACTTACGCCTTCTTCGTGATAACCAATGAGCGTGTGTTTAGACCAAGCCGCGTAAGGCATCTTTACGTCGATATAATCATCAGAGCCAGCAGCTATCATAACCTCATATTTGAGGGCGCGTTGCAGGCGGCTGGCCTGGGCATTTATCATCTTTTTTATTTGTGTCCCTGCGTTTTTGTCATCGGGGTAGGCAATCTTCACATAGTTTGCAAAAATGGTGCTATCGCCATCAGTCGGCACCAGTATAACTTTCTTTTTGGCCATCATTATAAGCGTGCTGTCCGCCACTTCATAGCCGTGTTCAATGCCGTCAACCCCGGCAATTACGGCATTGTAAACTGCCTGATTATCGGTAGCATGAGCAGTCACCCTAATATGATAGCGATGCGCCTCGTTAACTATTGCCCGCATCTCATCAACCGAAAGCGCGGTACGATTAGGGGTATTGTTGGAATAAATTTTAATCACGTTTACCCCCTGAGTAACATTTTCACGTACGGCCTGTATGGCATCAACAGGGCCGGTTACTATGCGGTATTCATCATTTGCAATTCCGCGATGCTGGTAAATCAGCCCGGGCAGTTGGCCGCCTTCGCTGGAAAGTCCCTGTCCGGCACAACTCATACGTGGCCCAGCAACTAAACCATCCTCAATAGCTTTGCGCAAAGCTATATCCGCAAATTTACCGGAGTTACCCAAATCCTGCACGGAAGTAATGCCCGCCTCTAAATAGGCTTTGGCTCTTACAGCCCCATAAATGGCCCGGTAAGCATCGCCCTGCTGGGTTAAGACCTTTTCTAAAGAAAGCGTTGAAAAGTCCATGTCGGCATGCAGCTCTTCCCTAAAAAGCAGGTGTGTATGCGAATCAATAAGGCCCGGCAAAATAGTGTATTTAGAAAGATCAATGAGCTGATGATCTTGCTTCTCATTGGCGGTAACATCCTTGTCGGGCTTAACGCCTTCTATCCTATTGCCATCAACCAACACATCCAAACCAATTTTAAATGTTCCCGTTTCACTATCAAACAGTTTACCGGTTTTAATGAGATACTTATGGCTGATTTGCGCTTTGGAAAAGTATGGAAGAAGTAGCAGGGCGAGGAAAATTGTTTTTTTCATATATGATTATAAGTCTCGGTATAATTAAAGGAGCCCCGCCGAATAAATCTTGTGTGGTGCCAATTAAATTTAGAACCACGATTAATTATATCAAACCTTTGACCCGCCCAAAAACATTTAGTTACAAAAAAGAACAAGAAACCTATCCTATTCTCATTTGGCGCGAGAATGCAGCCACGGCCAAAAGCGTGGAGTACTCGTGACTTTATAGTCTCGAATTGGCCTGTAAAAGTACATAATAATCCCATACTTACAGAGCCGCTCTGCTTCTTGGGGATTGCTTCCCCCCTATTTGGCGCATTTGTTATTAGGGTATGTGCATGCCAAAAAGGCCTGTCACCCTGAGCCTGTCGAAGGGTCGCGCACAAAGGCCTTTGCCCACATGTATAGCTATTTCCGGACGGGTCATAAAAGATCAAAAGTGAACACCGATTGTTCGATTTTATTACAATTCGGCAATCAATAGATTTCTATATATCTGATTATCAAAAATTTAATATCAGGCATGAATTTTAATATAATTAGGTTATGAAAAAATTAGTACTATCCTTTAATCTCCTTATTTGTACTTGCTCCCTTTTAAATGCTCAAACCATCGATTCGATTATAACGCATGCTGCAAATAAATTTATAGCTAGCGGATCACGAGTAGGTTTTTCAGTTGGAGTGATAAAAAATGACTCAACTTATAGATACAATTTTGGTGTTGTCCAAAGAGATAAAAAAAATACGCCTACTGATCAAACCATTTACGAAATAGGATCGGTTACCAAGACATTTACCAGTTTGTTACTTGCGGAGGCTGTAATTAAGCATAAGGTGAAACTAAGTGATGATATCCGAAAATATCTTAAGGGAAATTATCCCAACCTGCAATATAACGGCAAACCAATTCAACTTTTATATTTGGTCAACTTAACTTCGGGGCTCCCAAATAATCTTCCAGAAAAAATGCCGGAGATGAAAACTTTGAATCCTGATTCTCAAATCTTCGAGATTCGAAATTTTCATGATTCCTATACAAAAACTAAATTTCTGACAGACCTTCATTCAGTAAAGCTGATTGAAGAACCTGGGTTGAATCCTGCACATTCTAATACGGCAGCGGAACTACTGGGATTTTTGTTGGAAGATATTTATGGTGCAAAATATGAAGTGCTCCTTAGAAAATATATTACCGAGCCCTTAAAAATGGGAAGTACGTTTGTTTTAGTTCCAGTGTCAAAAAAAGCTCTTTATGTCCCGGGCTACAATGATAAAGGTTCATTGATGCCTGAGATTCCCAAAGACGCAGGCAGTGCAGGAATATTAAAATCATCCCTCGCTGATATGATCAGTTACATGAAAAATCAGCTCGAAGAAAAAGACAAGGCAATAATAATGAGCCATAAACCAACTTGGGGGAATCCTGAAAATTTTGCTATCGGCTTAAATTGGTCAATAAAAACAAATTTTGATGGCATTACCAAAATATGGACGTCTGGAGGAACCTTTGGTCAGTCCTGCTACATTTGCCTTTACCCCAGCAGAGATTTTGGTGTTGTCATACTAACAAATGAGAGTGACAACCAAGTAGAAGATCGGCTATCGGATATGGCTCAAACAATTTATAATGAAATTTATTTTACTTCCCGGCAACGATCTTCCGAAGGATTTGGATTTTCTGCTTCAATAAATACCTTGCTCGATACTTTAAATAAATATGGTTTCGAAAATGCTGTTAAAGTAGTTGGTAATTTAAAGAAAAAAAAAACCTCGTTCAAACTGTTAGAAGAGGAATTGAATTTATGGGGGTATAAACTTTTCTTCAAAGACCAAAAATCAAAAGCACTGGAGATTTTCAAATTGAACGTAAATCTTTACCCAGAAAGTCCAAACACTTATGATAGTCTCGCCGAGACCTATGAGGATATGGGAGATAAGGCATCTGCTATTGAAAATTATAAACGGGAGCTTTTTTTTAACCCAAAAAACAATGACGTAGCTGAGCATTTAAAAAAGTTAGAAGAAAAATAGCATTTAGCCAATGGTCGACGCTATTACAGCCCCACGTAGCGCAACCATGCAGCCCTAGCCAAAAGCGAAGAGAATTCGTGACTTTATAAAACCACATGAGGGACAAATTAGTTTCAGCATGTTGCATTAACAAACAACAAGGTGTACGACAAACCGTGTCGTAGTTACTTTTATTAACAATCTGATAATTAACTAATTGCATCTTATTTAAAAATTGTTCCGCAAAGTTACCCATTACTATGTGAAACACTTTTACTACGGTTGCCGTAATCCTTCCGCCCCTCCCACCCACTTCCCCCATCAGACAGATAAGGATGCCGTCAAATTATTATTTTATTAGGTTAGTCGGTTAATATCCTATGTTACCAAACATTACCTATTTTTATGATTTTGACAAAAACTAAAGCAGCGGGCAAATTCAGTATGCACGTGCTCAGCGCACTGTTTACACTTATTGCTGCAAATTCTTTCGCTCAAAGCAAAACAACATCATCAGGCGATACCACCCCAAAAATCGTCAACATTGTCAATTTCATTCGCCTGTTGGAGCCACGTGATCCGCTGATTACACAGGACGTATTGTACCAAACAGTAGTAAAACAAGTAGAGACCATGCAGAAATATCACCTCGGCGGCACTTTTCTGTTACAGTATGATGCGCTGATTGATAAAAGATACCAGAAATTATTGGCCGGCCTGCCCAAAGGCACTTTTGAAATTGGCGCCTGGTGGGAGATCCCGCAGCCGATGGTTGAAAATGCAGGTCTTAAATGGCGTGGTCGTTATCCATGGGATTGGCGGGCAAACATCGGCTTTTCTACAGGTTACACACCTAAGGAGCGCGAAAAGCTGATAGACGTTTATTTCAGAGATTTTAAAAAAGCCTTTGGCTATTATCCTAAGTCTGTTGGTTCCTGGTTTATTGATGCATACAGTTTAAACTATATGTACCAAAAGTACCATATTGTGGCCTCCAGCAACTGCAAGGATCAATATGGTACAGATGGTTATACCCTATGGGGCGGATACTGGAATCAAGCCTATTATCCAAGTAAAATAAACTCCTACATGCCGGCCCAACATGAGCAGGACCAAATCCCTGTCCCTATCTTCCGGATGCTGGGGAGCGATCCTATCCGCCAGTACGATAACGGACTGGGGACTACCCGGCAGGGTGTTGTTACGCTTGAACCTGTTTATAAATTTGGTGGCGGCGATTCTACCTGGGTAAACTGGTTCTTTAAATCTTTTACTGATGATAGTTCCCTTGGTTTTAACTACACACAGGCAGGCCAGGAAAATTCCTTCACCTGGGATGCTATGGCAAAGGGGCTGGAAATCCAGATGCCTTTAATGGCCAAGCTGAGGGACGAGCACAAGATCAGGGTTGAGACTATGGAACAATCGGGCTTATGGTTTAAAAAGAATTATAAAGTTACGCCGGCTACATCCTTCACCGTCAATAAAGATATTGAAGGCAGCGACCTGAAAACGGCCTGGTATAACAGTCGCTTTTACCGCATCAACATGTTATGGGAAAACGGTAGCCTGCGGATCCGTGACATTCATTTGTTTGACGAAAAGTTCCCATCGGTATATGAATCGCAGGTAGCTACATCCAACGAGTGCACATTTTTCACGCTTCCGGTTGTTGATGGTTATATCTGGAGTAAACCCAACCAGATAGCCGGCTTGCGTTTAAAGGCAATGGTAGATGGCAAAGAAATTTTGCTAAAAGGGAACGATCCCATATTTACCAATACAGGCAAAAGCACTATGCATATATCATGGCCCTTAACTTCGGTAGATGGTTCATTGGAAATAGACTTAACCGAAAAACTGGTTAAGGTAAGCCTAATAAGCCATACCCAATGCGATTGGTTTTTTGAATTGACCGCCGCGCCCGGTGCACAGATGCCATTTAAAAACATCTCGCCTACGCAAATTGATTGCCGGTTCGAAAAAACAAATTATAAATTAAAAGCTGTAGAGGGTGCCTTTTCCAAACCCGATAACGGATCTGTTTGGAGAATAAAACCACGCATGAATAAACTGATATTAAACCTTGCAGATATTGCAAAACCCTAAGACACGATGCCGGCAGGTGTAAAATCTATTGTGCAATTTTATACACTATTACACACAAATATGTACAGGTTTACAATTTCAAAATTTGCCTTGACTGTTATAAAGTTAAATTACATATTTGATCAGCTTTAGTTAATAGGTGCGGGAGTTAGGTGTAGGTCTTAACTCCCCTCCTTAACCACCTTATCACTATTTTAAGCATTTCGCGCTATTCCTCCCCTGTTCAAAATTCTTGATTTTGGTTAACCATCTTTTCTACAGATTACCAGGAAGAGCCTATCTTATCGCTCATTAATAACGCTTTTGCCGGTAGTGATATTAAATGTGATATAGCTGTTACCCAACAAAAAAATCCTAAATTTAAATAATCAATCCAGGCTCCTGTAGCTTAATCGCCCAATGAAGTATTATACCATTGAACCACCGGCTGTATTAAAACCTTATGTGAGGTTTTTTTGGGTACTGGAGCATGAACTTGCGCCGGGCCAGCCGGAGTATGTGTACCGTTCCATTGCCGATAGCTGTACCGAAATGGTGTTTCATTACCGGGCTACTTTTGATGAACTAACCGATAGCGGCCAAAATGCAGGGCCGTCTGGGATCCAATTTCAATCAAGCGGGTACAGGCGGTTTGTAACCAGCCAGAGTTTTGGCATTTTTGGCGCCTATATTTATCCTTTCGCAGTGCCCCGCTTTTTCCGGGTTCCAAGCAGCGAGACCAGCAACCTTGCCCTGGATTATGATACCTTTTTAGGCATGCCCGGCCGCGAACTGGAAGAGCGGATCATGCTTGCCCCTGATAATTTTAAACGTGCCGCAATTTTAAGCGACTTTTTAATAGGCAGGCTACAACACAACATCCCTAAAGACGACCGCATTATTACTTCTATAAGACAAGTGATTCACTCCCGGCAAAACAAAACGGTTGCACAACTGGCCGATACGTTTAACCTATCGGTAAGGCAGTTTGACAGGCGGTTTAAGGAATACGCGGGCTTTAGTCCCAAAATTTACCTGCGCCTGGTGCGCCTGCACAACGCTATCCAGCAATATAACAGCAGCAAAACATTAACACAAATAGCGCTCGATTGCGGATACTATGATCAATCGCACTTCATACATGATGTAAAGGCTTTTACAGGCTATCATCCCGGCTTCTATTTTTCTGGCAGTGCAGAAGGGTTCCTGGGTTTGTAGTAAGCGGTAAGGGAATTTGCGAAATGAAACAATGTCCGGTTTTTACAATTTTACTTCATCAGCGCGGGCTACTTTTGTTAAAAACAAATCAATATGGAACCTTCAAAAAACATCCCCGAAAACTATCAGCGCATTATGCCTTATCTTATTGTAAAGGATGCGGCTAAATTTATTGAGTTTACGCACAATGTATTTGACGCCACGGAGCAGTACAAACACATGCGCGACGAAACGACCATTATGCATGCCGAGATCAATATTAAAGGCAGTACCATTATGTTTGCCGATTGTACCGATACCTATGCCCCACAAAATGCCGGGCTGTTTATTTATGTAGATAGCTGTGATGAAACCTACCAAAAAGCCCTTGATCATGGCGCCGAAAGTGTAATGCCCCCAGCTGACCAGCCCTATGGCCGGAGTGCCGGAGTTAAAGACCCTTTTGGCAATACCTGGTGGGTTACCAATGTGTTGTAGGCGGTTAAAACAGATGTTAAGGCATAACGGCATCTAAAGTGATTTATTAATTTTATTATACTTCTAATGAAGCACATATCCACACGTCAATTGCGAGTTGTACTACCCGGGGGACAATGAAAGGAAGATGACGTTTGAAAAGTTTGTCATCCTGAACGCAGTGAAGGATCTTCTTCGCTATAAAAGTCGGCGATGAGCAGGGCGAAGAAGATCCTTCGTTCCTCAGGATGACAAATCTTTTATGCCATTTTCCCCTTCAGGGGGCGCCGGGTTTTATACCTCGACGGCCGGTTTATTTTTTTTCAAACAGCCCTTAAGCTTATAACACTTGGTTAAACTCCAGTCTTTCGCCATCAGGCCCGGTAATGTTAAAGTATTTGCAACCGTTTTTCCAGAACTGCAAAAAAACGGGCTGCGGTTCAAGTACATTAAAACCGGCATCCGATATTACCTTAAAAGTCTCGTCAATATCGCTCACATCAAAAGCCACATGATCTATATGTCCATTACTTCTCGACCTGATCTGCGCAAGCCCGGCTTCGGGCAGTTGGTATAGCTCCATAATCATATTATCGCGCTGCATCATAACGCATGTGCCGGTGCCGCCGTCATCATTAAACTGGGCTTCCATAACGTTGCTAAACCCAAGCCGGCCGTAAAATAGCTGCGATGCGGCAAGATTAGTTACCGGTATGCCTATGTGCTGTATAGCATTGATTTTTAAATTGATAGCATTGCTCATGACTGGTGTTATTTGTAGGTAATTGATTGTTAAAAGTAACTTAACGAAGTTAAATCATTTTACACAGTGTTAACACATTTACAATAAATTGCTGTTAAACTTGCATCGAATTATAACGCATAAATGAAAATCGGAATCGTTTGCTATCCAACCTTTGGCGGAAGCGGGGTTGTTGCTACAGAACTTGGTAAAGGCCTTGCTGACCGCGGTCACCAGGTACATTTTGTTACCTATAACCAACCCGCGAGGCTTGACCTTTTTTCCGAAAACCTGTTTTATCACGAGGTATCGGTAAGTAATTATCCCCTGTTTGATTTTCCACCCTATGAGCTTGCACTGGCAAGTCGTTTAGTGGATGTTGTGCGTTTTGAAAAGCTGGATGTATTGCACGTTCATTACGCTATTCCGCATGCTTCGGCTGCATTTATGGCCAAGCAAATATTGATGACCTACGGTATTTATATCCCGGTGGTTACCACGCTGCACGGCACCGATATTACACTGGTTGGTAAAGACCATACCTTTAAACCGGTAGTTACTTTCTCCATTAATAAATCTGACGGGGTAACCGCCGTATCTGAAAACCTCAGAGAGGACACCTACAGGTTTTTTGAGATAGAGAACGATATTAAAGTGATCCCTAATTTTATCGATCTGAACCGTTTCAGCCTTAAAGCAAAAGATCACTTCAAAAAAGCAATAGCACCCTCGGGCGAAAAAATATTAGTGCATACCTCCAACTTCCGTAAGGTAAAACGTACCGAAGATGTGGTTAAAATATTTGCCAAAGTGGTTAAAAAAATCCCGTCAAAGCTATTGATGGTGGGCGATGGACCTGAACGCTCTGGCTGCGAGCAACTTTGTCGTGATCTTGGTGTTACCGATAACGTACGCTTTTTAGGTAAACAGGATGCTATTGAAGAGATATTATCCGTAGCCGACCTTTTCCTGATGCCATCACAATCAGAAAGTTTTGGTTTGGCTGCTTTAGAAGCTATGGCTTGCAAAGTACCCGTAATCAGCAGCAATGCAGGTGGTTTACCCGAACTTAATATTGACGGTGAAACAGGTTTCCTGAAAGATGTAGGCGATGTAGAAGGTATGGGCGAAAGTGCGATCTATATCCTGGAAGATGAAGCCCGCCTGGAAACTTTTAAAGAAAACGCCCTTGCCCGCGCTAAACAGTTTGATTTGGCTACCATATTACCGCTTTACGAAAACTACTACATGGAAGTGATTGAGAAGTGTAAGGATAAGGTGGTATAAGAAGTTTTTTTGTTCACGTCATTGCGATGACGTGAACAAAAAATGTTTGTCATCCTGAGCATAGCGAAGGATCTGTTATTCGCTATGCTTCTTCGCTCTGTAATTCTGCGATTAGATCCTTCACTGCGTTCAGGAGGACAAAAGTTTTTTTTAACGCCCCCCATCATTGTAACAATCCTCATAATTACAATCTGCTTCCCTGAAATCCGTGCATCTATCATCCTAATTTTGCACATTTGCAAAAAGATATTTTTGTACGATGAAAGAAGGGCTTAAAATTGCCATTGGTGCCGATCATGCCGGCTTTGATTATAAACAGGCTTTATCCGCAGAGATCCCTGCAGATCAACTCACAGATTTCGGAACTTATTCAAGCGCCTCTGTTGATTATCCCGACTTTGCACATCCTGTAGCATCTGCAGTTCAAAGTGGCGAATGCGATCTTGGCGTACTAGTTTGCGGCAGCGCCAATGGGGTTGCCATAACAGCCAACAAACACCAGGGCATCCGTGCGGCAATCTGCTGGAACGAAGAGCTGGCCATACTGGCCCGTAGCCACAATAATGCCAATATCGTTTGTATTCCCGCTCGCTTTATCAGCATTGACGAAGCTCAAAAAATCGTGAACGCATTTTTCAATACCGACTTTGAAGGCGGCAGGCACGCTACAAGAGTAGGAAAAATGGCCTGCTGAGAGCGGACAAAAGATTTTTGGACAAAGGAAAAAGCATAAAGCCAAAGGCTTAAAGCACAAAGCTATGATCTGTAAGCCATCAATCCTGAACTAAAAAGAAACTGACTTAATTATTATCATAAATGAAAAAAATCACATTACTTGCGCTCTCTGCTGTTGTTGCGGCAAATGCCTGCGCGCAACAAAACCCTACGGCGATGAAGTACGCGAAGCTCATCAGCGCCGAGGATGCTAAAAAGCATTTGAGTATTTTAGCCTCTGACGAATTTGAAGGTCGCGAAACCGGCAAGCCCGGCGCCGAAAAAGCAGCCAATTACATTGCCGCCGAATTTAAAAGATTAGGTCTGCAAGCCCCCGTGAAAGGCTCGTACTTTTTTGATGTGCCGTTGGTGCAAAACGCTTTAAAAGTAACAACACTTACCATTAATGGAAAGCCGTTTGCGTTAGGACAGGATTTTTTTCCGAATGGTACAATTCCTGATAATAACATAAAAGCAGCCGGGTTTGTATTTGTTGGCTTTGGTACCGATAGCGAATTAGGCAGTACAGATTTAACCAATAAGGTTGTATTGTGGATAAATGAAGATAAGCCAGAGGCGGGTAAAACTCCAAATACCTCTGTGCGCATGGGTACAGCGCGCCTGCAAATATTAAAGAATCTGCAAAGCAAAAACCCTTCGCTTATTTTGGCGGCAAATGGCGATTTAACAAATTTGCTTAAACGTTACGGCAAAAGTATTGCCAGCCCTCGTTTAACTATTAAGGAGGAAGCCGGAGCGCCTAAGATTGCCGGAGCATTACACATCACCACTGCTATGGCCGATGAGCTGGTTAAATCAACCGGGAAAACATTTGCTGATTTAAAGGCGGCGGCTGCTACAACTCCGGTTGTAACTGCAAATGTAGATTTTGTAGCTGCATACGCCAATGAACAAACTCCTGTGAAAGCAGTTGATGTGGTAGGATTTATGCCCGGTACCGATTTAAAAGATGAAGTATTGGTATTTTCTGCACACTATGATCACATTGGCTTAAACCCCGATGGAAAAGATAAAGTGAACAATGGTGCCGATGATGACGGATCTGGTACAACAGGCATCCTTGAAATTGCCCGTGCATTTTCGCAGGCAAAAAAAGATGGTCATGGCCCGCGCCGCAGTGTGCTGTTTTTAGGTAACGTAGGCGAAGAAAAAGGATTGTTAGGTTCTGAATACTATACCGATCATCCGGTTTATCCGTTGGCTAACACCATTACCGACCTTAATATTGATATGATAGGCCGTGTGGGTGAAGAATATATTGGCAAACCCGATTCTGCAAACTATGTATACTCTATAGGTTCGGCCATGCTGAGTAAAGACCTGCATGACATTGGCGAAAAAGCGAATGACACTTACACCAAACTGAAATTGGATTACAAATATGATGATCCTAATGATCCTAACAGGTTTTACTACCGCAGCGATCATTACAACTTCGCCAAACATGGTGTGCCCATCATATTTTACTTCAATGGTGTACATGCCGATTATCACCAGCCAGGTGATGAGGTGAGCAAGATCAACTTCCCATTATTGGCAAAACGTACGCAATTGGTATTTTACACAGGTTGGGAATTAGCTAACCGCGATAAAAAACCGGTGATAGACGTAACACCACCATCAAAATAGGTGAATTGTTGATTGAATTTAAAGAGGAATAAATACTACCAGGAGGCGCAATATTTGCGCCTCTTTTTGTTTCAAACCTTGAACGTCAAATAATTTAATCTAACTTAATCAACCATTCGCCTAAACAACTTCTCACAAAAAAACCTAAATTCGCATATATGGGAAGCACTGCCGAAGAATTTTTGGTTGCCTCGGAAGAAAAGGCATTTGATGTAGATCACCGCCGTATTATCAATAACAGTATTGATAAATACAACGCGGCTGCAGCAAGCGGACTTTCAAGGATCATTAATCTGGATAATGCCAAAAAGAAAGGGCATGTGATTAAGTGGAAAGTGATGGAAAACCTGGATAAGTTTTTACCGGAGTTTGAAGCCAATTTTCAGCGCCGCGGCGGCAAGGTGATCTGGGCTAATGATGCCGAAGAAGCCAATCGCGAAATCCTGAACATCATCCAAAAGGCAAAAGCCACAACCGTAGTAAAATCAAAATCAATGGTTACCGAGGAAATTCATTTGAATGAATTTTTGAAGGAGAACCATATTGAATCCTTAGAAACCGACCTTGGTGAATACATAGTTCAGCTTTTAGGGCAGGCTCCTTACCATATTGTTACGCCGGCTATGCACCTCAGTAAAGAGGATATTGCCAAACTGTTTCATGAGCGCTTTGGCAGCCCGCTTGATGCTACACCAGAGCAGCTTACTTTAAAAGCCCGCGAACTGCTTCGTGATAAATATTTACAGGCCGATGTGGGTATAACAGGAGCCAACTTTTTGCTGGCTGATACCGGCAGTATCGCCATCAGCGAAAATGAGGGTAACGCCCGCTTATGCACCACCTTCCCCAGGGTACATATTGTGGTGGCAGGTATTGAAAAAATCATTCCGTCAATTACTGATCTGGATTTGTTTTGGCCTATGCTATCTACCCACGGTACAGGACAAAATCTTACGGTATATAACACCATTTTAAGTGGTCCGCGCCAGCCAAATGAAACCGATGGACCCGAGGAGATGTATGTGGTGTTGATTGATAATGGCCGCACCAACCTGCTTGCCCAAAAGGAGCAGCGCCAGGGATTATATTGCATCCGTTGCGGGGCTTGCCTTAATGTGTGCCCGGTTTATCAAAATATTGGGGGCCATACCTATAATATAACCTATAGCGGGCCAATTGGCTCCGTTATTACTCCACATACCAATGGCATGGAGGAGTTTAAACACCTTAGCTATGCTTCAAGCCTTTGCGGCAGCTGCACCGAAGTTTGCCCTGTAAAAATAGATATCCATAAAATGCTGCTGCTTAATCGCCGTGATGCCGTTAACCAGGGCTTTGTTACTAATAAAGAGCGCTGGGGCTGGGCCATCTGGAAAAAAGGTATGCTTAAACGTAACCTTACCGATTTTTTTGGCGGCAAAATGAAAAACTTTTTACTCCGGTTTTTCTTTAAAAGCACCTGGGGCCATTTAAGAGAAATGCCGGATGTTGCCGATAAATCATTCAGCAAACAATGGAAAGATAAACACCAGGGCGAAGAATAATCATACCTATTAGTATGCGGAAAGTAGTTTTAAACCTGGCCATGAGCCTCGATGGTTTTATTGAAGGGCCAAACGGCGAATATGATTGGTGCCTTACCGATCAGGATTACGGGATGACAGATTTCCTGAACAATGCCGATGCCATTTTCCTTGGCCGTAAAAGTTATGAAATACTCATGAACGCGGGGCCTGAATTGTTTGGGGCACTTAAAATGTATGTCTTCTCGGATACGCTGACAACGGTGCCGGGCAATTCAGAAATTATTCGCCGGGCAGATTTTAAACAACGTGTTGAAGAGATCAGGCATCAACCCGGTGGTAACATCTGGCTGTTTGGAGGCGCTCAATTGATTTCGGCATTTATAGAGCAACGGCAGATTAATGAGTTTATATTGTCTGTTCACCCCGTAATTTTAGGCGCTGGTAAACCGCTGTTCATCGTTAAAGATCGTACCAAACTGATGTTTCTTGGTAGCGAACAATTTTCAACCGGCCTGGTTCAGCTCAGGTATACCTTTAGTCCGGAGTTTGATTACAGCATGATTGATCTTTAGATTACACGGATTTAAAAATTACACGGACTAAAATTCTGCTCCGTTAGGATCTAACTGTTTGTAGAATCATTCCTATTAATTCTTTTGCCCGGTATGGGCTACCCTTCCATATTTAGGTTGCACCTACGGCGCAAAATCTCATTTCGTGTTGTTTTGCTACAAACAGGTAACCCCTACGGGGTACATCGACTTAATTGCGCAATACAAATACCATATCTATTACAAAATCCCAAGCTCTCTCAATTCCGCTGCCAATTCATCCGCGGATTTGAAGTGAATACTTTTAATCCCTTCTTTTTCTGCAGCTAAAACATTGCGATAATTATCATCAATAAATAAAGCATCTTCGGGCTTTACATTATACCGATCAAGCAGTACCTGGTAAAACTCAGGGGCTGGCTTGCGCATTTTTTCGGTACCAGATACCACCACCCCATCAAACCAGTCTAAAAAATCAAAACGCGCCACCGCAAACGGAAAAGTTTCTGCCGACCAGTTGGTGAGTGCGTATATCTTGTATTTCTTACTCTCCTTTAACTGTTTAAAAACCTCAACCGTTCCGTGAAAAGGCTCGCCAAGCATTTCAACCCACCGGCCGTAAAAAGCCCGGATATTTGCCTCATGCTCCGGGAATTGGGCAATAAGCAGTTCGGTACCTTCATGTAAGGAACGACCGGCATCCTGCTCCTCATTCCAATCGGATGTGCAAACCGTGGCCAAAAAGTTTTTCATTTCCTGCTCGTCATCAAATATGGTACGATATACATAATGCGGGTTCCAGTCAATCAAAACTGCACCGAGGTCGAATATGATGGTATTGATCATTTTTTAAAGCTTTAAACAAATAAACACTTTAAAATTTATTTAGAGATCAAACAATTGAATAATTTTGCTTTATTGCCAATCGACCAAAAATTTGCGCGCTTCGATAGACGCTGCCCTGTCAAATATATGGATCAGTACTCCATCACGCCTTTTAATCCATCACGCCTATTGCTTATATATTATATGAAAATGTTAATATTAAAATAAATACTTACATTTAAAAACTTAAACCATCAAAAAGCTTCACGGGCGAAAATTATGCACTTTGCAATTACTACTTACGGTTCGAGGGGTGACGTTCAGCCTTTTGTTTCTTTGGCTTTAGGACTAATGGACAAGGGCCATCAGGTGACGTTACTGGCACCTGAAAATTTCAAAGACTTTGTAAATGGACATGGCGTAGATTTTCATGCCTTGCATGGCAACGTAGAAGAAATTATACATTCTCCCGAAGGGTTACGCGTATTAAAAACCGGAAATACATTCTCCCTTTTGCGTTATATGCAAAAGGCCGGCCGAAAACTTCAACCCATAATAAATAAGGACATATTATCAGGATGTGCAAATGCAGATGTGATCATTTCCAGTGTATTATGCATACCGTGGGTTGGCGCAGTTGCAGAGAAGCTGAATAAAAGTTGGGGGATCATTCAGTTTCAGCCCCCAAGTAGCCCGACTAAAGCCTTTCCATTTGTTGGTTTGAACTTTTTTAATTCCCCCAATTATAACCTCTTTACCTATTGGCTTTTAAGAACAATCGACTGGTCTTTGAACAAAAAAGGAATTAATAAATTTCGAATTTCATTGGGTCTAAATCCATTAAAAAGGCCCATACTTGAGAGTATCCATTCGGAAAACATTCTTAATTTATATTGCTTTAGTCACCTGCTTATTGAACGTCCTGACGATTGGCCGAGTAATACTCACGTAAGAGGTTTCATAACGTCGGCTGATAGAAAAACAGCAAATAATTTACGGCAAATTGATGAGGCTTTATTAAGATGGATTGATGAGGGCGAAAAGCCGGTTTACATTGGATTCGGGAGTATGCCGATTCCAGATCCCGAATTATTTAGTACCATTTTAACAGAAATTGTTCTAAAAAATAATATTAGAATAGTATTTTGTAAAGGGTGGGCCATACTTCCCGGCATACCCTCCCATCCCAATTTATTTGTTTTGGATTTTGTAAATCACGAATGGCTCTTACCAAAATGTTCATCAGCAATAATCCATGGTGGTGCCGGAACCTTGGCTGCTGTTTTAAAGGCCAAAATTCCATTAGTCGTCGTCTCCGTTTTTGGCGATCAGCCCTGGTGGGGGTCAATCATTGAAAGCAAACGATTAGGGATTCATTTACCTTTTAAAAAAATTACCACTGCCAGGATTTTAGCTGCTTTGTCCATAATTCAGACAAGTGAATATTTGAGTAACATCCATGAGATAGGGGAAGAAATTAAATTAGAAAACGGCTTACAGGCGACCATAAGTACTTTGGAAGATTATTTTGATACAAACTCGTTAAAATAAAATTACTCAATTTGTAAATACCCCGATTTAAGAAATAAATAAAAGGTATTACTTTTTATCAGTATGCTCGTATATTTTAACGTCAGTTACCACAGAATCTTTCATAGACAGGATAAGTTGCTTAACATACCGTGGTTTGCCGGGTTTGTATATCTCCGTTATTTCATAGGTCATTTGGGCCGTGTCGCTTTGTTGCGGGCGGTGCAGTAAATGAACTACCTCCTGGTACTTTAAACCTTTAAGTTTGTAATTTTTTAGTAAATCATCCACCATTAACTCCCGATAGCTAAATGTTAATCCATCCCCCTCGTTCCAGTTATCCCGATCAAATTTCCGGTTCCGTTTACAAGCAGTAACTGCCAGGATTATTAAGCAAAGCAGAGCGATGATATTTTTGTTGAGCATTGATATAGGTTTTACAGATCAAATATAACCATGAATAATAAAACTTACGAAGTTTAATTGGGGGATACTTGTTTTTCAATAGCCCCATTGAAAACTACCCCACCCAAAAACTTCGTAAGTCGATAAAGGTTATAAAAAAAACGGCTTATTTCGCGTTCAGCAAATACCCTTTAAAATCTTCAAAATCCTTACTTAGGGCTATTGCCAGTTTGGTTTTTGATTCCAGTTCTTTTACCTGCTCCGGCACATCTATTTTAGCCGCTATCTCCTCGCTAAAAACATCAGGAAACTTGCACGGATGCGCGGTTGCTAAAAATACACCTGCAGTATCGGCACTGCTATGATCGTGCTGATAATCGGTTAAGGCCTGCCAGGCTATAGCAGTATGCGGACATACCACATAATCATAAGTATCAAATACCCAGTTAATGGCTTTTATTGTTTCATCATCGTTATAGGTAAAGCCAACCACTAATTTATTCAGCTCGTCCATATCAGCCTTAAACAGATCGGCAATACGCACCCAGTTACTTGGGTTGCCAACGTCCATGGCGTTTGACAAGGTTGCTACTGATGGCTTTGGCTGATAAACACCCGTTTTTAAAAACTCGGGCACAGTATCATTGGCATTAGTAGCAGCTATAAATTTTTCAACAGGCAGGCCCATCTTCCAGGCCAGTAAACCCGCGCCAATATTGCCAAAATTGCCACTTGGTACAGAAAATATTACTTTTTTAACACCCTGCCTTAACAGTTGCGCATAAGCGTTAAAATAATAAAAAGTTTGCGGCACTAACCGGGCTATATTGATAGAGTTTGCTGATGTTAAGCGGAACTCCTCATTCAATTCGGCATCGGTGAAGGCTTGTTTAACCAGGGCCTGGCAATCATCAAAAGTACCGTCAATCTCCAATGCACGGATGTTTTGGCCGTTGGTTGTAAGCTGTTGTTCCTGCACGCCACTTACCTTGCCCTTAGGATACAAGATAGTAACCCTTGTGTTGGGTACCCCTAAAAAGCCCAATGCAACCGCACCACCTGTATCGCCGCTTGTGGCTACCAATACATCCAGTTGCTTTTCGCCGTCCTCTAAAAAATAGCTCATTACGCGGCTCATGAAACGGGCGCCAAAATCCTTAAAAGCCAATGATGGTCCGTGAAAAAGTTCCAGTACGTGTACGTTGTCATCCAGCTTTACAACCGGTGCATCAAAGTTGATAGCATCATCTATTAAGGCTTTCAGATCGTCGGCAGGCATGGCATCGCCCAAAAGGTTTTTAGCTACGCGGTAAGCAATTTCCGGTAAGGAATATTTATCCAGGTTATTGATAAAATCATCATCTAAACGCGGGATGCTGATAGGCATATATAAACCTTTATCCTGCGGCATGCTGTTAAAAACCGCGTCTTTAAAAGATACTTCTGATTGGATGTTGTTGGTACTGTAGAGTTTCATTTTTTTGATTTCGGATTTCGGAATTTCGATTTCGGATTTATAATTTTTTTATTTTTTCCCCCGTCATTGCGAGGGACCTCGCAATGACGGGGGAAACGACCTTTTTTTGTCATCCTGAACGGAGTGAAGGATCTACTCTCCACTATGCTTCTTCGCCCTGTACAGTTTGCGAATAGATCCTTCGTTCCTCAGGATGACAACCTTTTAAAATGTCATTTCTCCTTAAGAGGCCCTGTATTTTATACCTCGCAATGATGGTAGTTTTAGATTAGTTGTTTTGACTTTTTAATTTTCACTTTTACCCAAGCACCCTCGGCCCTGCATCATTTATCGTTGATACATAACCATTTGAACCAATTTTAAGCGCTGTTAAATGCTTTTGCAATTTTTGGGTAATCCGCTTAGCTGTGTCTTCATCTTTAGTAAAAGCGAAAACAGAGGGGCCCGATCCGGAGATACCGAAGCTTACTGCGCCAAGCTCCATGGCCATTTCGCGCATTTTGTAAAAATCGGGTATCAACATGGAGCGTACGGGTTCAACCAAAACGTCTTTCATGCTACGGCCTATCAGGTCAATGTCGTTCATGAATAAACCGCTTACCAATCCGGCAATGTTACCCCACTGGGTTACAGCATCCTTCATCTGGATGTTTTTACGGATAATCTGGCGGGCTTCCCTCGTAGGTACATCTACATCGGGAAATACAATGGCGCAATACAAACCGGCGGGGTGAGGCAGGCGAACTACATCAAGGGGTTCATAACTACGGATCAATACAAAGCCGCCCAAGAGAGCAGGCGCAACATTATCAGCATGACCATGACCGCAAGCCATTTCTTCGCCCTTCATGGCGAAGGGTAACAGTTTAGCCGGATCGCTATCATCGCCCAATAAGGTTTTGATAGCGAACAAGCCCGCAACCGTACTTGCGGAGCTTGAACCAAGTCCGCTGCCTATCGGCATTTTTTTGTGCAGTTCAATATCCAGCCCAATATCGGTACGGCCAACGCTTTGCAAATAATGCTGCACGCTCACACTCACCGTATTTTTAGCCGGATCCATTGGTAAACGCCCGTCATCACCGGTAATTTTACTGATGGTGATGCCGGGTTTATTGGTCATCCGCATAATCACTTCGTCGCCCGGCTCATTTACCGCGAAGCCAAGCACGTCAAAACCACATACCACATTAGCAACAGTGGCCGGGGCAAAAACGTGAATGCCCCCCCCGCCCCCTGAAGGGGGTGCCAAAGATGGGGCTGTTGTTAAATCTTCTATCTTATTTTCCATTTCTATCAAACTTTTATTCCCCCTTCAGGGAGTTAGGGGGCTATGCCCATTTTTTTATCAAACTATTCCTCCCCCTTCAGGGGAGCGGGGGGCTCTTAATTTGCGCCCAAATTTATCAGATCAGCAAATACACCGGCAGCGGTAACTTCGGCACCTGCGCCGGGGCCTTTTACTACCAGCGGGCGCTCCTTGTACCTATCGGTTGTGAACGATATAATGTTATCACTGCCCGATAGCATGTAGAATGGATGGTTCTCATCAACCATTTGCAGGGTAATAGTTACTTTGCCATCTTCCAGCTTGCCTATATAACGCAATACCTTACCATCTTTTTCGGCCTGTTCTTTAAGCCTGGTAAAGTGGGCGTCTTCGGTTTTAAGGGTTGCGTAAAAATCGTCAACCGATTTGGCTTCAAGACTGGCTTTTGGCAATACGCTTTCAATCTCCACGTCTGCTTCTTCCATAGCGTAACCGGCATCACGGGCAAGAATGAGCATTTTGCGCATAAAATCTTTCCCGCTCAGGTCGTCACGAGGATCTGGTTCTGTATAGCCCTTTTCCTGCGCTTCTTTTACCACATCGTGAAAATTGGCATCCCCTTTAAAGTTATTAAAGATGAACGATATGGTTCCCGATAGGATAGCCTCGATGCGTTGCACCCTATCGCCACTGTTCATCAGGTTTTTTAGGGTGTTAATGATTGGTAAGCCTGCGCCAACGTTAGTTTCATAAAAGAAATCAACTCCATGGCTGCGGGCGGTATCTTTAAACGTGCGGTATTGTTTGTAGCTGGCCGAGTTACCTATTTTATTGCAGGTAATAACCGAGATATTTGCCTTAAAAACTTCTTCGTAAAAACCTACCGGTACCGGGCTGGCAGTGTTATCAATAAATACACAGTTAGGCAGGTTCATTTCTTTCATCCTGTTGATGAACTCCTGCAGATCGGCCTGGTATGGCGAAGATTCCAGATCATTTTGCCAGGTATCCAACGAAACACCATCGCTGTTAAAGGTCATTTTGCGGGTATTGCTGATACCTGCAATTTTCACCTGGATGCCGTTATTATCTTTTAAATATTCGGTATGCGCTTTCAGTTGGTTAAACAGGGTTTTACCAATGTTACCGGTACCTAAACAAAAAGCATGCAGTGTTTTGGTTAACTGTACAAAAAATGCATCGTGTACCGCATTTAATGCTTTTGAAAGGTCTTGTGCCGAAATGATCACCGAGATATTATACTCCGATGATCCCTGGGCGATAGCTCTTACGTTAACGCCATTACGGCCTAATGAGTGAAACAACTTGCCCGACATTCCAGGAGTTTGTTTCATATTTTCGCCTACTACAGCTAATATGGCCAGATTTTTTTCGATAACCAGGTGCTCCAGTTTTTTGGCTAAAAGCTCCAGTTCAAATTCCTGTTCTATCACCAGTTTGGCACGCTCGGTATCCTGCGGCTGTACCGCGAAGGTGATGCTATGCTCTGATGATGATTGGGTGATAAGGATGATATTGATCTGCTCCCTTGCCAATAGCGAGAATAAACGACCGCTAAAACCCGATTTACCAACCATGCCGCTGCCTTCTAAATTAAGGATGCTGATATTGTTAATAGAGGAGATTCCTTTGATTGGTAACGTAGACGCCTTGCAGTTATGACGGATCACGGTGCCTTCAAACTCCGGCTCAAAAGTATTTTTTATAACGATAGGGATCTTCTTTAAAAATGCCGGGATCATGGTTGGCGGATAGATCACCTTGGCGCCGAAGTACGAAAGCTCCATCGCTTCGGTATAAGTAAGCTCGGTTAAAGAGAAGGCTTTTTTAACCATCCGCGGATCGGCGGTCATCATTCCGTTAACATCTGTCCATATCTGGATCTCTTTAGCATTTAGCGCCGCACCAAATATTGCCGCGGTATAATCTGAGCCTCCACGACCTAAGGTTGTGGTTTGCCCGGCATCGTTACCCGCAATAAAGCCGGTTACGAAAAGTATTTTATCTTTATTTTCTTGCTGCAGGTTACGGATCAGCATTTCGGTAAGGTCGGTGTTCACCTTAGCGTTACCAAAAGCGCTGTCGGTTTTAATTACATCGGCGGCATCAACATACAATACCTCTTTAAAATGCTGGGCGGCAATTTTGCTCACCATAATGGTTGAGCAGCGTTCGCCATAACTTAACACCTGGTCGCGGGTTTTGGGGGTAAGCTCCCTTAGTGTTAATATGCCTTGCAGCAATTCCTCTAACTGGTTAAAATGTATTTTTAAACGTGTAAAGGCAGGGTTTTGATTTTGTACATCAAGCAGGGTTTTCACCACTTCAAAGTGGCGTCTTTCCAGCTCGGCAAGCGGCGCGGTAAATTCTTTACCATTGGCGGCATCTTCGGCCATTGAAGCCAGCAGGTTGGTTACCCCGCCCATAGCCGATAATACAACTACCGGTTTGTCTTCATTTTTAACTTCATCCTTTAATATGTTTAAAAGGGTTTGGATGCTTGCCGCTGATCCTACAGATGTGCCACCGAATTTTAAAACTTTCATTGTTGGGTTTAGTAATCAATATTTAATAAAAAAGCCTTCCTCTTTGCGGAGGAAGGCTTTCATTTGGTTTCTTTTATGTTTTACACCATACGATTATCTTCCCCCGGTAATTTTGCCGATGGTAATAATAGATGTAATAATGGTGTTGTTAATTGTCATATTTAATGTCGACAAAGTTAATAGATGTTTTCTAATTAGCAAGGATTATTTTGCTTTTTCTAAAAAACAAGTACTGATCTATATGATTTTAACTATAATTACCCAAAATGATGAATAAGCTTTTACTGGTTATATTGTTACTGCTGATGGCTGTGCCGGGCTTTGCTCAACAGGGAAATGACAGCCTGATCTATAATCTGCCCACAATTAATAATAAGCTGGTTTATACTGACAGTATTATTGTACAGGGCCGCGATAGTATCATGTTAGATAGTACGGCCAAAAAATGGTTCAACAGTTATTATGCAGATCATCAGCCCGATACCATACAGGGCAAAAATATTAAAGGCAGTATTGTTGGCCAGGGCATTTTATTGTACAATGTTACGCCGGGATTAATAAGCATTCCGTTTTACGCGGTTGTTTCTGTGCAAATAAATTGCAGAAATAATGGCTACACATACAAAATGTTCAATATTCATTTCAGGCCCAAAAATGGTGTTGTTAATGCTATAGGTTACCAAAATGATCCGGATTACCTGATCAAACTGTATAAGCAAAAGCATATTGGTTTAATTACTTCTATGAATATCAATCGCGGTATGATCAGGAAATATCTTGCAGCGATGAATAGTGCAGTACAGGCAAGCATTGCTGCGCTAAATAAAGCAATGACAAATTAAAGCGATGTATTTGTTACTTTTGAGGCTGATATGCAGGGATTACTTATAAAATCGACCGGAAGCTGGTACCAGGTGCAAACACCCGACGGGGAAAGGATTGATTGCCGGATAAAAGGAAAGTTTAGGATGCACGGCATCACCACCACCAACCCAGTAGCTGTAGGCGATGTAGTGGAATTTGAAATGGAGCCCGAGCAGCAAAGCGGCGTGATCACCAAACTGCATCAGCGTAAAAATTACATTATCCGCAAGGCCATTAACCTGAGCAAGCAGGCGCAGATCATTGCTGCCAATCTTGACCAGGCTTTGCTGGTAGTAACCCTGGCCTCGCCACGTACTTCATTGGGGTTTATTGATCGCTTTTTGGTAACAGCCGAAGCCTATGACATTCCTGCAAGGTTGATCTTCAATAAACTCGACCTGTTTAGTGATGAAGGACTGGAAATACTGGCCGACTATAAAGCTGTATATGAAAAAATTGGTTATCCATGCTTTGAGGTATCGGCCATAGAAGGCACCAATATTAGTCAGGTACAGGAGTTGTTAAAGGATAAAGTGACCTTGTTCTCCGGTCATTCGGGTGTAGGGAAATCCAGCCTGATCAATGCCCTGTTGCCCAATCTTGATCTGCGTACTAATATGGTATCTGAGTGGAGCGATAAGGGAATGCATACCACTACCTTTGCCGAAATGTTTGAACTGCCACAAGGCGGATTCATTATAGATACTCCCGGCATTCGCGAACTGGGCGTTATCGACATAGAAAAACAGGAACTAAGCCACTTTTTCCCTGAGATGCGCTCCCGCATGAATCAATGCCGCTTTAATAACTGCCGCCATATTAACGAGCCCGGCTGCGCTGTGCTGGAGGCGTTGGAAGAAGGTGAGATTGAACTATCGCGCTATGAAAGTTATCTGAGCATCTATAACGGGAATGATACCAGGGCGTAGAATTGGGTTAAGATTTAGCATTAAAGGATAAAATACTTTTTCCTCGTGTTTCTTAGGGGCTGTCTAAATTTAATTCATTAACACATATTTGTGCGTCATTGCGAGGTACGAAGCAATCTCTAAATAGGCAGATCGACTTTGTAGAGCCCCTCTGTATAGCTTGGAGATTGCTTCGTACCTCGCAATGACGATCTATTTATTTATTTGTTTATTTTTAGGCAGCCCCTACCTTACAGCGAGTTATAATAATTAAACAGCTTAGCCAGGTCGGTATCGCTTTTGTAATCAACCTTGGCACTTTTAATATAGGTTTGCATCTTCTCCGCTTTATCATTTAATGCAGTAAGGATCGCTTTTGAGCCGGGTTTTATCCTGGTAATCTTATCATTCATCAACAAGTAATAAACGGCATCCTTTAACGCGAAAGTTTTTGTTACGGTTGCTGAGTTAAAAACCTGATCTGAGTGAATTATCTTTTTATAGCGCTTTAAAACTTTGACTTTGCCATCGGCAATTACCTGGTAAAACGACGAAGCTGTTTGTTCATCAACAGCCGGGTAGCCACTGCTGAACACCAGGGGTAAAAGATTGCTCTCTGGTATTCCAAATGTATCAAAGCTAAAGCTTCTTACAGGTTCAACAAAAGCCAGGGCCAATGAATCCCGCGGGCTTTGAAATAAAAGTTCATCTTTTATCAAATCATATTTAAGTTTTGCCAGCATCGTTTTACCGCTAACCAGGCTAACTTTACCCGGAAACCAGTTTGGCACAAGGTATGGGCTACCTTCAACATCAATATAATTTTGCTCCATAACAGGCTTGCCCTGGTTATCATTTAGCATTTGCGTTTGCCCTTTTGCACCAAAAGAATTTACCAGCAAGCCAGCTATACAAAAACCTAAAAAAGATATTTTCATAATAACGTAATTTTATACACTAAAAGCATAATGAAGTTTTTAAACAAAACATTATGCATATTATTGGGTTAAATATTCGTAGTTAGTAACAAAAAGGCTTTTTTAAATAACAAAGCTGTTATGAAACCATACAACAAATGAACACATTGAGCAGCAATTTTTATATGTTAAACATAGCCCCTCCACAATTTAATATAATGGATTCCGTTTACAGGTTACATGCAATTGCATAAAACTATCCATATTTAGCGCGATTTGCAATTGCCTAATCAACTTAAAATTTATCATTAAATTGCTCCTCCCAATATCTTATTAAAATATGAAGAAAATATTATTAGCCGCCACATTTATGAGCTATAGCATTTTAGCCTTAGCGCAAACAGCACCGGTTAAAGTAAGTAAAGTTGTTTCAGCCGAAGAGGCTTTCAATAAATTAGTTGAACGTAAAGGTATAAAAGATGGCTTTTTAGCCGTTGCAGCTCCAGATGGTATTGTATTTAAACCCGATGCCGTAAAAATAACCGATTTTTATAATAAAATTGATAAGCAAGCCGGCAAGTTAAGCTGGCAGCCAAAATTTGCCCGCATATCTGCCAATGGCGATCTTGCCTTTACTGCCGGTCCCTATGTTTACCAAAATGGCAAAACGGAGGATGACAAAGTTTACGGCGATTATGTTTCTATCTGGCGGATCGATGCTGACGACAATAATAAATTAAAGCTGCTGATTGATCTGGGCATACAACACCCCGAACCGGAAGAACAAGCGGTAACTGATTTTAAAGAACCCGATGCTACCATAAAATCTGCACCGAGCAAGGATCCCTTTACAGCTAAAAGTGTTATTGTAAACACCGATAAAATATTCAACCACTCGTTAACCATATCTGCATTGGCCAGCTATAAAGAGTTTTTAAGTCCGGAGGGCCGTTACTACTTCCCTGGGTTTGAACCGATGACCGGGCCCGATGTGATCATGAAATTTATCAATAACCAGGCCATCACCATATCTGCCGAAACCACTGATGCAGGTCGTTCTGTGAGTAATGACCTGGCTTACAGCTACGGTCATGCACGTATTACCAAAGGCAATGTAGTGGGTAACTACAACTATGTACGCATCTGGGAAATTGATGCGCAGTCAAAAAAGTGGAATATTCTGCTGGAAGTATTTTCGGCTATTGAAAACGAATAAGAAATAGATATTAACTATATCAAAAACAGCGATGGGGATTACTCATCGCTGTTTTTTTGTTTTAGCCCCCGTTACGTGTTATATCATTTCTATATCATTCTTTCCCTTTACGTATTGCAGGTTGTAAACATTCATATAGTATTACCGTTGATTAGTATTATAACACAAACTTTCAAAAAAAATGAACACGATACCAGAAATTGCCAATCGCTTAGCTTCATTATGTAACGAGCTTAAATTTGTTGAAGCGTATACCGAATTATTTGCTGACAATGCAGTAAGCATTGATCCGAATAATAAAAACGAGCCAATAGTTGGTCTTCATAAGCTGATTGAATATGAAAATCAATTTCTTGCAAAAGTAGAAATCCATGATATCAAAGTATCCGAAGCGATTTTTGCAGGAAGCTACTTCAGTTTAATTTTTTCTATGAGTTTCACGGTGAAGGGGCAGGGAAATAAATTAGTTGAAGAGGTTTGTGTTTATAAAGTTGAAAACGGAAAAATTGTTAGCCAGCAGTTTTTTATAGGTTAATTAGCTGGCTGCCATCAAAATAAAAAGCGGGTTATGCATTTGCACAACCCGCTTTTACATTAAGTTAAAATTTTATAATTATTCAATAACGCTTACTTTAAGCATATTGGTTTTACCTTGTTTAATAATTGGCGTTGCAGCTGTATTTATCACTACATCACCTGATTTAATTAAGTCTGCAGCTTTCAGTATGTTATTTACATCGCTGATTGTTTCGTCGGTACTATTCAATCTATCGTAGTAAAAAGAACGTACTCCCCAAACAAGGCTAAGCGCGTTTAATAACTGCTTGTTAGCTGTAAATATGTAAGTACTTGCTTTAGGCCTGTGGCTCGAGATCTGGAACGCGGTGTAACCAGAAGTTGTCATAGATACAATACCTACCGCATTGCTGTTTTGTGCAAGGTGAACTGCCGACTCACAAACTGTATTGCTCAGGTAATCTGGCGATGCAGGATCAGAGTTTACTTCTTTAGATGAATTAAAGTTATAACCTAACTCTTCAACGTTGCGTACAATTTTGGCCATAGTTTCAATAACTATCACCGGGAACTCACCAACAGATGTTTCACCGCTTAGCATCACTGCATCGGCGCCATCCAATACAGAGTTGGCAACGTCATTAACCTCGGCACGGGTTGGGCGCGGGGTAGTGATCATTGACTCCAGCATCTGGGTTGCAACAATTACCGGTTTTGATGCCGCGCGGCATTTGCGGGCTATCATCTTTTGCAGCAATGGCACTTCTTCCAAAGGCATTTCAACTCCAAGATCGCCACGGGCTACCATTACGCCATCTGTAGCGGCAATAATTTCATCAATGTTATCAATAGCTTCCGGTTTTTCAACTTTAGCTATTACCCTTGCGGCTTTACCGCTTTTAGCAATAATTTCTTTTAATTCAATAATATCCTGGCCGGTACGTACAAATGATAAACCAATCCATTCCACATCATATTTTAATGCAAACTGCAGGTTAATCAAATCCTCTTCTGTTAAGCTTGGGATAGATACCTTAGTATTTGGCAGGTTAACGCCTTTACGTGATGTTAAAATACCACCATGCACAACTTCGCATATAACAGTATCTAACCTGTTGGTTTCAATTACCCTTAACTGCAGCTTACCGTCATCAAGCAAAATAATTTCGTCTGCCTGTACATCCTGCGGGAAAGTATCATAAGTAATGTAGATCTGCTCATCATTACCAATACATTCCTGGGTAGTAATTTTAATCTGCGTACCGTTAACTAAATGAATACCGCCATCTTTTACTAAACCAATACGGATTTTGGGGCCCTGTAAATCAGCTAATATTCCAACATTGGTTTTATATTCCTCGTTGATTTCTCTGATGGTATCAATAACAGCTTTGTGGTCTTCGGGGCGTCCGTGCGAAAAATTAAGGCGACAAACGTTTACGCCGGCTTTTATCATTGCTAATAAAACTTCTTTTTTAGCTGATGCCGGGCCCATCGTGGCAACAATCTTAGTACGATTATAATATAATTTCATATTGTTCTGGTTAATCTGGCTACGTATTCACATTTAGGTGTAATACCAACACTTTTAAAATTTTGCGCTAAAATAACAGATTTTCCCGTGATTTTATTTTTTTCGGATCAATCTTTACTGCAGCAACAATTTCGGGTATCTTATTTAGGGTTGATATCAGGTTGTCAAGGTCATTATCATCAATATAATTCCTGATCATTAAAAAATAATCAGCACGCTTAATTTCGGGCACTAAATAGCCCTCAGAGCCTTTATTGGCAATAAAATAAAAATCTGTCTCGGTAGTTTCCCAGCTATAATGGTACTTTGAGAACAAAACAGGTTCACTCCCCTGCTGAATATCAACAGACAGATCCTCCGTTTTCACAAAATTAAAATTTAAAAACTTATTGATAAGATAACATACGCGGTAATCTTTTAATGAAGTTGTTACCGCAATTAGCACAAAATCAAAATCGATCTCAAACTTTAAAAATTTCCTGTTCAAAATCATTACTTTTACACCGTCAAAAATACAAATCGAAACCGTTCGAATAAAATTTTGTTATCGAATTATATTGTAAAAGTTTTTAGATTTGATTATTGACAGAATTTATTTTTCTTTGCACTGAATTTTTATTAATCATTAAACTATAAAGACTATGTCTGATATCGCTTCAAGAGTAAAAGCTATTATCGTAGAAAAACTGGGTGTTGACGAAAGTGAAGTAACACCAGAAGCGAGTTTCACCAATGACCTTGGTGCCGACTCGTTAGACACCGTGGAATTAATCATGGAGTTTGAAAAAGAATTTAACGTGGCTATTCCTGACGATCAGGCTGAAACTATCGGTACTGTAGGTCAGGCTGTTGCTTACCTTGAAAAAAACGTTAAATAAGACTCCCTAACTGGATTAAATGGAGTTCAAAAGAGTTGTAGTAACCGGGCTTGGAGCACTTACTCCAATTGGTAATACCGTTTCAGAATATTGGAACGGTTTGATCAATGGGGTAAGTGGCGCTGCCTTTATCAAAAGTTTTGATACCACACATTTCAAAACTAAGTTCGCATGTGAAGTGAAGGGCTTCGATGCGGATGGTTTTTTGGGTCGTAAAGATGCCCGTAAATTAGATCCGTTTGTACAATACGCACTTTTCGCAACAGAAGAGGCCGTAAAAGACGCAGGATTGGATTTTAGCAAATTAGATACCAGCCGTATAGGCGTTATCTGGGGATCGGGGATCGGTGGTTTAAAAACGTTTTTGGATGAAGTTGTAAACTTTGCCAAAGGCGACGGAACACCACGTTTTAACCCGTTCTTTATCCCTAAAATGATTGCAGATATTGCCCCAGGCCATATTTCAATCAAATACGGATTGCGCGGACCAAATTTTTCAACTGTTTCTGCATGTGCATCATCAAACAATTCGCTTATTGATTCTTTTAACTATATCCGTTTGGGTAAAGCTAATATGTTTATAAGCGGAGGTTCTGAAGCCATTATCAATGAAGCAGGTATCGGCGGTTTTAACGCTATGCATGCATTATCAACCCGTAATGATGACCCGTCAACGGCATCGCGTCCGTTTGATCTGGACAGGGATGGTTTTGTAGCTGGCGAAGGCGCAGGTACCATAATTTTAGAAGAACTGGAGCATGCAAAAGCCCGTGGCGCTAAAATTTATGCCGAAATGATGGGTGGCGGTATGAGTGCCGATGCTTATCATATGACAGCACCTCACCCGGATGGGCTTGGCGCGGCACTTGTTATGCGTGCAGCCCTGGAAGATGCTAACCTTACCCCTGCAGATATCGACTATGTGAATGTTCACGGAACATCAACACCAATAGGCGATCCGCAGGAAATTAAAGCTATACAGGATGTTTTTGGCGACGATATTTACCGTATAAATATCAGCTCTACCAAATCAATGACAGGCCATTTACTTGGTGCTGCCGGAGCGGTTGAAGCAATTGCCTCTATTTTGGCTTTAAAGAATGGTATAATACCCCCTACTATTAACCATTTTACCGATGATCCTTCTTTTGATCCTAAAATTAATTTCACCTTCAATAAAGCACAGCATAGGGATATTAATATAGTTCAAAGCAATGGTTTTGGTTTCGGCGGCCATAATGCTTCTGTGATATTTAAGAAATACGAAGATTAATTGTGGTTTAATGCCTATCAATCGGTTTTACAAGCTTTATATATCGCCCAATAGAAAATACGTTAAGGTTTTGAATAATTTGCTCGGTTTTGTGCCGGGCAATTTGTCATTATACCGTTTGGCATTCCGACACAAATCTGTTGCCCAAAACGTAAAAAAGGGCGTAAAAAACAGTAATGAACGCCTGGAGTTTTTGGGCGATGCAGTACTCGGCAGTGTTGTGGCCGAGGTACTTTTTAAACTCTACCCTTATGAAGACGAGGGCTTTTTAACGGAGTTACGCTCAAAAATTGTGAGCCGCAACAATCTGAACCAGCTTGGCCGCAAGCTGGGTTTTGATAAATTAATTGAGTATGATAACCGGATGCTGAATTCAAGCAGGCAGGGATCATTACTTGGCGATGCCTTTGAAGCTTTAATTGGTGCTGTTTATTTGGATAAGGGGTATGATTTTACCAAAAACTTCCTGATAAACCACATCATCAAATCGCACATTGATATTCACAAGCTGGAGCAAACCGAAACTAACTTTAAAAGTAAATTAATTGAATGGTGCCAGCGTCATGGCCGCGATATTACTTTTGAACTGGTAACCAACCAGGAGGGCGAAAACGCCAAACTTTTTACAGTACAAGCCCTTGTTGATGGTGATGTAATGGGATCTGGCAAGGAATTTAGTAAAAAGAATGCCGAAAAGCTTGCAGCCGAAAAAGCCTGCGAAGCTTTAAGTATCTAAATACAATTTACTTATTAGTGTTTCCCCGGCGAAGATAGCTTGGTTGAATCGGGCTTGATGAAAGTTGGTGAATTAAGCAATTCTAATTTATCTTTCTCACCGCTGTTATTATAGTACTCAAATGATTTTTGGGTATGTTGAATCAGGTCGTAATCATTCCAGCCCTTCAGGTCATCAAACGTTGGCGTATAATAATTCATGAACCGCTGTGCCAGCGTATCAGATTTTAATTTAGTTATTTGCCTTACAAAGGCTACGGTATATCGCCTGTTTATTTCAGCCTGCTCCAGTTCGCCTTTTGAAAACTGGGCAAAACGCCTTGCCCGGTTAGGAGTTTTACCAAATAGCTCATAAATACCCGTTATAGGGTTGGTTATAAATGAAGTTACCGGCGGCTTACCATTGTAAAATGTACCCTGTTTACGATAATCACCCATTATTTCATTCAGCTCCTGCCGTTTGGTTTGGCCGGTAATTTTAACCTCCTTTAGTACAACCTGGGGTTGCAGGTAAACAGGCATATCGCTATTATTAAGCACCTCTATTTTTTGAGGGGTGAAATTTTCCTTCGAAAAAAGCAGCGTATCACCAACAGATACTTTTATGGAGAACCATCCAAGATCGTCGCTGGTAATTAAAGTGTTAGTTTGTAAATCTTTGATCATTACCTGACCAACACGCTCGGGCGTGTTTTTTTTGGAGATAACCCCTTTAAGGGTAAATTCCTGTGCTGATGCATTTAAAACAAAGCAAAAGCAAACGAGTAACTGCAGGGTAAAACGAATGCGCATTAATACTTATAAGAACGTAAAGATAACCAGAGTATTTTAAACTAATTGTGAAAAAGTGTTAAAGTCGGAGGAGTCCGAAAGTCGGGACAGTCTGAAAGTCCGAAAGTAGCACCAAATGATAGTGGTATTTTTGCCCAAAATAAACAGACAAAAATCTTTCCGACTTTCGGACTTTCTGACTTTTCAGACTTTCCGACTAAAACCCTATCTTTGCGCATGATAAAATCCATGACAGGGTATGGAATTGCCAGTTTTGATTCGGGTAATACAAAATATACCGTTGAGATCAAATCCCTGAACAGCAAGTTTCTTGAACTTTCACTCCGTTTGCCCAAAATATTTTCTGAAAAAGAATTTCAGCTGCGTAACGATTGCAGTAAGCTGATAGAGCGCGGTAAAGTGAATCTATCCATTAATGTTGAGCAGGTAAATGCTTCTATTAAAGCCGCAGGTATTGATAAGGTTTTATTAAAACACTACTACCAACAACTTAAAGATGTAAGCCAGGAGCTTAACGAGCCAACATCAAACCTGTTACAACTTGCTTTAGGCTTGCCCGAAGTTGTTAAATATGACGATGAAACTGTATCTGAAGATGAATGGAAACAGGTAGAAAAAACATTTCAGCAGGCCCTGGCCTCTTTTCAGCAATTTAGGGCTGATGAAGGAAATGTACTGGAGAACGATGTAAAATACCGTATTAATATCATCCTCAAAAACCTGGAGTTGGTTGAGTTAGAAGATCCTAAACGTGTGCCACTCATCCGCGAAAGGCTGAACTCATTTTTGGCCGAAGCAACCAATCGCGAAGCAATTGACCAAAACCGTTTTGAGCAGGAGCTGATTTATTACATCGACAAGCTGGATATTACCGAAGAAAAAATAAGGCTAAAAACGCATTGCGAATATTTCATTGAAACACTTAAAAACGCCGATGCCAATGGCAAAAAGCTGGGTTTCATCTCACAGGAAATCGGTCGCGAAATAAATACCCTTGGCTCAAAAGCCAATGATGCCAACATCCAGAAATTGGTTGTAGGCATGAAAGAAGAACTAGAAAAAATTAAAGAACAACTATTAAACGTATTATAATTTATTAGTTCACTGGTTCATTAGTTCATTGGTAGCAAGCTGGTGACTATGCGCCATCAACGAACTAATGAACTAATGAGCTAATGAGCTAATAAACTAATGGACCAAGAAGGTAAACTCATCATATTTTCGGCCCCTTCCGGAGCAGGCAAAACTACTATTGTACATCATTTGTTGAGTATAATTCCTGAATTGGAATTTTCCATTTCGGCAACTACACGGCAGGCACGCGGCGATGAGGAAGATGGTAAAGATTACTATTTTATTAGTTTAGCTGAGTTTACACACCGGATTGCAAAAAAGCAATTTGTAGAATTTGAAGAAGTTTACACCGGTACATTTTATGGCACCCTGCGTACCGAAATTGAACGCATCTGGGCAAAAGGCAAAACCGTAATCTTTGATATCGACGTTGAAGGCGGACTTCACCTTAAACGTAAATACGACGGGCAGGCACTTGCAATATTTGTACAACCCCCATCATTGGAGGTTTTAATAGAGCGATTAACCGGCCGTGGCACTGATAGTGAAGAAAAACTGCGCGAACGCTTTGCAAAAGCCGAAAAAGAACTAAAATACGCCCCTCAATTTGATATTATCCTCAAAAATTACGATCTTGAAACGGCTTGTGCAGAAGCAAAGGAGCTGGTGAGTAGTTTTATTAGCCCCCCTACCCCCGTTAGCTAACGGGGGAGTGCTGAATACTATTTGGCAAGGGCTTACAAATTCATTAAAAACTTTTAATTCATTCCCCCTTTAGGGGGTTAGGGGGCGCCAACTATGAAGATAGGCTTACTGTTCGGTTCATTTAATCCCATACATATAGGGCATCTTATCATCGCCAATTACATGGCCAACCATACAACTTTAGATAAGGTTTGGCTGGTGGTATCGCCTCAAAATCCCCTCAAAAAGTATGGCGACCTGATAAACACTTATGACAGGTTGGAAATGGCCCGGTTGGCGACTGATAATGCTACCAATATAACTGTAAGCGATGTAGAATTGAGGTTACCACAGCCATCATACACCATTGATACTTTAACCCACCTTAAAGAAAAATACCCGGAGCACGAGTTTGCTCTTATTATGGGGTCTGACAACCTGGGCACCCTGCACAAGTGGAAAAATTATAAACTCATCCTGCGCGATTACCGCATATTTGTATACCCCCGCCCCGGCTACGAAAACGCCGAGCTGGCCAATCATCCATCTGTAACCATTACCATGACCCCACTCATGGAACTCTCCGCAACATTCATCCGCAAGTCCATCTCCGAAAAAAAGAATGTACAATATTTTGTACCCGATCCGGTTTTGAAGTTTATTGAGAGCAAGAGTTTGTATAAATAGGGAGGTTAAAAGCGAAAGGTTAAAGCTAAAAGGTATTTACTTAACATAATGTCCCTTTCACCTTTCACCTTTCACCTTTCACCTTTCACCTTTCACCTTTCACCTTTCACCTTTCACCTTTCACCTTTCACCTTTCACCTTTCACCTTTCACCTTTCACCTTTCACC
>NZ_JBFUCX010000015.1:0-178481 GCF_056405015.1 Mucilaginibacter sp. P2_A4 | reverse complement strand
CGGCAAGGTGGAACGCTTTTGGAGGACCCTTAAAGAAGACCTTATTGAAGATACCGATTTCGACAGCTTTGAAGAGCTGGAAGATGAACTCCTCAAATATCTTGTTTATTATAACTGGGAACGGCCACATCAGGGCATCAATGGTAAAAAACCTATCGATATGGTCACCCTAAACAACAAATAAAAATACCTGATTCTGTTACCGAATTACTAAACCCTTACAATTGCGAGCGCAGCGCGGCAATCGCGAACTTTACAGAGGGGATCTGAACAGTTCGCGGGTTAATATTATCCCACCGGCAGTTTAACCACAAAAATAGAGCCCTTGCCTTCATTGCTTTCAACATTGATAGTGCCATTATGACTTTCAACTATCTGCCGAACGATGCTAAGGCCCAAACCGGTTGATTTTTCGCCCCTGGTACCGGTACGGCCGGCTTTTGTAAAACGGGTAAATATTTCGGGTAAAATAGCTTCGGGGATCCCCATACCGTAATCCTGCACCTCAATCATTATTTCGTTAGCAATTTTGCTAAGCCTGATGTCAATGCGTTCATTATCCTTTGAAAATTTAACAGCATTGCTTACCAGGTTATCAATAACCCTGTAGAATTTTTCTTTGTTAATCAGTGCGTAAACGGGGTTTACACTACTCGTGAATAATACATCGGCCTTTAACTGGGTTTTCCAGCTTTGTACCGCTGTTTTAAGTAGCTGGTTCAGTTCGGTTCTTTCAGTAACCATCACATTGTTGTTATCATTGCGGGCGGCCTCCAGTAAATCATCAATTATTGACCGGGCTTTTGCACATGAGGCTTTTACCATTTCCAGGTTGTCGCGGGTATCTTCATTTATCTCATCCAATTCCATTATCATGGCAATGGATTCAACGGCTGCTATTGGGTTGCGCAGGTCATGAGCTACCATGCCCAGTACCTGGTTTTTAAACCCATTTGCTTTTTCAATCTGCTCGTTTTTTTCTTTAATTTGAATAACCTGGTTAAAACTATTGCCTTTAAAAGTGAAAAAGTACCGCGATGTTAAATAAAAGGCCGATAACAGTATTAATGATGTAAGCTGGTTATAAAGCATTTGGGTTGGCGATGTTTGGCTATATAACAACAATGCCGTAAAAAACAATTCAATAACGACAATTAATATAATGGTTTCATAGTACTCAAATACGCAAATAGCGCTAATAAGGCATAAAGCAATCAGGTAAAGGATAAGAGCGTCGCCTGGATCAGATGTGGCAATAAAACTGGAATACATGCCACATGTAATAATGTACAGTGAAAATAAAAACACAACAAACGCCATTAACTGGGTGCCTTTTTTACGCTTTTTATAATCGGCAATAAGCACGTTGCTAATTATCAGAAAAATAGGAGTGACGCATATAAATACCCAGTTGCTTGTATTAAATTCAGGAAAATTTTGAGCCTTGGTAAGGCTTGCCGGGAATACAAGGTATACCGCTCTTATGATTACGTTAAGTAATAAAAAAATAATGCTGGCTGCCCTTATGGCAACTAAATTTTGATAGGTGTAAAAATCCCTGTATAATGCCCGGTACTTTACAGGCAGGCTATTAAAAAAGAAATGAGTATTCAAAATTGAACTTATTGGGGCTCATCAAAAATATCAAAAATTACTAAGAATCATGCTGATGGCGTCAAAATGGCGTTTTAATTTATTCTTGCATGACTTTTTATCAGGCATTAACAACTGGCAAGGGATTTGACTGGATCTAACTAATATAAATCACTATGAATTTTAACAACTTTACAATAAAAGCCCAGGAAGCCGTTCAAAAGGCTTCGGAAATTGCCACTGGTAACCAGCAACAGGCAATTGAACCAGCGCACCTGTTAAAGGGTTTGTTGCTGGTTGATGAAAATGTTATATCGTATTTATTAAAAAAACTAAATGTTAACCTTAAACGCCTAAACGATACTTTGGATACGCAGATTGCGTCGTTCCCTAAGGTAAGCGGCAGCAATTGTTATTTATCTTCAGATAGCAATTCGGCCCTGCAAAAAGCACAGGGATATTTAAAGGAATTTAAAGATGAGTTTGTATCTGTTGAACATATATTATTAGGCTTGCTGGCAGCAGGCGGTAAAGTAAGCACTGCCCTTAAAGATTTTGGGGTGAACGAAAGTGATCTTAAAAAAGCGATCATCAGCTTACGCGGTGATAGCAAGGTAACCGATCAAAACGCCGAAGCTACCTACAATGCCCTTAATAAATATGCCCGTAACCTTAATGAGTATGCCGAATCGGGCAAGCTTGATCCGGTTATTGGCCGGGATGAGGAGATTCGCAGGGTTATCCAGATCCTTTCGCGCCGTACCAAAAATAATCCGATACTGGTAGGTGAACCTGGCGTTGGTAAAACCGCCATTGCCGAGGGTATAGCTTTCAGGATCATCAAGGGTGATGTGCCCGAGAGTCTGAAAACCAAAGTAGTTTATTCGCTGGATATGGGAGCGCTTATTGCAGGCGCCAAGTACAAAGGCGAGTTTGAAGAACGCTTGAAAGCGGTTATCAAAGAAGTAACACAAAGCGATGGCGAAATCATTTTGTTTATTGACGAGATCCACACCCTTGTAGGTGCCGGCGGTGGCGAAGGCGCTATGGATGCCGCCAATATATTAAAACCTGCTTTGGCCCGTGGCGAATTAAGATCAATAGGCGCTACCACGCTTAATGAATACCAGAAATATTTAGAGAAAGATAAAGCCCTTGAACGCCGTTTTCAGAAAGTGATGGTTGAAGAGCCGGATACTGCCGATGCGATATCAATTTTAAGGGGTTTAAAGGAACGTTACGAAACACACCACAAGGTGCGGATAAAAGATGAGGCTATTATCGCAGCGGTTGAAATGTCGCAACGTTATATAGCTGATAGGTTTTTGCCCGATAAGGCTATTGACCTGATGGATGAGGCCGCATCAAAACTGCGCCTTGAAATGGATTCGGTGCCAGAGGTTGTGGATGAGCTGGAACGCCGTATTATGCAGTTGGAAATTGAGCGCGAAGCAATTAAACGAGAAAAGGACGACCGGAAGGTTGCCGATTTAAGCGAAGAAATTGCCAATCTATCGGCCCAGCGCGATTCATTACGAGCCAAGTGGAAAGGTGAAAAAGACCTTGTTGACGGCATCAACACAAAGGTTGAACTGATAGAAAACTACAAGCAGGAAGCTGAGCAGGCAGAGCGTGCAGGCGACTATGGTAAAGTAGCCGAATTACGCTACGGTACCATTGTAGAGGCACAGGCCGAAGTTGAGAAGCTAAAGGCTGCCCTGCTGGAAAATCAGAGTGACAGCCGCATGCTGAAAGAAGAAGTTACTGCCGATGATATTGCCGGAGTAGTAAGCCGCTGGACAGGTATCCCGGTTAGTAAAATGATCCAGAGCGAACGTGAAAAACTGCTGAGCCTGGAAGATGAATTGCATAAACGAGTAGCAGGCCAACAGGAAGCGATAGAGGCTATAAGTGATGCTATACGCCGCAGCCGTGCAGGTTTGCAGGATAAACGCAGGCCAATTGGGTCGTTCATATTTTTAGGTACAACCGGGGTGGGTAAAACCGAGCTGGCAAAGGCATTGGCCGAATACCTGTTTAATGACGAAGGCGCATTGGTGCGGATAGATATGAGCGAATACCAGGAACGCCATGCTGTGTCAAGACTAATAGGAGCGCCTCCGGGCTATGTGGGTTATGATGAAGGCGGTCAGTTAACAGAGGCTGTGCGTCGTAAGCCATACAGTGTAGTGCTGCTTGATGAAATTGAAAAGGCACACCCGGATGTGTTTAATATCCTGTTGCAGGTGTTGGATGATGGCCGGCTGACCGATAATAAAGGCCGTGTGGTAAACTTTAAGAACACCATCATCATCATGACATCAAACATAGGATCAAACATTATCCAGGAAAACTTCCAGACTTTGGAGGATGAAAACCGTGATGAGCTGATTGCCAAAACAAAGAACGAATTATTTAGCCTGTTAAGGGCAACTATTCGTCCGGAGTTTTTGAACCGTATTGATGAGATCATCATGTTTACCCCGCTTAGCCGCGATGAGATTCATGATATTGTGAAACTGCAGTTTAATCATGTGAAAGAAACCCTGGCCGAAATGGGCGTTACCATGGAAGCTTCTGACGAAGCGCTTGACTGGCTGGGCCAGTTAGGTTACGATCCTCAGTTTGGTGCCCGTCCGCTAAAACGTGTCATCCAGAAAAAGATCCTCAACGAGTTATCGAAGCAGATCCTGGCTGGCAAGGTAGATAAGGATAGCACCATTAAGGTTGATATGTTTGATAACAATTTTGTGTTTTTGAACATACCTAAGGTGGCTCCTGAGCCTGTTAAATAATATTTAACTCCATCATATAAGTAAAAGAGCGACCCACCCGGCCGCTCTTTTTTTTTGAGCTTAAAAAACATCATCTTTTTCCTCCTCCTCCTTCTTCTTGTCAACCATCTCTACGGGGCTTTCATTGTTATTAAAACGCTCTTCGTTTTTGGCAAGGATAGGGGCGGCTCCGGCTATAGAAATTCCGGTTACGGCCAATAATAAAAATACAACAAGGCAAATAAGCCTCAATAGCTTTTTAAGCTTTTTCATGCAGCAGGCAATAAACATTTAGCTGGCTTTAAGGCACAGTTAAACCGTTAAATAAATTTTACTTAATTCAATAAATTGGGAATTGTGGGTTCGTTAACCTATCAGGCCTGCATCTGGATAGGAAACACGGGGGATGTTTATGAATTGGTAATCAGGAGCGGATCTGTAACCTGAAAAAAGTTGCGCCAAATGATGGTATCTGCTTATGGTAAGCTTATTATGCAATAATACCCGTTGATAGTAATTATCGCTAAGTTGAATATTGAGTAGCCTGATCCTATAAAAAGAACAGAACGCTCTTTTATAACTTATGCCATGTTTTAAGGCGACTGAATTAGCCGCCAGCACTTCGGTATTGGTAGTTGTGCTGCTTGGCAGATTGCTGCTTACATAACCGGATACGGCGAAAAAACTGATCAATAAGGAAAATGCCAGTAAGCCCTGCCTTGCCTGTTTTTTCAACTTAGTAAACATCATGTTGCCATTTATCACGTGTAAATATAATCAATTACTGTTATTGAAATCTCATTGATTATATGGATTATCTGTTGCGGTACCAGGCAACTAATAAAATTTAATTCCAATTAATACTATTAACTAAAACGCCTATATTTAATAATAAGTTAATATATTGGCAATATATAGCCATGGATTTTTATTGAAGTTTGACATACAGTTAATAAACATAAACTTATACATAAAACACCTTAAAAAATCACTATGCTAAAATTTACAAATTCGAGGCTGCTTTTTGCTGCCTTAGCTTTTGCCGGAGCCCTAACCTCAGGCTGTCAAAAAAATTCAAGTCAGCCGGTTCAAAATGCTGCCGATAACAAAACGGTATCGGTAACAAAACTTAAAATCCAGGCGGTATCACTTACGCAAGGGTTTGAGGTTGGCGCAACCAGCCCTAAAACGGCTTATGATGTATCACCTACAGGCTCGGCCAGTGGCGATAATGTAACCTTATCCGGCAGCTCATGGAATATGTATGATGCGTTAATAGGCAACCTGGCCGGCGATCTAAAAGCTGGGTCATGGGCAGGTCGTATTCGTAACACCGGGAAAATTACCATGTTATTTGATGTTACTACTGGCATAAGTAGCGTTACTATAAAAAGTGGCACTTATGGCTCGGATGCGGCAAGCACATGGGGTTTATTTTATTCTGTTAACGGAGGCACCAGCTGGGCGCAGGCAGGTTCAACCATAACTACCACTACAACACTTACTACTTCAACATTTACTATTAGCGGTGTAACCGGTACAGCACGGTTAGAGATCCGTAAATTAACCGGCGGCACCAACCGTATCGATATAGATGATATCACCATAAATGATGGTGGCACCGGTGGTGGTGGTGGCGGTACTGTACTTACAGGTAAAAAATTCCTGTTTGATGCAAGTCACCTTGAAAATGCAGGCAGCGCCGATTGGCAGATTGATGCCGATGGTACCGAAAATGTACCTATGTATACCGGCGGTACAACTGTTGAAACAAAAGCGCAGCGTATACCAACACCATCATACACAGGTATTACTGCTACTACTGCCGAAACCTATTGGAAAGGCGCTATTTCTTCATGGGCAGTTGAACTGGTAAAACGCGGCGAGCTGGTTGAGTCATTGCCAAGCGGATCAACAATTACCTACGGCACTGCAGGTGCACAGGATTTGAGTAATTATGATGTATTTGTAGTTGTTGAGCCCAACCGTTTATTTACAGCCGCAGAGAAAACGGCCTTAATGAACTTTGTTGCCAACGGTGGAGGCTTATTTATGATAGCCGATCATACTGCAGCTACAACTGCCGGTACTGACGCCAATGGCTATAACCCATCTGACAGGGACGGTGACGGTTACGATTCGCCACGCGTTTGGAACGATTTGATGACTAACAACGGCATCAACAACAGCAATCCTTTTGGTTTCAATATCAACTATGTTGACATCAGCGAAGGGCCGTCAACTAATGTTTATACAGGTACTAACACTAACGCGCAAATAGTATTAAATGGCGCGGCTGGCACAGCTTCAAAACTGGCTTTTTATAACGGATCAACCGCCACTTTATACCCTGCGGACAACTCAAGTGTACAGGGCTTATTTTGGCGTAACAGCGCTACCAATGGTGGTACAGCTAATGCCATGGCGCTTTTAGCAACCTATGGCTCTGGTCGCGTTGTATTTATTGGTGATAGCTCACCGGCCGATGATGGTACAGGCGATACCAATGATAGTTTGTTTAATGGATGGTCTGGCGATGCGCCTTCTGGCTATACTTCGCACCCGGCTTTGCATTTAAATGCTTCGTTGTGGTTGGCTAAGGCACAATAAATAGCCTTACTCCAGGTATTCTGCTAAGAAAATGCCTTAGAAATAAAAACGTCCCGTTACTGTAGTATCGGGGCGTTTTTATTTGATTCAAACTGTTCGCAGTTAAACCGGTATTTTTTAATAATCAGTTTTAAATCGAAACAAGATTCATACTTCAACAGTTATATCAAAGCAGTGAATTATCAACTGCGCACACTTAAACAAAACATCACCATTATGAAAACTTACGAAAGTTTAATAGACGCCACTAATGATCTTTTCACAAGAGGATACACAGCTAACCTTAGCCTGGAAGGTGATACAATAGATGATAAAGCCCAGGGTATACATATGGGTGAAGAAGATTTTGTAATTGATGAGTTTTACCGTTTTGAAGGCGCCAGCAATCCCGATGATATGTCAATAGTTTATGCTGTTTCATCGCAAAAATATAACCTTAAAGGAGTGCTGGTGAATGCCTATGGCACTTATGCAGATGATAGTTCATCAGCCATACATGCCAAGCTGCGCCATGGCCAGGTAAGCGATAATTTGCACGGCCAGGACAGGCCGCACGCGTAATCAGATGTGCAGATTTCAAATTACAGATGTGCAGATGATTTTTAGATAGGTAAATGTCTGAACCCGAATTTATCGAATTAATAAATTAACAGAATTTCAAAATTCAAAGAATTCTACAAATTCGATGAATTCTGGTTCAGACAATCATCTGCACATCTGAAATCTGCACACCTGCACATTCACATTACAATTCTTTCAAAATTTTCTTTCCACCCGCTTGTATGGCTGCACTGCCATTGCGCATTAAAAACTCCATTTGAGCGGTAAGCTCTTCTTTAACCCAGGGGAATAAATCCTTTAAATTGAATAGTGCATAAGCTGCAAATATTTTTACAGCAACTTTTGCCCTGGGGTTTATCATCCAATCAAACAGTTGCTCAACCACTGGTTCAAAGTTGATTTCCTTAAGCTTCAATTGTAGCGACTTTGGGGCTTTTGCATCAGTAATGTGCATTATTATTTTGGCATAATGACGCTGACATCCGGGGTGCTTCACTTCGCCAAACCGAGAGATCATATAGTGCAGATCATCAAGATAAATTTCCGGGTCAGATAGAAAGACATTTTCCAGTATCCACACCGCCCTGAATGCAACTGCCTTATCCTGTTGAAAAGTAATATCAATTAAATCGCGTAAAGCAAACTGTTGCTCCTTCAATATCCTGCTAAGCTCAAGCACCTTGGGTTTACCAATAATACTGGTGATTTTTTTGATGAGCTCGGATTGGGTCATGGTGATATAAAAGTAAATGATAGCAGTGGAAATTTAAAATTTACTACTTAATCAAACAAAAGGGCTTCCCGATTCTTCAAACCAATACCAACAAAATTTTTACATTTGCTTTTTGTTTAAATATAACTGTCCATGGTTAAGTTCAACCGATTTACACTGGATAATGGCCTGCGGGTTATTGTTCACGAAGATAATACTACGCCTATGGCGGTGCTCAACATTCTCTATGATGTTGGCGCCCGCGACGAAAATCCCGAACAAACCGGCTTTGCCCATTTGTTTGAGCACCTGATGTTTGGCGGATCGGTAAATATCCCCAGCTATGACGAACCCCTGCAAAGGGTAGGCGGCGAAAACAATGCCTTCACCAGCAACGATATTACCAACTACTATATCACCCTGCCATCAACCAATATCGAAACTGCTTTCTGGCTGGAAAGTGACAGGATGCTTAACCTTGCTTTTAGCGAGAAAAGCCTGGAGGTGCAACGCAATGTGGTGATTGAAGAGTTTAAGCAGCGTTACCTTAACCAGCCATATGGCGATGTTTGGTTAAAGCTTCGTCCGCTGGTTTACAAAGAGCACTCTTACAAGTGGGCTACTATCGGCAAAACCATCGAGCATATTGAGGAGGCAAGGATTGAGGATGTAAAAGCCTTTTTCAAGAAACACTATAATCCGCAAAATGCAATTATGGTTGTGGGCGGAAACATAACTACCAGCGAGGTAAAAGCGCTTTCAGAAAAATGGTTTGGGCCAATACCTGCAGGTGAAAAATACAACCGCAACCTGCCGCAGGAACCTGATCAGCGCGAAGAGCGCCGCGAAACAGTCACCGCAAAAGTGCCATTAAACGATGTTTATATAGCTTTCCAGATGGGAGCGCGTTTAGATGAAGATTATTACGCTGTGGAGTTATTGAGCGATATACTTTCGCGCGGCCATTCATCACGCCTGTACCGGAGCCTGGTGCAGGATAAACAGATCTTTAGCGAGGTGCATGCTTATATTACCAGCAGTTTAGATAAAGGAATGTTTGTGCTTGAAGGTAAGCCACTGGAGAGCATCAGCATTGAACAGGCGGAAGCGGCCTTATGGGAAGAACTGGAAAAAGTTAAGAACACCGAAATTCCCGCAGATGAATTAACCAAGGTGCAAAACAAAACAGAATCAACCATGGTGTTTTCTGAAATGTCATTGCTGGATAAAGCCATGAACCTTGCCTCGTTTGAGTTGCTTGGTGATGCCGACCTCCTTAACCAGGAAACAGGGAAATACCTGGCTGTAACAGCGGCACAGATCAAGGAAGCAGCTAATAAGATTTTTAGAAAAGATAATTCATCAACGCTGATTTATTTGGCGGAAGAAGTTATACACGATTTACAGGATTAAATCTGCCTGAACCGGAATTGTCAGCATTCTTTAATTCGATAATTCAGGTCCAGGAAAAATATCACAAATGACCAACTTAGATAGAACATTAGCCCCCGATTTTAAGGCTATCGATAATATAACCCTGATAAGGCCCGAGCATAAAAAACTTGATAACGGCTGCAATATTTATTGCTTTAACTCCGGCGATCAGGAACTGGTGCGTATTGAATGGATTTTTGGAAACCTGCGCTTTGATGCCTTGAAACCACTGTTAAATATGGCGGTTAACTCGATGCTTACCGAGGGCACCGGTACCTTAAATGCAGCCCAAATAGCCGATAAGATTGATTTTTATGGCGCATTTTTGCAGGTTGATTATGGTTACGAAAACTCGCAGGTTACGTTATATAGCTTAAATAAACATTTGCATAGCACTTTACCGGTTATCATGGATCTGCTTACCGATTCTGTTTTTCCTGATAAAGAATTGGAAACGTTTAAGCGTAACCAACAGCAAAAGCTGCAGGTTAGTCTGCAAAAAAATGATATAGTAGCGCGCAGAGATTTTAACAAAGCTATTTACGGCAATACCATTTATGGTTTAGGAGCCAGCTTTGAAAACTATAAAGCATTGCATCGCGATGATTTGATAGCTCACTACAAAGAACAGTACCAGCCATCAAACTGTACCATTGTTATTGCCGGGAAAATTGAGCCGGAAACTTTAACGCTCATCACCAATACTTTTGATAAAGGATGGACTAACGGTGACACGTCTGCGGATACTACCCAGCCGGAAATTGAATCCGCTAAAGATTTGTTTTACCTTACCGAAAAGCCTGATGCCCTGCAATCTGCTATCAGGATAGGGATACCGATTGTTACGCGCAGTCATCCGGATTTTCAGCCCTTACAGGTTTTGAACACTGTTTTTGGTGGATATTTCGGATCGCGACTGATGGCCAATATTCGCGAGGATAAAGGATACACCTATGGTATAGGATCGGGCCTGGGGCCGTTTAAACAAAGCGCCTCATTTTTTATAGCTACCGAAGTAGGGGCCGATGTGTGCAAAGCGGCTATTACCGAAATTGAAAAAGAGATTAACCTATTGAAAACAGAACTGGTGCCCGATGAAGAGCTTGATTTGGTGCGCAATTACATGTTAGGTTCGTTGCTGGGTAGCCTGGAGAACGTTTTTTCACATGCAGATAAGTTTAAAAGTATCTATTTTGCCGATCTTGATTATGATTACTACGAGAGGTATGCTGCCACAATAAAAAGCATCACAAGCCCGCAGCTACAGGAGCTGGCCAATAAATATTTTCATTTTGAGAGTTTCTATAAAGTAATTGTAGGCAAATATTGAAAAGGAGCCAGAAGTTGAGAATCAAGAGTTAAGAATCAAGAGTTAAGATTGCTTCAAATAGGCTACAATTGAAAAAGAGTCAAGAGTTAAGGCAGCTTCAAATGGGCTGCAATTGAAAAAGAGTCAAGAGTTCAGAATCAGGAGTTAAGACAGTTTCAAATGGGCTTCACAAAGTTCATTTTTCTGCGAAATGTAAAATTCTTGATTCTTGACTCTAATTCTTGCCTCTATTTTACAAAGCATTTCTGATTACCTAAATTTTTATTACCTTTGCCCGGCAAATAATAACTCCAAAATAATTATTTGCTATGCAGTTAGACCCATCCAAATTTGTTGCCGAAGGATTAACCTACGACGACGTTTTACTACTCCCCGCTTATTCTGAAGTACTACCGCGCGATGTTAATACTGGTACTTTTTTAACAAAAAGCATCCGTTTAAACATTCCCATTATTTCGGCCGCTATGGATACCGTTACAGAAGCAGGCCTGGCAATTGCCATTGCCCAGGCTGGTGGTATTGGTATGCTGCACAAAAACATGACCATACAGGCACAGGCCGATGAAGTGCGCAAGGTTAAACGATCAGAAAGTGGTATGATCCAGGATCCGGTAACTTTACTGGAAGATGCCCTGCTTGCCGATGCTTTCCAGATCATGAAAGAATACAGGATTGGTGGTATCCCGGTAATTGATGCAGATCATAAACTAAAGGGAATCATCACCAACCGCGATTTGCGTTTTCAGAAAGATATGACAGTGCCTGTTAGCGAAGTGATGACCAAAACAAACCTGGTTATTGCGCCCGAAGGTACCAACCTTACCGAAGCTGCTGCCATACTACAGGCAAATAAGATTGAAAAGCTACCCGTAATTAATAAAGATGGAATATTGGTAGGTTTAATTACTTATAAAGATATCCAAAAAGTTAAAAACTTCCCTAACGCCTGTAAAGACGAATTTGGCCGGTTACGCGTAGGTGCAGCAGTTGGTGTTGCTGCCGATAATATAGACAGGGTTACAGCCCTTGTGAATGCCGGCGTTGATGTTATCACTGTTGATACGGCTCATGGGCACTCAAAAGGGGTTATTGATATGGTTAAAGCCGTAAAAAAATTATACCCCAACCTGCAGGTTATTGCAGGTAACATTGCCACTGCCGATGCGGCAATTGCCTTAGCTGATGCCGGTGCCGATGCTGTTAAAGTAGGTATTGGTCCGGGTTCTATTTGTACCACCCGTATTATTGCCGGGGTTGGTGTTCCGCAACTGTATGCCGTTTACGAGTGTGCTAAAGCTTTAGAAGGCCGCGGTATCCCGGTAATTGCCGATGGTGGTATCAAACAAACAGGCGATATTGTGAAGGCGATAGCGGCCGGTGCAAGCTCTATCATGGCTGGGTCGTTATTTGCAGGTGTGGAAGAATCACCGGGTGAAACTATCATATATGAAGGCCGTAAGTTTAAATCATACCGTGGTATGGGTTCGGTTGAAGCGATGGCTAAAGGCTCTAAGGATCGTTACTTCCAGGATGAAACTGATGTAGTTACAAAGCTTGTACCAGAAGGTATTGTTGGTCGCGTACCATTTAAAGGCAATATGGCCGAAGTGATTTTTCAATACATAGGTGGTTTACGTGCAGGTATGCACTACTGTGGTGCTGCCAATATTGAAGATCTGCAACGTGCCAAATTTGTACGCATTACAGCAGCCGGAATGCGCGAAAGCCATCCACACGATATTACCATTACTAAGGAAGCTCCTAATTATACCAGGTAACTCCTTTAAAATACTGCATTACAAATTATAGCAAAGCCTGTAAGGTTAATAAGTTTTTACTTTTAACCTTACAGGCTTTTGCTTTAACCGGCATTTTACTGGGCGTTTAATCCCGATTTTGGAATTAAGCTATTGGAAGTTATTATTTTTAATGCCTGGTCGTATGTGAAACCTTCTTTGGTAAGTGCGTCAAAATATTCTTTGGTCAACTTGGCAAGCTCTGTTAACTTACCCGGCTGTTTGTAGTAATCCAATTGTGCATCAAGCATGCTTTTTGCCAATGTGGAGTACATGGGGCCCATCGCGTTCATGGCATTTGCCATTTCATTTGTGCCGGTTGAAGGTTGACCCATCATGTTAACAGGTGGCGGAGGAGGAAGTAAAACAACATCAGTTATTTTTACGTGTTGCTCGCCGGGGTAGGAGTGAGTAATATCTACGTTATAAAAATTGAAAAAGTTTATCCCATCGCTTCGTCGGCCTGCGCGTTCAATAATATCAATTGATTTTGCAGCTTGCGGTATTTTTTGAAAAAATACTTTAAATAAAAGCTTTTCGCCGGCTTTTGCTAAAGTGTGTTTGGCCGGCACCATGGCTATATTTTCGGATTTTACATAATTGTAATGCGCATTACCCTGGTCGGTTTGAATGTAGATCTCTTTATTGAGCTGTACCCAGGAATTATCAGAATTGGCGGTGTACTCAAAGTTTATAACGGTGAATTTTGCATCACTTTCCACTTTAGTGATAATAGTGTTATAGTCGTCGCTGCTTTCCACTCTGGGATTAACAATAACTTGTGCAAAGGACGTGAGACAGGCCGTCATCAACATGGCAGACAAGGTTAGGATTTTTTTCATGAAATATATTTTTTAAGGTTAGGTAAATATAGATGTGTAATAATACATTTTAAATAGATAAACCATTCAAACTAATGGATAATAATACGGCCTTGCCCTGCAATTGGATGCTGTAAATTTTATATTTGCGATATGAGAGCTATCTGCGTATTCTGCGGTGCCAATTTTAACGGCGACCCTTTATTAAAACAAGCTATTGAGCAATTAGCCGAAGTGATGGTTAGTCGTAATATAACCCTGGTATTTGGCGGGGGCAAGGTTGGGGTTATGGGTTTAATGGCTGATGCTGTTTTGAGTCGTGGCGGTAAAGCGATTGGAGTGATCCCCCGGTTTTTAATGGATAAAGAGGTTGGTCATACCGGTTTAACGCAACTTCACATTGTAGAGAACATGCATCAGCGCAAGCAAATGATGAACGATCTGTGCGATGGTATCATCACGCTGCCTGGTGGTTTAGGTACGCTCGAAGAATTTTTTGAGGTGCTAACATGGCTACAATTAGGGCTGCACAGTCATCCCACAGGGTTGCTGAATGTTGGGGGGTACTATGATTCATTACTGAAGCAACTGGACGTAATGGTTGAGCAAAAATTTCTTAAACCCGCCAACCGCGAGCTGGTTATAACATCCGGCGATGCCATTGAACTGGTAAACCTGATGGAGAGCTTTAATGCAAACCCTGATGAAGTTTGGTTTAAAGACAGAAACCTTACTTAAGTCGAAAGGAGAGTAAAGATTGATGGAGCAAAGGATTATGGGTGTTCGAAAGGTATAAAAGATAGGGGCAATGTGCGATTCCTTCCTCGGGGAAGGAGGAGGTGGGGGTTAAATCACGCGTTCAAGTATTGTTGTAGATGGCATGTCGGCGAAACCCCTCCCTGCTATCGCGCGCATTACAACCGCACCCCTCCCGTTGGGAGGGAATTAAAAAACCGTTAGCAACTCGTCCGACACCTATGGAACAAAGCAAAGTTCAAGGATTAAAGATGCAAATCGAATATGCCCACTCTTTTATCCTTAATCCAAAAATCCTTGTTCCTTGCTCCTAAAAAATCCTTGCTCCCCAAATCCTTGCTCGCAAGAAGCTTATTCTACCTGACTTATGGTCCAAAAGTCATCAGCCAGATCTGTACTGGTTAGGTAATCGTAGGGCATATAAAAATAGCCCTTTTGTCCCCAGGTGCTGCCCCAGCTATTTCGTACTATAAAAGCTTTCTTTTTATCATCATAACCTGCCGCCATTACCGCATGGCCACCCACAACGCTTTCGTTTTTGCCAGGCATATTGAGCACTCCTGTTTGGGCTACTGTAGTGCCTTCAAAACTTTGGTATACTGTAAATCCAAAAACAAAAGGATTGCCGGTTGCAAGGCATGATTTTAACTCACTGATATTCGTGTTATTTAAACGGGTGTATTGAATAGCAAGATTTTTTTTGGCGGCTGTATATAATGTTTTCGAAGGCTTTTTGGCAAACTTGCTTTCAATATATGGCCATTTAGTTTCGTCACAAACGCCTTGTGTGGCTACAGATTTTACGCCATCACGCAGCTGGGCGCCGCTATCGTCTTTAACGTGATTTTCCAGCACGCGCTCATTATAATAAATAAATAAACGCGAGGGGTTAAATACCGACAGTTTTTGCCGCATTAGTTCAAATTCAAAAGCCCCGGCAATAGCATTAGCGGTACATGAACCCAGGTTACCCTGGTCATAAACAGGTGGGCACTGCAGGCGCAGGTCAACCAACGCGGGTAAAGGTCTTGCTAAAGCTTCCGGGCGAACAAGGGCATATCTTAAATCACGGTGATCTGGCAGGTCGGGTGTCCAGCCATAATGTTTGGTTTGCTGTATCATAATAAAGGTTTGCTAATAAATGATATAGTAAAGCTATATTGTTTCTTTTAAAAAAGCATACGTGTTTTTACGTAATATTAAACGTAAAGCTACTGTATACGTGCGTATTACGCATTTTTTTCCTTCATAAATGGCTGTGCCAGATTGATAGGGAACCGCAAATCTCCACTGTAGTAATAGTTTCAATTTAGGAGATGACTGCCTGCTATTAACTGGAACTGCTGACTTAAAATCGCCAAAAAAAAATATCATTAACTTTGCGCCGGTAATTTTCTCTAAATTACATTTTCTATAAAAACCAATTATGGATATCAGTTTTAACATTAATGAGGATATAAACAAACAGCTTGTTTATGAGCTGAACACGAAGCTAAAAAAAGTACACTTGGGTGGTGGCGAGAAGGCCGCAGCCAAGCAAAAAGAAAAGGGTAAAATGCTGGCCCGCGAACGTGTAGCCTATCTTATAGATCAAGATAAACCATGGCTTGAAATAGGCGCTTTTACAGCTGATGGCATGTATGCCGAACATGGTGGCTGCCCATCCGGCGGCGTGGTATGTGGTATTGGTTATGTATCAGGCAGGCAATGTGTAGTGGTAGCCAACGATGCTACCGTAAAGGCCGGGGCCTGGTTTCCAATTACAGCTAAAAAAAATCTGCGTGCGCAGGAAATAGCTATGGAGAATCGCCTGCCCATTATTTATTTGGTTGATTCGGCAGGAGTGTATTTACCTTTGCAGGATGAGATATTTCCCGATAAAGAGCATTTCGGGCGCATATTTCGTAATAATGCCATGATGAGCAGCATGGGTATTATCCAAATTTCGGCTATTATGGGTTCCTGCGTGGCCGGTGGCGCTTATTTACCCATCATGAGCGATGAGGCGATGATAGTAGAGGGTACGGGCTCGGTTTTCCTGGCGGGATCATACCTGGTAAAATCAGCCATTGGTGAAGATGTGGATAACGAAACCCTGGGTGGCGCTACCACTCATTGCGAAATATCGGGTGTTACCGATTATAAGCAACCCAATGACAAGGCCTGCCTCGATTCTATCCGGAACATCATGAGCATGACCGGGGATTATAACAAGGCGGGGTTCGATCGGATCAAGCCATCTATCCCCAAATTAAATCCAAAAGATATTTACGGTATACTGCCCGATAACCGGGAGAAAGCCTATGATATGAGAGAGATCATTTTGCGCCTCGTTGACGATTCGGAGTTTGAAGAATATAAAGCGGGGTATGGCCAATCCATCATCTGCGGTTTGGGCCGTATCGACGGCTGGGCGGTAGGTATCGTAGCTAATCAACGCAAGGTGATCAAATCAAAAAAGGGAGAGATGCAGTTTGGCGGCGTTATTTACTCCGACTCTGCCGATAAGGCTACCCGCTTTATCATGAATTGTAACCAAAAAAAGATTCCCTTAGTGTTTTTGCAGGATGTTACCGGTTTTATGGTAGGCAGCAGGAGCGAGCAAGGGGGTATCATAAAAGATGGCGCCAAAATGGTGAACGCGGTTGCCAATTCGGTGGTGCCCAAATTTACAATAGTAATAGGCAACTCCTACGGTGCAGGTAATTACGCTATGTGTGGCAAGGCTTATGATCCAAGACTGATCTATGCCTGGCCGTCAGCAAAAATAGCAGTAATGGGTGGCAGTCAGGCAGCCAAGGTATTGGTCCAAATGCAGGCTGCAGGCCTAAAAGCAAAAGGCGAAGAGGTGGACGACGTGAAAGAACAGGAACTGCTTAAACAAACCACTGATAGGTACAATTCACAAACCACGCCATACTATGCAGCAGCAAGGCTTTGGGTTGATGGTATCATTGATCCGCTGGAGACCCGAAAGGTAATCTCGATGGGGATAGAGGCTGCCAATCATGCTCCAATTGAAAGAGCATTTAATGTTGGGGTGATACAGACGTAGGGTTGCGTGTAGCGTGTTGCGTGTTGCGTGTTGCGTGTTGCGTGTTGCGTGTTGCGTGTTGCGTGTTGCGAGAAAATGGAATACAATTTAATCAAAAATCCTGTAATCCTTTAATCTGTTTAATCCCGGTTCAGACAAAAAATCGTTACTATAACCAAAACCATGAATGTCACAATTGATGAACTAATAATACTTGCTGGAGGCGCTTTTCTTTCAGTTTGGGGGATAGGAAAGATAAGTGAACGCCGTAAACTGTTAAAAACTGGAGTGAAGGTGGAGGGGGTAGTTTTTCAGTTGGAGAAACTAACCAGCTTTGGTAAAAAACCTTCGACATTATATTATCCTGTAATAAGGTATGTAACGTTGGATAAAGAATGGATTACAGAAAAATATGGTGTTGGTACCAATCCTTCAGCTTATAAGGAAGGGGAAATTGTTAAAGTTATTTACGATCCCGCCGATTACAAGCATTTCATAATAGATGATTTTATGAGTAAAGCCCTTGGCATTATATTAATAGCTGTAGGGGCCTTATTAATTATAGGAGTATTCATTTACTATATTTTAAATCAATACCAGGCGGTATAAATCAAAAAACTCCCGGTGTGCCAGGTTTTTTCTTAATTTGTGTATCTACTGTGCTTTCCATATCTTGAGGCATGAAAAAAATGCTGTTCCTTTTATTGTTGTTTTCCTTAAAACTTTCGGCACAAGATGCTTCTAAAATTCATCAAAAAGCAATCCTGATAGATACACATAACGATGTATTATCCAACGAACTGATCACTAAATTCGATCTCGGTAAAAGGCAAAGTGAGGGAGATTTTGACCTTGTTCGTGCTAAAGAGGGTGGTTTGGATGCACAGATCTTTTCCATCTGGTGTGGCGAAAATTATGGCAAGGGTACAGCTTTTGCTTTTGCTAACCGCGAGATAGATTCATTGTATGCCCTTATAAAGCGTAATCCGGATAGGATAACCCTGGTACATAACAGCGCCGAACTAAAAAAAGCGGTAAAGAAGAAAAAACTGGCAGCTATGATAGGCGTTGAGGGTGGACATATGATTGAAGATAGGATGGATTATATTGATAGTCTGGCCAAACGTGGTATGAACTATTTAACCCTTACCTGGAATAATAGTACTTCATGGGCTACATCTGCACGCGACGAGGTTACCAAAAAAGACAGTCTGAAACATTTGGGGCTTACAGATTACGGCAAGCAGATAGTAAAGCACCTGAATGAGTTGGGTGTTATGGTTGATGTTTCGCATGTTGGCGAGCGTACTTTTTACGATGTGCTGGCTACCACCACAAAGCCGGTAATTGCATCACATAGCTGTGCTTACAGTATTGATCCAAGCCGCCGCAATTTAAAAGATGATCAGTTAAAGGCGTTGGCAATAAATGGGGGCGTAGTTTGCCTGAATTTTTATAGCGGTTTTGTGGATAGTACCTATTCGCCAAAGGTAGCGGTGTTTTTACAGCAGCATAAGGCCGAGCTGGATTCGCTTACCAAAATTTATAACGACGGCGATCTGGCCAATATCAGGCTGAATGTCATGTATAAAACCGAATCGGATAAAATTCGCCCGCCTTTGAATTTGCTGATCCATCATATAGATTACATTGTAAAACTGATAGGTATAGATTATGTAGGAATAGGTTCAGATTTTGATGGTGCCGAATCCTATCCGTTAGGGCTCGACAGTGTAAGCGATTATCCAAAAATTACCGAAGAACTGCTGAAACTTAATTATAGTAAAAAGGATATTAATAAAATTTTAGGCGGCAATGTGCTGCGGGTGCTGAAGGCTAATACGGGTAAATAATTATATTTGACCCAAACTTACTTTATCATGCTGAAAATTTTAAAAATGGCCGTCCTTGGCCTGTTTATCTCGCTCAATGCAAGTGCCCAGCAACCTTATTTAATGTTTATAGATAAAGCCGGCAACAGGGTTGATAACAAGATATTAGCCAATTCATACATGGTTATAAAAAAGTTTGACGATTCGGCCTGGATGGTGAAGGAGTTTGATATGCGCGATACCATCATCAGCTCGGCATTTTATAAAGACGAAAAGTTAAGCATACCTACCGGCAAATATATATCCTATGAAAAGCGGACGCCGCTAAATGGGTTTGATATACAGGGAGATACATTGAATCATGTTAAAACCAGTGGTTACTTTTTAAACGGAAAGAAAACCGGCGAGTGGTATGAGTTTTTGAATGGAAAAAAACAATACCTTAAAACTTATAAAGACGATATAGCAAATGGCTTAAGCCAAACTTTTGAACCAACCACCAGCGCTGTTTTGTTGGAGGGGAATTACTTAAACGGAAAAAAAAGCGGCGAATGGCGTATGAAAACGCCCGAAGGTGCCGAACTTTATACGGATACTTATAAAAAGGGAAAAATGATCAGTCATGTTAACTCGGTTAGTGATTTTAAAAGCGCCGTAATGCCATTTGATCTGTACACTTATTTAAAGCGCAAAGCACCCCTTTTTAAAACTCCTGACCACGCCGGTACACTTGTTCTTAATTTAAAAATTAGCGAAAAAGGTATTGTTACCGATGTAAAAGTAGATCAGACGGTTGATATTGATTTTGATGAACTTTTAGTAAAAGCATTTATGGAATCGCCAAAATGGAAACCGGCGGAATACAAAGGTGAAAAGATAGAGTCAACCTACAGGTTTACCATTAATATAGTAGATATGGTGAGGATTGTGGATATAATGAATTGATAGGCCCTCACGATTGGGACTGTGAGTTAAATTGTTTACCTGTCACTGACCTATTCAATTGACTTTTTTTGTAAATTCGCATACATTTTTAAAGAATGACTCAAGAATTAGAACACGTAAAATGCCTGATCATTGGTTCGGGCCCGGCAGGATATACCGCCGCAATATATGCCTCAAGGGCCGATCTTAAGCCAGTAATGTATACTGGTTTATTAGCCGGAGGACAACTTACCCAAACTACCGATGTGGAAAATTTCCCGGGTTACCCTGAAGGTATCATGGGACCGGAAATGATGGAAGATTTCCGTAAACAAGCCGAGCGCCTGGGTACCGAAATTCGTTTTGGTTATGTAAGCTCTGTTGATTTTACCAGTCTGCCACATAAAGTTGTGGTTGATGAAGTGAAAACAATATTGGCTGATACTGTTATTATTTCAACCGGTGCATCAGCAAAATGGCTGGGTTTACCATCTGAGCAAAAATACAGTGGCTTTGGTGTTTCGGCCTGTGCGGTTTGCGATGGCTTCTTTTTTAAAGGACAGGATGTAGCCATAGTTGGCGCGGGTGATACTGCGGCAGAAGAAGCTACTTACCTGGCTAAACTTTGCCGTAAAGTATATATGATTGTTCGCCGTGATGAGTTCCGTGCTTCAAAAGCAATGGTTCACCGCGTAAAGAATACCCCTAACATCGAGATATTATACAATACCGAAACCAAAGAGATTCTTGGCGACGGACAAAGTGTTACGGGAGTTAAAGTAATTAATAACGCAACCAACGTAGAAAAGGATTTGGATGTTAGTGGCTTTTTTGTGGCGATAGGTCACCACCCTAACACCGATATTTTTAAAGGCTGGTTACATATGGACGAAACCGGTTACATTATTACCCATCCCGGTTCAACAGAAACCAATGTAGAAGGTGTATTTTGCTGCGGCGATGCACAGGATCATATCTATCGCCAGGCAGTTACAGCAGCAGGTACAGGTTGTATGGCCGCCATTGATGCTGAGCGTTACCTGGCAGCTAAAGAGCATGTGGTAACAGCATAAAACTTCGTTCAAAATTGCTTCCAATAAGGAGGCTTCTACAAATATTAAAAAAGGTCATTTGGTAACAAATGGCCTTTTTTGTTTTAAGTCTTTTCCTTTGTCCACACAGTAACGCAAAGGCGAAATACCGATATTGTTAGGCAATCGCTATACTTTTGTTACAATCAAAAACTTCTTGTATTTTTTTAAAAACTTCTATATTCACCACTTAGTACCAACCTCATAATAAATATGTTAAAAAAAGCTTCCTTAATGTTGTTTGCATTGCTTACATCATTTACTATTGTTGTTAACGCACAGGATACTGACCCTTATGCAGGTATCATCCCGGCACCTGTATCACTTAAAAAGGCACCCGGTAGCTTTGTACTGAGCCAGGAAACCAGTATCCAGGCCGATTCACCATCTAACAAAGCGGTGCTGTTTTTTAAAGATTACCTGGCCAATAGCCAAGCTTACAATAAGTCAATAGTATTAAAGGGAGCTGGCACCGCTTCAAACGTAATTACATTAACATCTGCCGGTACCGATAATTTACCCGCCGAAGGATACCGCTTAACCATTACCCCGCAGCAAATTACAGTTGCAGGTAAAGGAGCAGGCTTGTTTTATGGTGTACAAACCCTGATACAGTTGTTCCCTGCCGCAAGGGCTGCCACCGCTAAATTGCCATGTGTGCAGGTGGAGGATTATCCTCGTTTTGGTTACCGCGGAGCTATGCTTGATGTTGGTCGTCATTTTTTCTCCGTCGAGATGGTTAAAAAATATATCGACCTGTTAGCAGCCTACAAGCTTAATAATTTTCACTGGCATTTAACCGAAGACCAAGGCTGGCGTATCGAGATCAAGAAATACCCTAAGTTAACACAGATTAGCAGTATGCGCGCTCAAACCTTAATAGGCGGCTACCGCGATAAAACACCTCAACAATTTGATGGTACGCCGTATGGTGGTTTTTATACCCAGGATCAAATTCGTGATGTGGTAAAATATGCATCAGAAAGATATATTAACATTGTGCCCGAAATTGAAATGCCAGGCCATTCACAGGCAGCTTTGGCTGCCTATCCTGAATTAAGCTGTGATCCTGGCAAAACCTACAAGCCGGCAGAAACCTGGGGTGTATTTAACGATATCTATTGCCCGTCTGATAAAACCTTTGCATTTATAGAGGATGTGCTTACGGAGGTAATGGCGCTGTTTCCAAGTAAATATATTCACATAGGTGGGGATGAGGCACCTAAGGATGCATGGAAAAAATCAAAATTTTGCCAGCAGCTTATTAAGAAGTTAAAACTAAAAGATGAGAACGAGCTGCAAAGCTATTTTATTCAAAGAGTTGAGAAATTTGTAAATTCCAAAGGCCGCAACATTATTGGCTGGGACGAAATATTAGAAGGAGGCCTTGCACCAAACGCTGCAGTAATGAGCTGGCGTGGCGAAGAAGGAGGCATAGCTGCTGCACAGCAAAAACATAATGTGGTAATGACACCTGGCAGCCACGGCTTGTATATTGACCATGGGCAGGGTAAGCCCAGCCAGGAACCATTGAGTATCGGCGGTAATGAGCCTTTATCCAAAATCTACAGCTATGACCCAACGCCGGAAGCTTTAACTCCCGAACAAAAGACATATATTATGGGCGTGCAGGCTAACCTGTGGACGGAGTATGTAGCAACCGATGCTAAAGTGGAGTTTATGCTGTTGCCGCGATTGATGGCGCTATCGGAAATAGCATGGTCGCCACTGGCAAATAAAAACTTTAAAGATTTTTCAGAAACCCGTCTGCCATCGCACCTGGCCTGGGTGGATAGGAATAATTTAAATTACCATGTTCCTGTGGCTATAGGAGCTAAAGATACCGTGATGATAGGCAGTCAGTTAACTGTAAACCTGAAATCGCCGGTTGATGGTGCTAAAGTATACTATACCATTGATGGGTATACCCCCCGCGAAACCGATCTGGAGTATCATGTACCTATGACCTACAATGTACCTATTGATCAGTACCGCGAACTGCAGACCCTGGTAATTACCCCATCTGGTAAACGGAGCAATGTTACCCGTACACTGGTTTATAATAAAGCGCCTTTTGCACCCGTTAGCAATACAAGCGATATCCCCGGCTTAAAATTCCAATTATTTGCCGGTACATTTTCTGGTACCAGTCAACTGGTTATTTTACCGGTTGCTGATAGCGGTGTAATTAAAACCTTTAATACAGCAGATTTTAGGAAAAGTAAAGGAAAGTTTGGTGTAATTTACAATGGATTTATTAATATTGAGGCTGATGGGAATTATGGCTTCTCTACGTTATCAGCCAATGGATCTGTTTTATTAATTGATGACCAGGTAGTTGTTGATAATGATGGTAAGCATGCGATAAATGAACAATTTGGTGCTGCGCCTTTATTGAAAGGATATCACCGTTTCACTTTAAAATATGTAGATGCCGGCGGAAACAATACTTTAAAAGTATTTATATCTGCACCCGGTAAAACAGCTGCCGAATTAACACCCGAAGTACTGAGAAATTAACAGAACTATATACAAGTAATGATCAGGAGACTTTATTATATAACTTTTTTAATAGCTGCGGCCGCGGCCATAACAAGTTGTGGCGGTAACCAAACCAAAACAACAAGTGTACAGCCGGCTTCTAAAGCGACACAATTGATAGGCCCGTTCCGCTATCATAAAATGATAGAGGTATCGCCGGGGCAGAGCTATGATGTATTTAGCTGGGGGCGTGGTTCGCAGGAGGCCGGAGCATTTTTGATCCTGCATTCAGATTCTTCGGCTATAAAGTACACTACTACTACCGGCGATCTGGATGGTAATATTATTGATGTTTACAATGCTGATATGGACGTGGATGGTAATCCCGAGATATTGATACAGGCAAAATCAAAAGATACCATCAATCATACCAGTATCTATGCGTTTGAGTTTAATGATAACAAAGCCAATAAACTGGATTTTCCCAGGCTGAATTCATCCCAGCGTAAGGGTTATCGCGGCGATGATAATTTTTATATCCGCGATGGTAAACTGATCCGCGAGTTTCCGATATATGATGGTAACGGCAAACAGGCCAAATTAACGGGTGCCAAGCGCCAGTTGGAATATGGCTTAAGCAGAAATGAGTTCACTGTTAAGCAATTGAGCAAAGATTCAACAAATGTGGCTTCAAAAGCTCCGGAGAGTGTAGCTGCCAAGCCTGCTAATACTAAGCAAAGTGCTTCCAAATCTGAGAAGAAAAGCTCTTCATCTAAATCAAGTAAAAAGAAGAAACATAGGCGGCATAGGGATTAACCCGATTTAAATTGAAATTAAAGGAGACGCATCATTTGCGTCTTTTTTTGTTTCTAACCTGCTAAATTAAACTGATCATTTCATTTGCGTTTTTCACGCCAACGGCATCAAAATCATTATTAAAGTAAAACCAGGCTTCTTTTATATCTATATCGTGCTGTATTGCGTCGATCACTTTTTGCAGGAATTCCATGGAATATGGCGACCGATATAAGTTGGGAACTCCATGAAAACGATAATATATAACCGGCGTATTTTTTATCACATCATCTGGTAAGTTAGGGTGACTCATACCGGAAAAGCTGATATTATGTTTACGAAGGCTTTGGTAAACATCGGCATTCCACCAGCTTGCGTGGCGCATCTCTACTATATTTTTAAATGTTGGATTAAGGCTGCTGATTATCCTGTCAAGCCTTTCCTCGGTGTAGTTATAGCTGGGTGGCAACTGAAATAATACAGGGCCAAGCTTTTCCTGCAGACCATTATTGATGGTATCGTAGAAGCTGCTGATCAGATCTGCAGCTTCTACGAATTTTTTATAGTGAGTTATGGCCCTTGGCGCCTTTACCGCAAACCTGAAATCAGCCGGGCTTTTGGTGTACCAGTTCTGCAAAAAGGAAAGCTGCGGGAAACGGTAAAAAGTAACATTAAGTTCCAGTGTTTTAAAATGCTCACAATAATAATCAAACCACTTACGCTGGGGCAGGTCTTCAGGGTAAAATCTGCCTTTCCAATCCTTATAATGAAATCCCGAACAGCCGATGTGCCAATTCATAATTGTATTTATTATAAAATGCTGCGGTAACCGGTTTTGTTTGGGCAAATAAATTCCTTGCTGGTTTAAAACCGCGGTTCCTTATGCTTTCGCTGCAAAAACCTTCCTTACTACCCCATTGATCTTCACGTTAACATACCGTGGTTGTACCGAAGTAATTTTATAGCTGATCACCTTCCCATCTTTCCATTTAAAGTTTACTGTGAAATTGCCCCGTGCTTTTAAGCCCTTAATTTCGCCGGATGCTTTCCAGTTATCGGGGATGGCGGGTAGCAGGTCAATAAAACCCGCATGGCTCTGGATCAGCATTTCGGCAATGGCCGCGGTGCCGCCAAAATTTCCGTCTATCTGGAACGGCGGACCGGCTGATAGCATATTAGGATAAATGCCGCCGCCGTCGCCATAATTCATATTAGTGGCCAATGTTGGACTAATAAGCTGGTTAAATAGCTTGTATGCTCTCGTACCATCATGCAGGCGTGCCCACCACAGCATTTTATGGGCGATTGAAAAGCTTGGACCGTCATCCCCGCGTGCTTCCAATGTTTTTTTGCTGGCCTCGGCAAGGTCAGGTGTGCTTTCAGGGGTGATCAATGCAGCAGGGTACAGGCCATAAAGATGCGATATGCAACGATGGTGCGGTTCAATCTCTTTATAATCTTCCAGCCATTCCTGGATACGCCCGTCTGTTTTAGATATCACACCCGGAGGGGGCAGCCTTTTTAATTGTGCCTGCAAAGTTTTCCTTAATTCGGGATCCTTACCCAATACTACAGATGCAGTTATTACATTATTAAAAAGCTCCCTGATGATCTGGTTATCAATAGTTGGGCCCATACATATACTGGCATGGTTGCCGCTTCCATCGGGAAGGTAAAAGCCGTTTTCGGGCGATGACGATGGCGCGGTAACCATCCAACCGGTTTTAGGGTCGTTAATGAGCATGCTGTTGTAAAACTTAGCAGCACCTGTTAAAATGGGGTAGATGTCTTTTAAATAGGCTTTGTCGTTGGTGAAATCATAGTGCTGCCATAAATTATCGCATAACCATCCCGAACCACATTTGGTAATGCCCCAGGATGCCGATTCGCCGGGCTCGGTAAAGCCCCATATATTGGTGATTACATGCGCCACCCAGCCATCGGCATTATAATAGGCCTTGGCTGTACGTTCGCCAAGCTTTACCATGCCTTTTACCAGTTCGGCGAGCGGCAAATTTAGTTCAGATAGGTTTGATACCTCTACCGGCCAATGGTTCATTTGTACATTAATATCCAGGTGATAGTCTCCCGTCCAAGGGGTAACTAACTGGTTGGCCCAAAGGCCCTGGAGGTTTGGTGGCAACAAACCTACACGTGTGCTGCAAATGCTCAGGTAACGGCCAAACTGGTAAAATAATACGGGGAAGCTATTATCTGATGATGGGTTTTTATGAAAATTGCTGAGCCTCTTATCGGTTGAAAGATCGCTCTCTGTACCACCCAGGTTGATATTAACCCGGTTAAACAGTTTTTGAAAATTAGCAATATGCTGTTTTTTTTGTAAGGTATAGGGCTTTTTCATAGCAGCAGCCATAAGGCGCTGCACTGTTTCTTTATAAGTGGGGTTTTTAAGATCAGTTGCCGTAGATATATAAATTATAGCCTCGGTAGCATCCTTCACCTCCAATGCGTTGGTGGTTGATCTGATACTGCCGCCTTTTAGTTGGGCTTTAACCTGCGTTGAATATTGCATTCCTTTACCATCAATACCATTATCCAGCTGGCCATTCATTTGCAGGGTATTACCTTTAGTGGTGGTAACGGCCCTTTCAGGCCTGCTAATGCCGATACTAAAATTCAGCGTACCGGGTTTATCGGCAGTTATTTTAATGATATCCACATCATCATCAAAACTGGTAAAATATTCTTTTTTATAGGTTACTCCATTAACCTTATAGGTAGTTGCGGCAATGGCATTGTTTATAGAAAGTTCGCGATGGTAGTTATCATATTTTACAACACTATCTGTTACTCCTTTGTAATTAAAGTTCAACAACAAATTACCCAATATTTGGTAGCAGCCATAATTAACCCCCGCTGAGCCTTGTCCTTTGCATATAAATGATTTATCAATAATAGCCTGGGCCTGGTCGTTTTTGCCTTCTAAAAGCAGTTTGCGAATCTGGGGAAGATTTTTATAGGCCTCGTAATTATTGGCATCCTGCGGCGCGCCACTCCATAAAGTGATGTCGTTTAAAACAATAGTCTCTTTTTTTACACCACCATCCGGCATCATCCCCAGTCGACCATTACCCAGCGCAAGGGTTTCTTCCCATTGGGCGGCAGGTTTATCATACCATAATTTTAAAGGTTTTATTTGCGCCGATGACCATAAAGGCAAGCCGCAGGTTAAAAACAGCAGCGGTTTAAACAATAGTTTTTTATTCATAAAATTATCTCAGGTTATAATTGCTCTTCGGCTTTGCGTCTTGATCGCGGCAAAGCATCGGTTTTTATAATGGATAAAATTATAACTGTGAGCAGGGGATAGAAATAGACTAAACTTGTATTAAGATGGATAATTTCAGGGAAATAACAATTGTATCAGGGAAATCGCGTTTGAAATTTCCAAATTTAAAACGCGGACGTCAAGCCGAATTTATTTCACTGTTGTCCGGTAAAATCTCGTTTGATATATAAAAACATCTCTTAAGGCCTACAAAAGGCCTTTTTTTGTGCATTTTCAAAACCAAGCCCCCTAAAAACTCAATAATTCATTTCTTTTTTAAGAACCGGCTGTCCGGTAAAAAAAGCACGCAATCCTCGATATTTTTGCCATTTAACCTTTTGTGAATGCGCTATAGCTTCAAAAAAAAGTTTTTACTGAAAATATCGCAGCCATTTCTCAACCGGCTGTCCGGTAAAGTTTTATTCAAATCTTTTACCGGACAACAGTGAAATAAATTCGGCATGACGTCGTTTTTTTTTAAAGCGATTTTCCTGCCAATTGCACCATGGATAAAAATATCATCAACCTGTATTTTTTGCGGTGATGCGATATTGCTCTGGCGAGGAGCCAATGTATTTTTTAAATATGCGCGAGAAATAGTAGGGGTCTTCATAGCCAAGATCGGCAGCCACGGCCTTTATTTTATCACCATTGGCATATAAAAGTTGGCAGGCCTTTTGCATTTTAAGATGGATAAAATAATCAATAGGCGGCATGCCGGTAGCTTTACGGAAAAGGTTTGAAAAGTGCGATACTGATAAATTATGTTTGCAAGCCATATCTTCAACGCTCAGCTTTTTGCTGAGGTTGTTGCGCATGTTATGAATGGTTTTGGTGATGATATCGCCCTCGTCGTCCTTATCATTTTGAATATGGCGCTCTGGCATCAAAAAGGTAGCTATAATATGGTACAGGCAAAAGCATGCGCTGTTGATGTTTTCCAGGCTGTAACCCATCTCCAGTGTTTGGTAAATATTGTGCCACATGGATATGGCATTTTCATTAAAGGGGATATGTACCGGCCCCCGGCTTATACTTAAATTAAGCGATTTGTTAAACTCATCTATTTTATCGCCGGTAAAGTGTACCCAATAAATTGTCCAGGGATCTTCATTATCAGCCCAGTAGCGCATATATTTATCTGTAGCCGGGATCAGGATAAATTGGTTGCTTTTTACTTCATAGCGCTTGTTATCAACAATATAATGTCCTTTTCCCTGCAGGCAGTAAATCAATATATTGTCTTCGCAGCCCTTGCGGCGTTCGCGGTAATGAAAAGATGCCTTGGGGAAATAGCCTATATGCGTTATATAGATATGGAAAAGTTGGGGATCGCGCTCTTTGGCGTCGCGCAACACTTTCTGAGGAATGCTAATAAATTTTTCACCATCAAAACCCTGCCGTCTTTTAAAGCTGTTACTCATCTAAATTAATATTAGGCCAAATTGGTATTATAGTGGGATACTACATTATCGCTAATATAACATTCCATTTTTAGAACGCTATATTAGATAAAACAATTTGCAAATACAATCATTTAAACCCAATTGCAAACGTAGCACAGCATTATGCCAATAAAACCTATTTTAGGTTAGGCTTTAATGGAATAATCCATTAAAAAAAATGTTTTAACTATTATAATCTCCAAAACATGCTACTACTTTTGGCTATTCAGTAATAACCAATATAACCGTGGCTTTTGATTTTTCATTAATTGAAATCCTGTGGTTTAAACACTAAAGTTTAGGCGCATAATTTTTTATGCCCTGAATAACTATAATTATATGCTACTAACGAATAAAGTGATTTTTTTGACCGGCGGTACCGAAGGTATTGGCTTTGAGTGCGCCAAAATATACTATGCAGCTGGGGCTAAGCTCAGTATTATATCAAATACACAAACAAGCATTGATGAGGCCCGCTTAAAACTGCTGAATGATGATATACTATATATAAAGGCCGATGTTGCAGTGGCCGAAGACATACGGCAGGCTATTATTGAAACTGTTGGCTATTTTGGCAAAATTGATGTTATTCATAACAATGCCGGTATATCAAACCCATCAAAAGCGGTGCATGAAACTACAGAACAGGAATGGAACACTTTGTTTAATGTTAATGTAAAAGGTGTTTTTAATACTACCCGTTTTGGTATTGATGAATTAAAAAAAACAAGAGGAAATATACTGAACACCGGCAGCCTGGTGGGCGAAATTGGGCAGGAGATTCACGCCGCATATAGTGCTACAAAAGGCGCTATAAACGCATTAACCAAATCAATGGCGCTTGATTATGCACCTTATGGCATCCGTGTTAACGCGGTGGCCCCGGCGGGGGTATGGACACCCATGTTGAGGGTTTGGAGCCAGCAGCAACCTGATGCTAATTCTATTGAAAATTACCTGGATGATATACACGCCCTGGGCTATTGCCCCGAAGGTGACGTGGTAGCCGATGCCTGCTTATTCCTGGTATCAGACCAGGCGCGTTTCATAACCGGCTGTATTTTGCCGGTAAGCGGCGGGGCCGAGCTCGGCTATCGCAGGGTGATCCATCAAACTGTTCAATCTATCCAGGAAAAAAAAGATCTTATATAACATGATTAAGAATATAAAAGTTGATGACGTCAGGTACAAGCTTGATGGCAGCGCGGGCAGCGATGCCATACATACCGATCCAATATACTCCTACGCTGTAACCCGTTTATTTGATGACAGCGGCTACACCGGTGTTGGCTTTGCATTTACTTTGGGCGAGGGGAACGACCTGGTTTGTAAAGCCGCCCAGTATTATGCCGATAAGATAAAAGGCAGGGATATTGAAGATACGATGGCCAATTTTGGCGAGCTGTTTAAAAACCTGTCCAACGATCAGCAGTTTAGATGGCTGGGGCCACATAAAGGGGTTGTACATTTAGCACTTGCCTCGGTTACCAATGCCTGCTATGATCTGTGGGCAAAAAAAAGGGGCCTGCCATTATGGAAACTGCTTACGGACCTGTCGCCAGAGCAACTTGTGGCAACGCTCGACTTATCATACCTGGAGGATGAACTAACTCATGAGCAGGCGCTGCAAATGCTGCGTTCGCAGCAAGATAGCCGTGTTAACCGCGAAGGTATATTGCAGCAAGGTTATCCGGGTTACGATACATCTATTGGCTGGTTCAATTATTCGGACGAGAAGGTGCGCGAAAACTGCAAAAAGGCATTGGCCGAAGGTTTCACGGCGATGAAGCTGAAAGTAGGCTCGGCAGATCCTGAAAGAGATATCCGCCGGGCGCATATTGTAAGGGAAGTAGCAGGCGATAATGTAAAAGTTATGCTTGATGCCAACCAGCAATGGAATTTGCCGCAGGCAATATCTATCTGCAATAAGTTAAAGAGCATGAACCCTTACTGGATTGAGGAGCCAACGCATCCGGATGATGTATTGGCGCATAAAACGTTGGCCGATGCCGTATCGCCATTGAAGTTGGCACTGGGCGAGCACGTTCCTAATAAGATCATCTTTAAAAATTACCTGCAAACCGGCTCCGCATCATTTATCCAGGTTGACGCTGTAAGGGTAGGTGGGGTAAGCGAATTTATTACCGTGAGTTTATTGTGTAAAAAGTATGGTGTGCCGGTTGTTCCCCATGTAGGCGATATGGGTCAATTGCACCAGCATTTGGTATTATTTAACCATATAGCAGTAGGGCACGAGGCCTTATTTTTAGAACATATTCCGCACCTGCAACAGCATTTTGTTAACCCTGTGCAAATAAGTAACGGAGTTTACCAAACGCCACAAGTACCGGGTAGTAGCTGCGATTTGAAAATATTGCTTTAAGGATTGAGAGTCAGGAGTTAAGAGTCAGGAATCAAGACCAAAACACCACGCGTCATTACGAGGAACGAAGCAATCTCCAGGCTGCACAGAGCAGATTTGCATGTTCGATACGCTTGTGTAGAGATTGCTTCGTACCTCGCAAAGACGTTGAGTGAAGAGTTAATACCAAAATACCGGGTGTTATTGCGAGAAATTAAATTTGGTAAAACTCCGAAGGGAAATGAGGTAAACTAACCAAGGTTAAGACTCACCCTGTCATCGCTACGCTCGACATCCCTCTCTTCAACTTCGTTGGAAAGAGGGAGTTGAAAATTGAAAATTAGCTTTTAACCCTCTTTCCGGCGAAGCCGAAGAGAGGGTCGCCGTCCGCGAAGGGCGGACCGGCGGGGTGAGTCGTTGCCAGCATACAGAGCCTATAGTATGGTATAAACACCTCGCAAAGACGTTGAATGAAGAATTAAGAGATAAGAATCAAAACCAAAACACCACGCGTCATTGCGAGGTACGAAGCAATCTCCAAACTGTACAGAGAAACCATATGAGTTCGCTCTGGCTTTTAAAGGCTATTTTTAAAATGAAAATATGATACATACACCCGATTTAGTCATTAGCGCCTTATACATTATTGTGATTTTTGTTATTGGCTTATGGTCGGGAATCCGTCATCAGCGCAAAACAAAAAATAACAACAACGAGGCCGGTGAGTATTTTTTGGCAGGTAAAAAACTGCGCTGGCCAATGATAGGACTGGCTTTGTTTGCCACCAACATTTCCTGCGTGCATTTGGTAAGTCTTGCCCAAAGCGGCTTCGATACTGGTTTGCTCAATGGCGATTTTGAATGGATGGCGGCGTTTACGCTAATATTGCTGGCGCTTTTCTTTGCGCCATTTTATATCAAATCGGGAGTTTCAACCCTGCCCGATTTTCTTGAAAAACGATATGATCGTGCAAGTCGCGATTGGCTGGCCATTATATCCGTGGTATCTGCAGTGCTGATCCACATCGCATTCTCCTTATTAGCGGGTGGTATTGTTTTACATACCTTATTTGGGGTTGATATGTATACCAGCGTAATCGTGATCTCTATTATTACTACTATATATACTGTAGTTGGCGGTTTAACTGCAGTTGTAGTAACGGAATCTATACAAACCGTTGTGCTTTTGGGAGGGGCCATTATCATGAGTATTGCCGCTTACACTAAAATGGGTGGCTGGGAACCAATGGTTGATGTTTTGAAACATACAGATCAGCTTAATAAACTATCCATGCTGCGCCCGCATGGCGATGCAAGTGGTATGCCCTGGTATGCGGTATTTTTAGGCTACCCGGTGCTGGGTATATGGTACTGGTGTGCCGATCAAACCATAGTTCAAAGGGTTTTGGGGGCAAAGGACGAAAATCATGCAAGGGTTGGTCCGCTGTTTTGTGGGTTTATAAAAATACTACCCGTTTTTATTTTTGTGATGCCTGGTTTATTTGCTTATACGCTGGCACAAAGCGGCCATTTAGATATCTCGGCATTAAAAAGTATGGTGAACGGTAAAGAGGTGGTAAACAGTAAGGGTATCTATACACTGATGATCACCCAGCTTATCCCGCCGGGATTGATAGGCGTACTGGTTGCCGCGTTGTTATCAGGTTTGATGAGCCAGATTTCCGGCGCTTTAAATTCCATATCAACCATAGTAAGTTATGATATTTATAAAAGGTATAAACCCGATGCTACTGATAAGAAGCTTGTAAACGTGGGCAAAATAGCCGCGGGTGTATCGCTGGTTGTATCGTTGCTGATGCTGCCTCTATTGAATAATTACGAAAGTATTTTTAATGGACTAAACGATATCATTGCCCATATAGCGCCGCCAATAACCTGTGTGTTTTTATTGGGTGTATTCTGGGAAAAAGCTTCGGCTATATCAGCAAAATATACTTTATGGGTAGGATCGGCGGTAGGGGTATTGGTATTTGTAACAGGCAAATTGTATCCTTTAAGTGCCATTGGGCAAATACCGTTTATGATGATGGCCTTTTATCTTTTCCTTACCTGTTTATTGATGCAGATAACGCTATCCTTTGTGTATCCGGTTCAGCATACTAAAGAGAGTGCCACGCTATACTGGAAATCGCCATGGGAACCATTAAGAGGAGCCGCCTGGAGTGGTTTGGGCAATTATAAAGTGCTTTCGGCTTTGTTGATATGTATAATGGCAGTGCTTTTTTACCTTTTTAGATAAGATATAATTTTATGAGCTCACCCAAAACGCCTCTTCTCATTTTAATAGTAACAAGCTGGATTGGCTTCGGGATATACATGAAGAGCCAGCAAAATAAACATAAGCACCCCGGCGATGCGCCAAAGGCGGTTAACATCAACGTGCAGCGTTTTGGTATGATAATCGGTTTAAAACCCGAAAAGCTGGCCTATTACAAGAAGCTTCATGCTCATGCCTGGCCGGGAGTATTAAAAAAGATCGCGGCCTGTAACATTCATAATTATTCCATCTACATTCAAAAAATTGAGGATAAATATTTTTTGTTTAGCTATTTCGAATATACCGGCACCAATTTAAAGGATGACATGGCCAAAATGGCTGCTGATACCACTACGCAGCGATGGTGGAAAGAAACGGATCCAACACAAATTCCGCTTCCCGAAGCTGATGCGCAAAAAAAACAGTGGCAAAATATGGAAGAAGTCTTCCACACCAATTAAGTGCGTTGAATTTTGATTTGGGCACTCTTCCAAATTCAACTCCCCGTTTTGTTTATATCCTAACGGATTTGCATTAATGCTGTCATGTTTATAAATGTTTAATATATAATTTATGTTAAATGCAATATTTAAGATTTGCCATCATTGAATTACACATTAGCGCTATTATAATCCATCAAGTACAAATCATTTTTAAAAATATAAAACACTCCTATATAGCGCTTGTGTGTGATTTGTACAGTTATTTTTTGTGTGAAAAAAAATGAAAAAGGATAGTATAATCCATCTAATTTCAAGATTTATCCATTTCAAATAGTGTTAAGGTAAATTAGTTTTACTAAACCAATTTAACCAAATAATAAACTTAGACGTATGCAAGAAAATTACTTTCAATTAAAACCCATCTGAATCATGTTATTAATTACCAAAAGCCACATTGGGTAATTAATTTTTCATACCTGTTTAGTTGCATTACTAAATAAACGCTAAAAAGGTAAGGTGTTATCCCATAGGGCTTTAAGTTTCTACAGTGAATAAAACTGCGTTTTTACATGCACGGGCATCGCTTTGCCTTTTTTACTGAAAAAAAAATAAACTGTAAAATATACATTAAATAAGAATACAGCTAAAGCGCGGGGCCGATACCCCATTAAATTATGAAAAAGTATTACACCAATTTTTCCTTAATCAATTTGCAAACCAATAATTAACCAATTTATGAGAAAATTTTACGATGTATTAAGACGCCTTTGGGTGTTGAAAATTCCTTATAACTCACTAACAGCCCTACTTGTGCTTGTTTTTGTATTTATGGGGATTGGCTCCGTTAACCGTGCAGCCGCACAAACCAAGGTTACTGTTATAGGTACCGTTACAGATACACTTGGCGTGCCGGTTATTGGCGCCAACATTGCGCCTTTAAATAAAAAGGGCAGTAGCACAACAACAGATGGGAATGGTAAATTCCTATTGGATGTTGAACCTGGAGCAGTTTTAAAAATAAGCTATGTGGGGTACATAGCCAAACAAATAACCATATCATCCAGCCAAAAGGTATTGAAAATTGTACTTTCTGAGGCCAAAAGCCAATTTGATGATGTAGTTATTACGGCCTATGGTAGAAAACAATCAAGGGAAGCCGTAGTAGGTTCCGTAACATCTGTAAAGCCGGGTGTTTTAAAAATACCGGCAAGCAACTTAACAAATGCTTTAGCAGGGCAGGTAGCGGGTGTTATCGCCTATACTCCCAGCGGGCAACCCGGGCAGGATAATGCCCAGTTCTTTATCAGGGGTGTTACTACCTTTGGTTACAGGCAAAGCCCCTTGATCCTGATTGATAACGTTGAGTTAACAACATCAGATTTGGCGAGGTTGAACGTAGATGATATTGAAAGCTTTTCGATATTGAAAGATGCGAGTGCCACAGCCTTATATGGCGCAAGAGGTGGTAATGGCGTTATTTTGGTTAAAACCAAAGAAGGTAAGGCTGGTAAAGCACAAATTAATGTAAGGGTTGAAAACGCTTCGTCGCAATCAGTGAAAAGTATTCAGCTTGCTGATCCTATTACCTACATGAATCTTTATAATGAAGCTACCGTAACACGTAATCCTTTAGCGGAGCGCCCTTTTTCTGCTAATAAAATTGCAAATACCCAGGCTGCATTAAGAGGTGATCCGGGAAGCAATTCGTATGTATACCCTGCTGTAGACTGGCTGGGCATGTTGTTTAAGAAGAACACCAGCACCCAACGTGGCGACTTGAGCCTACAAGGTGGTGGCGGTATCGCACGTTACTATGTTGCCGGTTCATACAGTAATGATAATGGTATATTACGTACCGATATCAGGAACAACAACAATAACAACGTTAAATTTACCAACTACCAGTTACGCTCAAACGTAAATATTAATGTAACTGATAAAACTGAATTAGTTGTTCGTTTATCCGGCACATTTAACTCCTATAATGGTCCGCAAACTGCCGATGGTGGTTTTTCAACCGATCTTTATAACGAGGCAACGCACACCAGCCCGGTTTTATTCCCGGCCTATTACGCGCCGGATTCTGCCAACGTTAATGTAAAACATATTCTTTTCGGTAATACTGCAGGTACATCTACCAATACGCCGCAAACGCGTAACCCATACGCAGATTTATTAAAGGGACATAAAAACTCAAACGAATCAAGGCTGCTTGCTCAATTGGAGTTAAATCAGAATTTGGATTTTGTAACCCAGGGTTTAACATTTCATGGTATTTTCAGTACCAACAGATACGCATATTTTCAATCTAATATGAACTATAATCCTTTTTATTATGAAGTAAAATCTTATGATAAAGCGGCTAACCAGTATACGTTAAATTGGATTAATAACCTGCCGGGGCAGGCGCAGGAATACCTTAACTACAACAGGGATGTTAACTCAGATAATCTGCAAACCCAACTTTACCTGCAGGGGGTATTGGATTATAGCCGCACTTTTGGAAAAGACCATACCATAAGTGGCTCATTGATCGGTACCCGTCAGCAACAAATATATTCTAACAACAAAGATCCTGATATTGTTGACAATCACCCAGATCAAAATCCTTATACGCTGCAATATTCTTTGCCTTATCGTAACGAAACTGTGGCAGGTCGTGCAACCTATTCATACAAGAGCAGGTACTTTTTGGAATTCAACTTTGGCTATAATGGTACCGAGCGTTTTTCTGATAACCACAGGTTTGGTTTCTTCCCAACTATTGGTGCATCATGGATCATATCTGACGAGAAATTCTGGGGCGATCTGTACAATGTGTTTGATAGGTTTAAACTTCGCGCCAGCTACGGTTTAGTTGGTAATGACCAGATCAGCAACCGAAGATTTTTTTATATATCTGATGTGAATTTAAATGGCGGCGGTGGTGCTTCATTTGGTACAAATAATATTTACAGCCATAATGGGGTTGCAATCAATAATTATCAAAATAACGATATCACCTGGGAAAAATCGAAACAGTTAAATTTAGGCGTAGAATTCACCATATTTAAAAATTTCAATGTAACTGCCGAAGTTTACAGGAATGACAAGTATGATGTATTGCAGGATCTTAGTCTTGACAATATACCATCAACACTGGGCCTGGAGGCTCCTATTTCTGCAAATATTGGTAAAGTTCAATCAAAAGGTATTGATATTCAGCTTGATGGTAAAAGAAGTATAGGCACTTCGGGCTTTATTTCAGCGCGGGCCAATTTTACCTACACAGCCAACAAGTATGTGCAGTTTGAACAACCTGCTTATGAAGCTTACAGGCTTAAAGTAGGGCAACCACTTAACCGCGATTACGGTTATATAGCTGACCGCTTATTTGTTGATGACGAAGAAGCACGGAATTCACCAACACAGAGCTTTAGTAATGGCGGAACTTTGCCTTTAGGTGGGGATATTAAATACCGCGACTTAAATGGCGATGGTAAAATAGATGGAGCTGACCAGACATACCTGGGCGATCCAAATATTCCACAGATTGTATATGGTTTCGGTGTAAGCGGCGGATGGAAAGGATTTGACCTTTCTGCATTTTTCCAGGGACAGGCAAAGGTTTCTTTCTTTATTGACCCTGCACGTACAAGTCCTTTTATACAGAGCCCTGATACACAGTTTAATGGTAATACCCAATTGCTCCAGGAATATGCCGATAATCATTGGTCAGAGGATAATCAAAATTTATATGCGTTGTATCCAAGGTTAGGCATTAACGGCGCCCAGATTGAGAACAACAGGCAAAAAAGTACCTGGTGGATGCGCGATGGAAGCTTTCTTAGGTTAAAATCAGCAGAGCTTGGATACACGCTTCCTGCCAAAATTGCCAAAGCTTTAGGGGTAAAAAACACCCGTATTTATGTTAACGGCTTAAACCTGCTTACCTGGAGTCCATTTAAAATGTGGGATCCGGAATTGGGTGGTAACGGATTTAATTACCCGATCCAGAAAGTGTTTAACATTGGTATAAATGTTAATTTATAATATTAACCGACGATTAGTTTAAGAATATGAAATCATATTACAAATATTTATGCATGATAGCCTTGGCTATGACGGGTGTATCATGTAAAAAGTACCTTGATGTTATCCCTGATAATGTTGGTACTATTGATTATGCCTTCAGGAACCGAAACGAGGCAGAAAATTATCTTTTTGCATGTTACAATGCGATGCAAAGCACAGCTGATATACACTATAATGCTGGTTTTGTAACCTCTGGCGAGACTCTTTTCCCAAATGATCTTCAGGACAACCAGGGGGTTGATCCCCAGGGATTCAACCTGGTGCGCGGAACACAAACCTCTCAAAACCCAACATTGAATTTCTGGGACGGGGCAAATGGCGGCCAGGCGATGTTTAAGGCAATCAGGAAATGTAATACCATGCTGGAGAACATTGATAAGCCTATTGATCTTACAGCCGGTGAAAAGGAAAGATGGATTGCGGAGATTAAATTTTTAAAAGCCTATTACAACTATTATTTATACAGAATGTATGGGCCTATTCCTATTGTTGATAAAAACCTGCCTATTAACGCTTCTGCAGAGGACGTGAGAATAAAAAGGGCTCCGGCAGATTCTGTAGTGAATTATATAGTTAGGCTAATTGATGAAGCCGTACCAGGCTTACCTCCTGTAATACAGAATCAAACCCAGGAACTGGGCCGTATAACAAAAACAATAGCACTTTGTGTAAAGGCGGAAGTGTTGGCAACTGCAGCAAGCCCTTTATTTAATGGCAACCCCGATTTTGCATCTTTAAAAAATAAGGATGGTCAGCTATTATTTAAAACCGCATATGATGCCACCAAGTGGGATAGAGCAGCAGCAGCTTGTCTTGCCGCTATTACCACTTTTGAAGCAAATGGTCAAAGACTGCACGTGCAAACAGATTTAACGTCAAACATTCCGGTAAGTCTTACTGATTCTTTGAAAAAAGTATTAAACCTGCAAACAACCATTACCGATAAATGGGAAACAAATCCCGAATTAATATGGGCTTTAAATGCGCATTTTGGATATGGTAACCAGGAATATTTCATGCCAAGATTGACAGCTGGCGCAGCCGGAAGTTTGATTGCGCAGGGAACTATTGCAGCTCCAATTAGTCAGCAGGAACTTTTTTATACCAATAAAGGAGTACCAATTACCGAGGATAACACATGGGATTATGCCAACCGTTATACTAAACAAACGGGAGATGATGCCAATAGGTTTTACATCCACAATGGTTATGAAACGGTGAAAGCCCACTTCAACCGTGAACCAAGGTTTTATGCCGATATGGCTTTTGATGGTGGCGTTTGGTATGGTAACGGCGTAACAGGCAATGGCGAAAATGCATTGTTCGTAGCTGGTAAGGGTCCATCTTCATTTGCTGGCTTTAAAGATTATATCCGTTTAAATGAAACAGGTTACTGGCCAAAAAAACTGGTAAACTATTTAACAATTTATGATAAAAGCATGACCTGGGAAGATTTTCATATGCCATTGATCAGGGTTGCAGGTATGTACCTGTTATATGCCGAGATATTGAATGAGCAGGGAAAAGCATCCTCAGAGGTTATTCCATATATTGACAGGATCAGGACAAGGGCTGGCTTACCAGGAGTTGTGGAAGCATGGACCAAGTATTCAAAAAATCCAACCAAGTATGCAACACAGGATGGTTTACGCCAGATAATTCACCAGGAAAGAAGGATTGAGTTGGCTTTTGAAGGACAAGCCGGCTGGGATCTGCGCAGGTGGAAAGAGTTGCAGGCGGTTATGGCCAAACCATTGCAGGGATGGGCGTTTCTTGAGGAAAGTTTTGTAAACTATTATCGCCCGCATACTATCATCACACCAGTATTCAATAACAGGAACTACCTGTGGCCAATAAAGGCAGATGATTTAGTTATTAACAATAATTTGGTTCAAAACCCAAATTGGTAAGCGGGGATAAAAAAGATTTAAAGAGATAATTGAAAAATTATGAAAAATATAAATAAATATTCATTACTGCTGCTTATAAGCCTGGTAATGATGAGCATAATTTCCTGTAAAAGGAATGACGGCTTTAGTAATACGCCTGTTTCTACTGATAAAACGAAGCCCGGGGTTATTACCAATGTTAAAGTAGACAACTTTAACGGTGGGGCAAATATTACCTATGATCTTCCTAACTCCGATAACCTGCTGTATGTAGTAGCAAAATACAGTATCAGGGATAAGGTGACAAGAGAAACTAAATCATCATATTACAAGGATACAGTTGTTGTTAATGGTTTTGCAAAATCGCAGGATTACCAGGTTACGCTATATGTTGTAAGCCGCGCAAACGTAATGTCTGAGGCGGTTACGGTAACCGTACATCCATTAACGCCTGTATATGAATTGGTGAGGCCGTCCGCTGCAATTTCTGCCGACTTTGGCGGGGTTAACATTAAAGCACTAAACCCGTTAAAAAGGAATATTGGGGTTATAGTAACCGCGTTTGATGATGTAACCAAAGCTATGGAAGTTCAGGAGCAGCATTTTACAAAAACGGATACTATTGATTTTTCATTACGGGGGTATACTACAACCGCGAGGAATTTTGGTGTGTATATAACTGACGAATGGGGAAATATCTCTGATACGTTGAAGGTGACTTTGAATCCTTTATATGAAGAGCTGCTGGATAAAAGTAAATTTGAAACTTACACTTTACCGAGTGATGACGCGCTTTATGAAGGTGGTGGATGGACAGTTAATAACCTGTGGGATGGTAAGCTAAATGATCCCGGCTGGCACACCTTTTCCAATTCAGTCCCTCCGTTCACCTGTTCTTTCTATGTGGGCAAAACCTATAAATTAAGCCGGTTTACAATTTATGGCAGGCAAGGATATGAATATGGCCACGGTAACCCGAAAGATTTCAGTATATGGGGTACAAACAAAACGCTACCTGCTGATGCGGTATTACCTTTAACCGCTCCCGAAGGAACTGTAATAGGTGATTGGACAAATATGGGTAACTTCCATTGGCCACCGCCGCCATCGGGCTTACCTCCAACAACACCCAATGCCAGCGATAAGGCGTTTTTTGATCTCGGTGCCGAGTTTAATGTTCCGTTTAATGCGCCTTCGGTTAAATATATGCGCTTATCTATTGCCAGAACATGGGAAGGTGGCACGCTTGCACACGTTCTTGAGTTATCATTTTATGGTAAACCTGAATAATAGAGCAGCCAGCACAAACAAAATAACTACTATTAAAATAAACATATGAAAAAGCTCATATATATAACATTAAGCTGTGTATTACTACTTGTAGTATACAGCTGTAATAAATCCCAAACGGAGTTTAAAAAGTTCCAGAATGGTAAGGAACTTATTTATACAGGCGCCGTTGGTAATGTGGTAACACAACCCGGGAACCTTAGAGTAGGCCTTAAATGGAAATCAAGTTCGGACCCAAGTATTACTAAGTATGTAATTTACTGGAATAACAAAGCCGACTCCCAGGTAGTTAGTGTAACCACCAAAACGGATAGTATAAAAACCATTATTACCGGGCTTCAGGAGTTTGTTTACTCTTTCACCATATACTCTTATGATGCAAAAGGAAATAATTCTATAGCCAGGGAGGTAAATAATGTTAAGGTTTACGGATCTGTTTATGCCAGTACGCTTTTGAACAGGGCTTACAATGCAGCAAATCCATATGTTGTACATAACGATGGTTCGGTAACATTGAATTTCAAAGGTGCCGACACTACCGTTGTTACTGGCAACACTACAATTAATTATAATAACGCCGCAGGAGTAGCATCTAAAGCAACGCTTTTGGGTAAAGATAGTGTTGTAACACTTCCAAGTTACCAATCAGGTGGCAAGGTTACCTATCAGTCTTCTTATTATCCGGATTCAAATGCAATTGATGCGTTTACGGTTACAAAAACCGATCAATTTCCTGATATATTCGTGATTGCTCAATGTAATAAAGCGCTATTCACCGAAGTGCACCTTCCGCAGGATGTAAGCACTTATGAATCGGGAACAAGCATCAGCAAGCTTTGGGATGGCAGTAATGGTCCCCAGGGATATCCCAATATTTTCCATAGCGATGGATCTTATATTCCACATGTGCTAACTTTCGATATGGGAAAATCCTATAACAGCTTATCGCAGGTTGAAGAAGTAGGCAGAAATTGCTGTAATAACCCCGATCAGTTTGAAGTATGGGGTATTAATGACCTAACAGGAGCAACTACCACTTTAAGGGCCGATAACTCTGGCTGGAAAGCTGAAGCAATTGCCAAAGGATGGATACTGCTTAAATCGGTTACCCGGTCTGATGACGGGCAGGCTGCTTTAAAGGTTGATCTGTTAAGTAATCCTCCTCCAATAAGATATATCCGCATCAGGGTATTACATACCGTAACAGGTTCTGGATACAGCAACATGAGCGAAATGACCTTTTGGAATAAACAATAAAAACTGGTTGAATTTGAATATGGAAACCTCGCGGGTATACCACCCGGGAGGTTTTTTTATAACTTTTTTAACACGCAACAGATCATACATTTCAAAGGAATTATCCATTATTAAGTAGGCATTATCCATTTCGACCTCAACTTTTTACCATTAATTTGCCCAAATCAAAATAAGTCTTCCCGTCTTTTACCAATTATAAAACAAAATATTAACCGCTTCTAAATAATGAAGATTTACGTAAAAACAATAGCTAAAATCACAACCGGCCTGTTGTTAATTACAACGCAGTATAACCTGCATGCACAAATACCCAATACAGCTCTAGCAACAAAGGAATTACCTACGGCAAAGGGCAAGCTTACAAAGGTTCCGTATTCGCATATGGCGTTAACGGCAAAGCTGGTAGGCGTTGCTATTGGCGACCCGAACTGGTATAATTGGTGCGTTTCGCCGATACAGGGTAAGGATGGCAAAATTCATATTTTCGGCAGCCGCTGGCCGGCCGCCGAAGGGATGGAAGGCTGGACTGGCCCGAATGCCGAGATAGCGCACTTTGTAAGTGATAAACCCGAGGGGCCATTTAAATATGTCGCTACCGTTATGAAATCGTCCATGTTCCCGGACAAACGTACTATGTGGGGGCCGCATAATCCACGATTGGAAGCTGTAGATGGTAAGTACATTTTACTTTACATCTGCCAAAATCCATCTAAGGAAACTAAACAGCGTATCGGCATGATGATAGCTGATAATTTAAATGGCCCCTGGAAATTTGCAGGTGAAAAGAGCGGCATCGTAATACAAGAGTCTAATGACCCGCAGCATTGGACCTATCATGGCGATATAGGTACCGATAACCCTGCCTTTATGAAAATAGACAAAAAATATTACATCTATTTCAAATCTGGCACGCCACATCAAATGGAATCAAAATATGGCTATGCCGTTGCTGATAACCTGGAAGGGCCGTATGTAATGTGCGATAAACCTATAACCGATAATGTATCGTACCTGGAGGATGCCCAAGCTTTTAAAACCAAGGGCAAATATTACCTGTTAACCACCGATAATTTGGGCGGCAACACCGGTATTTACGGCTATATTTCACTTTGGGAATCAAAAACAGGCTTATCGTTTAAACTGGCCGACTCAAAAATTGCTATGGGCAACCTGTTTGATTATTGGGGAACAGCAGAAGATCATCAGAAATTATTAGCCACACCGGGCCACTTTCAGCGCGATCAAAGCGGTAAACTTGAGCGGCCGGCCGTGCTTATCCTAAATGGCAAACCTGCGTATTTTTACAGTGCAGCCGACCTTAACATTACCGGTGGCAAGGTTTCGGAATCGTACGTTTTTAAAATAGCTTGGGATAATGGGAATTGATAAAGCTATGGCGTGGGTAACAATTATGTTAATGCTTTAATAACACAATAATTTGCTAAGATTGATGGTTGGCAACGGTTGTTTTATTTAGATATTTAGCTCATCCTATTTTAAACCAAACATGAATAAAAAGATAATTTATATTGTCCTTGTAGCGCTCAGCATAATATCGGCGAAGACTGTAAACGCGCAAAAAAAAGCTGAAAAAAAATCAGACCCTTTAATAATGTGGGATGATAAACCCGCAAAAACATGGATGACTGAAGCTTACCCAATGGGAAACGGTCGTTTTGGCGGGATGGTTTTTGGCGGCCTGGCGCAGGAACATATCCAGTTCAACGAGATCAGCCTATGGACGGGTGATGAATCTGAAACCGGGGCTTACCAGGCCTTTGGCGATTTGTTTATTAATTTTATAGGTAAAGATACCAGTATGGCTATACCTGCTAATTACCGCAGGCAACTGGATATCAGCAAAGCCATTCAGCAGGTAGCTTATGCTGATGGAGGAGTAGCTTACAAACGCGAATACTTTTGCAGCTTTCCGGATAAGGTAATGGTATTGCATTTTACTGCCGATAAAAAGGGAGCTTACTCTGCCATCATCGGCCTTAAAGATGCCCATGGATCAAAAGTTACGGCCAATGGTACGGTACTGCAAATAGAAGGTAAACTGGAAAATGGCTTAGCGTATAATGCATCCATCGTTGTGAAAACAGAAGGAGGCACAGCCATTGTTGAAAGTGATGGCAAAGGTGGTACACAGCTTAACATCAACCAAGCTAATGGTTTTACTGTTTTGCTTTCGGCAGCAACAGATTACAGCAACAAACGCGAACAACATTGGCGTGGAGAAGCGCCGGGTATCAAAGTAAAACAAAACCTTGATGCAGCATCAGCTAAAACATACCTGCAATTATTTAATAACCATTTGCTGGATTATAAAAGTTTGTTTGGCAGGGTAGCTATAAACCTGGGTACAACACCCGCGCCAATAGCGGCCGAACCAACCTATAAACGTGTTATTGATTATAAAAAAGCTGCCGATCCGCAACTGGAAGCGCTGCTTTATCAATATGGGCGTTATTTGCTGATCAGCTCATCAAGGAAAGGCGGGTTGCCTGCCAATCTGCAGGGGCTTTGGAACGAGAGCAATAACCCGCCATGGCGCAGCGATTATCACTCCAATATCAACATTCAGATGAACTATTGGCTTGCCGAGCCCACAAACCTTTCTGAATGCCATATTCCTTACCTGGATTATATCAACAGCATGCGCGAGGTTAAAAAGGAAAGTACAAAAAAAGAGTACCCCGGTGTGCGCGGATGGACAGTGAAAACCGAAAATAACATCTTTGGCGGCTCAAGCTTTTTGTGGAACACTCCCGGCAGCGCATGGTACGCCCAGGGCATTTGGGAACATTATGCTTTTACAAGAGATAAACAATATTTGCAAAGCTTTGCTTACCCTGTTCTTAAGGAGATAGTTGAGTTTTGGGATGATCATTTAAAGCGCAGACCCGATGGTACACTTGTATCGCCTTTGGGCTGGTCGCCAGAACATGGCCCTACAGAAGACGGTGTAACTTATGATCAGGAAATAATTTACGACCTGTTTACCAATTATATTGAAGCAGCGGATGTTTTGGGCGCCGATAAAACCTATCGGGATCATGTAGCTGATATGAAAGAGCATCTACTAAAACCTAAAATTGGCAAATGGGGCCAGTTACAAGAATGGGAAACAGATCGTGATGATCCGAAAGATACGCACCGGCACTCATCAAACCTTTTTGGCTTGCATCCCGGCAGGCGCATTAGCACAATAAAAACGCCCGAACTGGCACAAGCAGCTAAAGTAAGTTTATTGGCTCGCGGCGATGTATCAACAGGCTGGTCAATGGCCTGGAAAATGAACTTTTGGGCACGATTGCAGGATGGTGATCATGCCTATAAAATCCTGAACAACTTTATAACGCTGGCAGGTGGCTCGGGTGTTAATTACAACGAGGGTGGGGGAGTTTATGCCAACCTTTTTTGCGCGCATCCGCCTTTTCAGATAGATGGTAATTTTGGCTATACCGCAGGCGTTACAGAAATGCTTGTGCAAAGCCAAACAAACGAAATTCAGCTATTACCTGCCTTACCCAAAGCATGGTGGAGTGGTAATGTACAGGGCCTGCGTGCCCGCGGCGATTTTGAGATCACTAATATGGAATGGAAGAATGGCAAAATTGCAAAGCTTACAATTAAATCATTGGCAGGCGGTGTTTGTAATTTAAGATCGCCTAATGCTTTAAAAAACAATATTGCAGGCTTAACGGGTAGTCAGGAAAATGCCGACTTTAAATATAGTTTTAAAACGCAAGTGGGCCAGTTGTATAGTTTCTCGGCAGTAAATTAAAAGAATCAATTATATAACTTTTGGGGTAGATTGGATTTTTTTAGATCACAAAATTGATACAAAGCTGATTTGCTGGTATGGATGTATCCGCTTCTTTTTTTATCGTGTTGATTATAAATGATCTATTACCGAATAATATATGTGGATGCAAGGCTAAACCCGGTTTAACAAGTGGATTATCCATCTTTTTCAAAGGTTTATCCATTTTTTGAAATGCAATAACCCGATACATTTACCCCTGACCAATAAAACAAATTCAAACAAATGCAGCATATTTTAATACAGGTACAAAGCCCGGCTTTGGATCAGTTGAAAATAATTTGTCTGTTCAAACATTAAGAGATATAACCATTGAATAATACAATAAAGCTGAAGAGTCAATGCTAAAACTTAAATATTTAATTACCCTGTTACTTTCAATCACTGCTTTTTCGGCCTTAAAAGCAGAGGATAAAACTAATCTGTGGCAGGGTTTTGAAAAAGTACAACTAAAATTTGGAGGTTACGATGCATATTACGTAAAGCCTGCCCATCCATTGCCGGGTAATCCATGGGTGTGGCGTACGTCATTCCCCGATTGGCATACCCAAATGGATAGTATCCTGCTGGCAAAAGGATTTTATGTTGCTTTTATCAATGTAGATAACCAGTATGGCAGCCCCGAGGCCATGAAGTTTTATGATGTGTTTTACACCTACCTCACCAAACAGCAGGCCTTTGCGCCAAAGGTGGCCCTCGAAGCCGTAAGCAGGGGCGGTTTATATGCTTATGCCTGGGCTAAGCGCAATCCCGATAAAGTAACCTGTATTTACGCCGAAACTCCTGTTTGCGACATTAAAAGCTGGCCCGGCGGTAAACTAAAAGGGCCAGGAGATGCAAACGCCTGGAATGAATTAAAACGGGTATATCATTTTACAGAGGACCTGGCCATTGCCTATAATGATAACCCTATTGATAACCTGGAAGGCCTGGCATCGTTCAGGGTGCCTGTTTTGCATACTATAGGTCTTGATGATAAGTTAGCCCCACCTGCAGAGAATAGCGATGTTTTGGCGAAGCGCTATATCACATTGGGAGGCCCTATCAGTATCCATCCTGTAACACAGGGACCAATGGAATTGCAGGGGCATCACTTTAAGGTTGATCGCCCGGCTTATTATGCTGATTTTATTTTCAATAACTCATACCCGGTACAAAAAATACTGCCATATAGTGATTATGTTAAGGTTGCAGGCGGGTTAAATAACTTTTATTACGCAGCAACGGTAAAGAAAAAGGCCACCGTATCTTTTTTGGGAGGCTCTATCACCTTTAACCCGGGCTGGCGCGATAAGGTGTGCAAGTACCTTAAAGAAACTTATCCCGAAACTGATTTTCATTTCATAGCAGCGGGCATCCCGTCATTAGGCAGTCTTCCGCACGCATTCAGGGTTCAAAGAGATATTCTTGATTCTGGCAAAACCGACCTGCTGTTTGTAGAAGCAGCAGTAAACGACAGGGGCACGGATAGTACTACACAAGTACGCGCTTTAGAAGGAATAGTGAGGCATGCAAAGCTGACTAACCCGATGATGGATGTAATTTTTATGGCGTTTGTCGATCCTCAAAAAATGGATAATTATGCCAAAGGCAAGGTGTCGCCCGAGTTATTGAACCACCAGATGGTTGCTACGCACTACAACCTGCCCTATGTTAACCTTGCGCTTGAAGTTAATGATAAGATAAAAAACAAGGAATTAACCTGGGCCGATGATTTTAAAGATATCCATCCATGGTACCATGGGCAGGAGATCTATTTTGAAAGCATCAAGGCGTTGTTACAAGCCAGTATTTTGGCTGAGTATAAACAACCTTTTAAAGCTGCTTTACCCAAACCCATTGATAAGGCAAATTATAATAACGGAAGCTATTACAATATCGCCAATGCCAAACTGGATAAGGGCTGGGCTATCAACCCAAACTGGAATCCAAAGGATGGCCTTTCCACCCGCCCCGGTTTTGTTGATGTGCCGATGCTGATCTCGACCGAGCCTGGCAGCGAACTAACCTTGCCTTTTAAAGGTACAGCCGTTGGTATTGCTGTAGTGGCCGGGCCCGATGCCGGTATTATATCCTACTCGGTTGATAATGGAGCTTACAAAGAACTTGATCTGTTAACCGAGTTCTACAGCTGGATCCACCTTGGTGTTTATCATCTGCTTGGCGATAACCTGAGTAACGGTAACCATATATTAAAAATAAAGATCAGCGACAAAAAAAATAATTCGAGCAAGGGCAACGCCTGCCGGATTGTTAATTTTTTTGTAAATAATAAATAGTACAACCTAATTAATTTAAACTATACCATGGAGAAAAAAGCAGGGCTCATCATAGCTCTTGTGTTAAGTACATGTGTTTCAATTGCCCAACAGGTAAAAAACGCTGCACCGCTTAAAACGCCCAAGGCGGTTATGGATCAGTTTATGGATAAACGTTTTGGTATGTTTATCCACTTTGGCCCGGTTACCCAGCGTGGTACCGAAATAGGCTGGAGCCGCAATGACCAGGTACCCGAAGAAGATTACGACAACCTGTACCATGAATTTAACCCAACATTATTTAATGCCGATGCCTGGGTGAAAGCCGCAAAGGATGCCGGGATGAAATATTTAACCATCACCGCCAAGCATCATGATGGTTTCCTGTTATGGCCAAGTGCTTTTTCTGATTACAACGTTTCCAAATCACCTTTTAAAAGAGACATCGTTGGCGAACTTGCCAGGGCATGTAAAAAACAGGGTATAACTTTTTGTATCTATATGACCGTGCTTGATTGGCACGACAAGGATTACCCGATAGATAACCCTCATCACCCTGAAATAAATGCCAGGAAAGGGGATATGACCGCTTTTAAAACCCGCATGAAAAACGAGTTGAAAGAAGTGATCACCAAATACCACCCGTTTATGCTTTGGTTTGATGGTTATTGGGAAAAACCATGGACAACAGAAGATGGCAAAGAAATTTACAGCTATATTAAAAGTGTTGATGCCAATGTTGTTGTAAACAACAGGCTTGGAAAAATAAGCGATAAGCTGGATGGCGATGCGGTAGGTGACTTTTTAACACCTGAACAAACAATAGGCAAATTAAACATGGATGAGCCGTGGGAAAGCTGCATCACAATTTGTAACCAATGGGCCTGGAAACCTAACGACGGGATGAAATCTCTTAAACAGTGCATCCAAACTTTAGTAACATCAGCATCGGGCAACGGTAACCTGCTGTTTAACGTTGGTCCGGCTATGGATGGCCACATGGAGGCCCGGCAGGTAGCCCGTTTAAAAGAGATGGGTAACTGGCTAAAACAGAACGGCGAAGCAATTTACGGTACACATGGAGGGCCATATGTGCCAACTGCCGAATACGGTTCCACGCGTTTTGGCAATAAAATATACATCAACATTTTTCAACACAAGGATAGCACATTAAACATCCCATTACTGCCTAATGTTAAAATACTGAAATCATATTTCCTTAACGGTAATGCGGTAGCTATCAAATCTGATAGAAGAGGATATAGGATAGAGTTGCCAGCTACCTTGCCCGATGAAAACTGCTCTGTAGTAGTGTTGGAGCTGGATGTAAATGCAATAGATATTCCCGTAATAAAATCATAACAAAACCTGATGAATTTAAAATTTATTATACCGGGCGCAACAGCGTTCTTATTAATATCAACCATCACTTTTGCACAGCAAAAGCCGCTTACTTTGCATTACGATAAGCCAGCGTCCAGATGGGAAGAAACGCTTGCATTGGGCAACGGTCGCCTTGGGATGATGCCGGATGGAGGAGTTGCTAAAGAAAATATTGTACTAAATGATATTACCTTATGGTCCGGCTCCCCGCAGGATGCCAATAACTACGATGCCTATAAAAAGCTACCACAAATAAAGGAGCTTTTATTAGCAGGTAAAAATGTAGAAGCGCAGGCTTTGATAGATAAGGATTTTGTTTGTAAAGGTCCCGGTTCGGGCGGTAAGCAATGGGGTTGTTTTCAAACCCTGGGTAATTTAAACCTGGAGTTTGATTATAAAGGCGCCGATGCTTCAAAATTTACCAACTATGAAAGGGAACTTTCCCTTGATAATGCCATAGCTAAAAGTACTTATACCGTTAATGGCGTTACTTACAAGCGTGAGTACTTTACCAGTTTCGGCGATGATGTGGATATGATCCGCTTAACGGCCGATAAACCTGGTCAGCTAAATTTTAGTATTGGTATCAATCGCTCGGAAAGATCAGTTACAACAACCGATGGCAACACCCTGCAAATGGCAGGTAGATTGGATAATGGTACTGATGGTAACGGCATGCAATACATTGCCAACGTTAAAACAAAGCTTATTGGCGGTACTTTAACCCATACAGCAAACAGCCTTGTAGTAAAAAATGCTACCGAGGTGATCATTTATATTTCTGCAACTACTGATTTTAAAGATCCTGCCTTTAAAGCAAAAATGGAGCAGCATTTAGCCGCCGCCATGAAAACGAGTTATGCATTGCAAAAACAGCAGCATATAGCCAAATTTCAAAAACTGTTTAACAGGGTAAGCATCAATTTAGGCGAAGGTAATTCAACCGAAACTACCGATCATCGGCTGATTAGCTTTCACAAAGCACCTGCGGATGATAAAGGCCTGCCAGTTTTATTTTACCAGTTTGGCAGGTATTTAAGTATTTGCAGCACACGCATTGGTTTATTACCACCCAATTTGCAGGGTTTGTGGGCCAATGAAGTACATACTCCCTGGAATGGTGATTACCACCTGGATGTAAATGTGCAGATGAACCACTTCCCAGTAGAGGTTTCCAATTTATCAGAATTAAACCTGCCATTGGTTGAGTTGGTGCGCGGCATGGTTAAAAATGGCGAGCGCACTGCAAAAGCTTATTATAATGCCGATGGCTGGGTGGCCCACGTAATTACCAACGTTTGGGGATGGACAGAACCCGGCGAAAGCGCCTCATGGGGCGTAACCAAAGGAGGTTCGGGCTGGTTATGCAGCAATATTTGGGATCATTATGCTTTTACCAACGATAAAAACTTTTTGAAAAGCGTATATCCAATTTTAAAAGGATCGGCCCAGTTTTATAACAGCATCCTGGTTAAAGATCCTAAAAGCGGTTATATGGTTACCGCGCCATCCTCATCTCCCGAAAATAGTTTTATGATGTCCGACGGCAGCGGCCAGCATGCGAGTATCTGCATTGGCGCCACCTTTGATAACCAGATCATGCGCGAGCTGTTTACCAATGTAATTACTGCATCAGAAACTTTGGGTGTTGACGCAGATTTTCGCGCCCAGCTGAAAAAAAGGCTTAAAGAAATTCCGCCTGCAGGTATCATCAGTAAAGATGGCCGTATCCAGGAATGGCTGGAAGATTATAAAGAGACCGAACCACAGCACAGGCATATTTCCCATCTGTACGGTATCTATCCGGCATCGGAGATCACGGCAGATGGCACACCTGAACTGGCAGAAGCCGCAAAGAAAACCCTTAACGTACGCGGCGACGATGGTCCAAGCTGGTCCATCGCTTATAAGTTATTGTTCTGGGCGAGATTACATGATGGTAACCGGGCCTATAAACTCTTTACCGAAATTATGAAACCAACCACAAGTACTGGCATCAACTATGGTGCAGGTGGTGGTATTTATCCAAACCTTTTATCTGCAGGGCCGCCCTTCCAGATAGATGGTAATTTGGGTACAACTGCTGGCATTGCCGAAATGCTTATCCAAAGCCATGAAGGTTATATCAACCTCATCCCTGCCATACCCGATAGCTGGAAAGCATCAGGTGAAGTAAAAGGCTTACGGGCACGCGGTAATTTTACAGTTGATTTTAAATGGAAAGATGGTAAAGTAATCAGCTACCGGGTTACATCAACCACACCACACAAGGTGAAAATAAAGGTTAACGGAATAATGAAGGAAGTAATGGCAGTGAAGGTTTAAGGCTTTATCTGTTTTAACAAACAGCTCGTCATTGCGAGGTACGAAGCAATCTCTTTGCTATACAGAGCGGCTATAACATGGCCGACTTGCCAATGTAGAGATTGCTTCGTGCCTCGCAATGACGTGTGAATGAAGTATAAAAGAGTTATTAATAAAATTTAAACGGTCTCTTAAAAGGAATTAATGAAGATACTTTATAAGCTAATTACAGCTTTTTTATTGACGATTGTGTTGCCCGTTATCACGCAGGCATCCATCCATAAGCAAACCACAACCATAACCATGCCTTATGGCAAAGGCAATACCATTGTTTATGACCTTAAAACCGGCAATTACAATGTTTATCATGGCAAAGCGGCAATATTCTCCAATATCAGCTCAACCTTTAAAATAAAGGATGTAGCGGTTTCTACTACCGATGCTCTGTCGCGAAAATATACTACCACCGTTATCAATGATGGCTTTGGTAAAGGCGAAAAGCATGTAATAACCATAACCGGAAACAACCTTGCTAAAATTGAGCAGGTGTTTTATACCTATCCCGGGAAAGAGTTTTTCCTTACACAGATAGTATTGTCAGGAAAAAGCCTGAGCAGCAATTCCATCATGCCTTTTTCGGGCAATATACCAGTTGTTACCGGCGACGTCCGCAGCATCTTTGTTCCTTTTGATAACGATACTTTTATTCGCTATAATGCAAAGGAGTTTAAGGCTCCGTTCAGCAATACCAGCGCCGAAGTTGGTGCCGTATATGATAACACTTCGCGCAATGGTTACATTGCCGGCTCCATTGAGCACGAAATATGGAAAACAGGTATTCGTAGTACATCAAAAAATGATAGCGGCAACAGATTGCTGGTTTGGAGCGGCTATACCGATGTAAATGTAACCCGCGATCACATAGATCACGGCGACGTTAAAGGTGATGTTGTAAAATCGCCTAAGATTTTTGTAGGCTACTTTGATGATTGGCGTACAGGTATGGAAGAATATGCCAAAGCCAACCGCATTGCCGAACCCCCTGTTGTTTTTAACTGGACAAATCCAACACCCGTGGGCTGGAATAGCTGGGGCGTAATGCAGGAAAAACTGAACTATGAAAAGGCCACCAAAGTAGCCGACTTTTTTGCTGATAGCCTGTCGGCGTTCCGTACAGGCAACACGGCTTTTATCGATCTTGATTCCTATTGGGATTTTATGTTGAAAGGCGGTTTGGAAGGCGATTACAGTAAGCTAAAAGAGTTTGCCGATTACTGTAAAAGCAAAGGGCTGCAGCCCGGAGTATACTGGGCGCCGTTTACAGACTGGGGCTGGAAAGATGGTCCCAACAGAAAAGTAGCCGGATCAAATTATACTTATGGAGAAACCTGGACAAAAGTTGGTAAAGGTTTTCATGAAATTGATGGCGCCAGAGCTGTTGACCCTACGCACCCAGGTACGCTGCAACACATCGACCTGGTTATTGGCAAACTAAAGGAATGCGGCTTTAAAATGATCAAGATTGATTTCCTGGGCCATGCCACTGCCGAATCAACCCATTTTTATGATCCCACGGTAACTACCGGCATGCAGGCTTACCGCAAAGGGATGGAATACCTCATCAATAAACTCGGCGACCAGATGCTTATCTACGCCGCTATATCACCCACACTGGCTACAGGAAGATATGTGCATACCCGCAGAATTGCCTGCGATGCTTTTAAAAGTATCGATAACACCCAATACACATTAAATAGTGTAAGCTATGGCTGGTGGCAAACCTATTTGTACAATTACGTTGATGCAGATCATGTGGTATTAGCAACAGAAAGTGAAGGTACTAACCGCGCGCGGATGTTATCGGCAATGATAACCGGTACGTTTATTACAGGTGATGATTTTTCGGTACATGGGCAGTGGAGCGCAAGGGCCATTGCATGGTATCAAAATTCCGAAATATTAACGGTGATAAAAAATGGTAAAACTTTTAAACCAGTTGAAGGCAATACCGGTGAAAATGCCTCTGAAATGTTTACCCAAAAAATCGGGAATTGTATCTATATTGCCTTGTTTAATTATGGCAATAAACCCAAAACGTTTGCTTTTGATAACAAACGTTTAGGATTAAACCCAACCGCATCATATGAAGTTCATGAACTGCTGCAAGGCAATACCATAAACCCAAAAACAAGCTTTAAGCTGGGCGGAAGCGACGCGGCATTGTATAAATTTGAGATCAAAAAATAACCAAAATCATAAAGTGAGAAGAACACAAAAAACATTCCTGGTACCTGTTTGCTTTACGCTGGCAAGTTTGTTATCTGCAGCGACAGCAAGTTTCGCTCAAACGGTAACTATCCCTGTAGAAACACAAAATAACGCGCTGGTATTGCAAACCGATGCCGAGAAAAACCTTAAAATGGTTTATTTCGGTACAAAATTGAGTAATGCCAAAGAGTACGAACAGATCCTGAAAATGTATCATCAGGCTGATGATTCGGGCGTTCTTAATGATGCTTATATGCCATCCGGTTCGGCAAGCCTTGCCGAGCCTGCTATAACGGTTACACATGCCGATGGCAATAAATCACTTAACCTGGTTTATGTAAGCCACGCCGTTACTAAAATTGATGAAGATGTCAGCTTATTAACCGTAAAACTGAAAGATACTGCTTATCCTTTTGAAGTTACCCTGTACTATAAAACCTATTTTAAGGAAGATGTAACTGAACAATGGTCGGTTATAAAACATGGCGAAAAGGGCACTGTAACGCTTAATAAATTTGCTTCTGCAAATTTAAACTTAAAGGGTGATGGCTTTTGGCTGAAACAATATCATGGCAACTGGGCTTCTGAAATGCAGCCCGAAGAAGCAAAATTGACTCACGGTATTAAAACCATCGATAGTAAATTGGGCACCCGTGCCAATTTATATGAGCCATCCATGTTTATGGTATCTATGGATAAACCTGCTACCGAGGATGAAGGTAAAGTAATGCTTGGTGCGCTGGAATGGTCGGGTAATTTTAAGATCGATCTGGAATTGGATGTTTCTAATAATTTGAGGGTGATTGCTGGTATAAACAATGCCGCATCAGAATATCACCTTAAACCTGCCGAAGAATTTACTACTCCGGCACTGGTTTATACCTATTCAAACCATGGCAAGGGGGATGCCAGCCGTAAATTACAACGCTGGGCCCGCAAATATAAAATTGTTGATGGCGAAGGCGAAAGACTTACCCTGCTGAACAACTGGGAATCAACTTATTTTGATTTTAACGAAACCAAACTGGCTCAATTATTAAAAGATACCAAAAAATTAGGTGTCGAATTGTTTTTGCTGGATGATGGCTGGTTTGGTAACAAATTCCCCCGTAACGGTGATGTTGCCGGGCTTGGGGATTGGCAGGAAAATAAACTGAAGCTGCCAAACGGCATCAGTTCGCTGGTTAAAGAAGCGCAGGCAGATGGCGTGAAATTTGGTATCTGGATTGAACCGGAAATGGTTAACCCAGCCAGTGAATTGTATACCAAACACCCTGATTGGGTAATTAAACAACCCAACCGCCCCGAAAAATATTTCCGTAACCAGCTGGTATTGGATCTTTCCAATCCGCAGGTGCAGGATTTTGTTTATGGGATAGTTGATAACTTGTTTACCAAAAATCCAGATCTGGCTTATATTAAATGGGATTGTAACGCGGTGATCTATAACGCGTATTCGGCTTATTTGAAAAAAGATCAGTCGCATTTATATATTGACTACGTACGGGGGCTATATAAGGTACTTGAACGCGTAAGGGCGAAGTATCCAAAGGTTCCTTTAATGCTATGTTCTGGTGGCGGCGGTCGTGTTGATTATGGTGCGCTTAAATACTTTACCGAGTTTTGGCCAAGCGATAATACCGAACCGCTGGAGCGTGTTTTTATCCAATGGGAGTACTCGTTCTTCTACCCGGCTATCACCAGCTCAAACCACGTAACAGATTGGGGCAAACAGCCATTAAAATTCCGTACAGATGTGGCTATGATGGGTAAATTAGGTTTCGACATTGTGGTAAGTAAACTAAGCGAGCAGGATCTTTCATATGTTCATGGTGCACTCAAAAATTATGATTACCTGAAAGAAGCCATCTGGCACGGCGACCAATACCGCCTTCAAAGCCCCTGGGATAATGATGCCGCATCTATTATGTATGTAAATGATGCCAAATCAAAAGCCGTAGTATTTAACTATTTGGTTAATAACCGTTATAATGCGGGTACCAAAGTGCCTGTCCGTTTAAAAGGCCTCGATCCGCAGAAAAAATACCAGGTTAAAGAGATCAATCTTTATCCCGGCACCAATTCAACTATAGGTAATGATTTGACGCTTACCGGCGATTTTTTAATGACCGTTGGCATCAACCCTGATGTTAACGCCGGCAGAACAAGTGTTGTTTTGCAGCTCGACGAAGTTAAGTAACAAGGTTGTTATGTAACAAGGCTGCAACAGTTTAAAATAAACTGTTGCAGCCTTTGTATTTTAGCCCCTTAGTTTAATTACTGTCAAGCATACAGTCTAAAGTAGTTAGTTTACAGTCAAAAGGATATTTATTCATCTTTTGGCTAAAACTGATAACTGTAGAACCAAGACTGCCTAAACAATTGCAATAGCTGCCTTACTATGAAAAAGCCTTTACTTCTGTTATTGATGATTGTATCTGTCAGTATAACCTATGCCCAGGGCCGCCGGGGAGGCGGGAATGGAAACAACGGTAATAATGGCAATAATGATAATTTTCAGCAGCGGAGATCAAAGGAGCAAAAAGGTCCATTACCTTTCAGGGAAGTTATAGGCGTTGTTAAGGATACCGCTGATAAAAAGATGGAAGGAGCAACTGTAAAACTGGTATCGGCTACAGATAGCGCGGTTACCAGTACCGGCCCGACTGGTAAGTTTGCATTCAGGAAAATTAAATCGGCTACGTTTGTGATAACAGTTACCAGTATTGGTTATCAACCTATTATCAGGAAGATGCTGAATAATGATGAATCGCGCAGTTTGTCCCTTGATCCCTTTGTTTTAAAACAGCAATCACATATGCTGGGGGAGGTAGTTGTGAACGGTGGCCCGAGCATTTCTTATAAAACAGATACAGTAGAGTATCGCGCCAGCGACTATAAAGTGCGCCCAAATGCCACAGTTGATGAGCTGATAAAAAAAATGGAAGGTGTTGAAGTTGCCAAAGACGGTACGGTAACACACCAGGGGCAGGCTGTTGTAAAAGCGAGGTTGAATGGCAAAGATTATATAGGCGGCGACGTGGCGCAGGCCATTAAAAACCTGCCAGCCGATATTGTGGAAAAGATACAGATCATTGATGATTACGGCGACCAGGCCGCCCGTACGGGCATTAAAGATGGCGACCCTCAAAAAGTGCTCAACATTACCACCAGGCCCGATAGATCTGTAGGGAATGTGGGCCGTTTAAATGCAGGTGCTGGCAGTGATGAACGTTATGATAACCGCCTTTTTTTTCAGCGCCTGAATGGGAACGAGCAGATAGGTGTAATAGGCAGCTTTGTAAATACCGTGAACGGCGTTTCCGGAAGCGGCGGCGGCGGTAGTGGCGGTACTACAAGAACAGGTGGCCCCAACATCAGTTACCGCAACTATCTTACCAAAAAAATCCAGATAAATACCAGCTATAATTATAATTTCAGAGACGTAAATTCCATAAACCATAGTGATGGGCAACAGTTTAGCACACGGGGTACAACCAATTTTATCAGGAACAACAACGCGCAAAACAACAATAAAACCCATAACGTTAACCTGGAGCTGGAGTATAATATTGATAGTGCCAACTATTTAAAAGTTACACCAAGTTTTAGTTACTCGGGTTCAAGTTCATCAAATGTTTCCCAGAATTTTAAAACGGGGTTAATTCACCAGGATATTTCGGGCTTAACCGGTAGCAATAATACAGTACCCGCTTATGGTGGTATTGTGTTTTACCAGCATTTGTTTAAAAAGCCCAAACGTAATCTTTCGCTGCAGGTAAGTTATAACCGCTCAAACAATGAGACGGTTAATGATCAGGATAATAATATTATTTATTACCAGGATTCAACAAGTACCGTGCTAAAGGATTCATTAGTTCATCGCTACATCAGCCGTACTAACCTGAGTAATAATTTCAGAACCAGTTTTACTTTTGTTGAGCCATTAAGCGATGTATCACAACTGGAGTTTAATGCCCAGGTAAATTCACGCAGTTATGATAATAAGGCTTACACCTATAACATAGATTCCTTAGGGAACCGGGCACTGGTTGATTCATTGAGCAATGTTTTTAAATACTCATTTACAGAAACACGCATGGCGCTCAATTACCGCTTAAACCAAAAAAAGTATAATGTTTCATTAGGTGTTACAGCTGTGCCTACCGTGTTGGATGGTACAAAAATTAGCGACGGTATTGTAAGTACTCACCGTAATAATTTCAATTTAATCCCGATAGCGCGGTTCCAGTACGTATGGTCAAAGCAGGAGCGGTTCTCTGTTAACTATTCGGGTAGTCCGCAAGAACCAACATTTAACCAGATTCAGCCGGTGCGTGATGAATCTAATCCGCAAAACCCGGTTGTAGGTAACCCCAATCTGAAACCATCATTCAGGAATTCTATCAACCTGCAATACAATAATTACATTGTTGATTCAAAGTTTAATGTTTCTGCAAATGCCAATGTTAGTTTTATTAAAAATCAGATAGTTACCAATACGGTGCAGATAGCTGATACATTAGGCGCTTTAAAAAACGAAACCCATTATATTAATTTAAACGGCAGCTACACTATTGGTGGCAACTACAATATATCCAAACAATTGGATGATAGGAAGTATAACCTTTCGCTAAACGGAACTATCAATTATGGCCATGGCATATCCATGAGTAATAACGTTCAAAACTTTACAACTACCTGGCATTTTAACGAGCGTTTTGGGCCTCAGATCAATCCAAACGAATCAATAGAAGTTAACCCTTATGTATCATACGATGTAGCAAAATCCTTCTTCACGCTGCCTCACTCGGTAAATACCAATATTAGTACCACAGCCCTCGCTATTGACGGTAAATTTTACTTTCTCGAAGGTCGCACAGCTAATTTTGGATACAGCGCAAGTAAAAATTTTGTTGAAGGCGTTTCTAAAAATCTAACCCGTAATCCGCTGGTAATTAACGCTTATATTGAACAGCAGTTTTTTAAACGCAGAAACCTTACGCTCACTTTCCAGGTGTTTGATATTTTAAAACAAAATAATTTTGTTAGCCAGGTTACTACCGAAAACTCGGTAACCAACACACTCAGTAATGCACAAAGCAGATACTTTATGTTTAGCGCCAAGCTAAACCTTCAAAAATGGACGGGTACGCCGATGCGCCACGGACAAAGGATGAAGAGAAGAGGGGACGGTAGTTTTATTGAGTAGGGGGGAGCAGCTTTTCCAGGAGAATAAAGTCATGCTTGCTTCGGCAACCCACATGCAAGGTGTACAGCATGAAGTCCACCTGTCCTGTGGGGGCCTGAAACAAGTTCGGCATGACTGGTTGGTAAAGATATTAAGGTTCCCCTATATCTTTATTAAATCCTGCTTCAAAGCCGCTATCACCAATCCTGTTCTTGATTTTGTTCCAAATTTTTGAAACAAGGCTTCGCGATAATTATCGATAGTATGAGGACTCAGGTTCATCATATCGGCAATTTGTTTGTAGGTAAGATCGCTGCAACATAGCTCTAAAAACCTCAGCTCGTTTGTGTTTACTTCTACCTGCTGTGTTTTTATAGCCTGATTGTCCTGAATGTTGCGTAATAGCTTGCCGCTTACCAAATCATTAATGTAATAGGATTGTTTAGCAATACTGGTAATGGCATCAAGCAGATCGGATGATCTTGATTGTTTAAGCATGTAGCCGCCGGCACCGCTTTTAAGCATCCCTATGATGGGTTTGTCTTCTTCAAACATGCTTAAAGCCAGTACTTTTATATGAGGGTGGTTTTCCTTAATCCATTTGGTACTTTCATAGCCATCCATCTGTGGCATGGTAATATCCATCAGGATCACTTCGGGCAGGGGTTGGCGTGGCAGTTTTTTGATCATATCCTGGCCGTTCTCGGCGTCAAAGATCACATTAACTTTGCCCGAATCGGTAAGCAAACTTACCAGGCCCTGGCGAAAAAGGGTGTGGTCATCAACAATGGCTATATCTATTTTATCAGCGTACATTAATATTTAGTAGGGTATGGTTACAATAATTTCAGATCCGCTTCCGGCTACCGAGTTGATGGAGGCTGTGCCATTTATCATGGCCGCCCGTTTGGTGATGTTGTGCAGGCCCATCCCGTTTTTGCGTTTTAGTGTTTCTTCTACATTAAAACCTTTCCCGTTATCGCGGATTGTTAACTTAAATGAATTTTCAATCTGCTCTAAAGTTATAAATATTTCGGTTGCTTTGGCATGCTGGATAATGTTATTTATAATCTCCTGGAACAGCCGGAACAGGATGGTTTCTTTTCCGCTATCGGCATTAAATGTGTTGAAATTTCGCTTATCAAAATTGATCTTAAATTTGTCTGATCGCTGTAGCCATTCCAGTTCAAATTCAATAGCTGCTGCCAATCCGCGGTTTACCAGTTCTTCGCCGTGCAGCAGGCGCGATAGCGCTTTTACTTCTTTGATGGATCGGATTGTGAGGTCTTCAACAAAAGCCAGTTTCTCGGCCGTTTTATCTTTATTGTCCAAATCGATAGAACTTAAAGTGATAGTGGTGATACTCAACAACTGCCCTATGTTATCGTGCAAATCGTAGGCGATGGTTTTAAGGGTTTGCTCCTGTACTTCTATCTGGGTTTTAAGCAGTTCATTTTCAAATGTTTTTTGCAGCAGCAACTTTTCCTCATGATGTTTCTTTTTTTTGCGATTGTAGGAAACTACATAGATAATGAGGAAAAGCGGGGCGATCAAAAAAATGAGGGATGTAAGCCCTATCAGGAAGATGATTTCCTGCGAAGATATCTGCATAAAAAAGCGTATGACCAAAAAGAGTATAGTGTTATGTTTAGTAAAATAAAAATATAGTACCGTATGGAAAGCTGGTTATTGATAGGTTTTAAGCTGGAAAGATAATCGAAAAATATGTTACAGGTTGTACTGCCGAAGTAAAAAAATAACGCGCCGCTTACCCACCAGAACGGTGCTGAAAATGCAAGCCGCTCAAAGTTTTCGTCCATCAGTTTAAGGTAGTAGTAATACAGGCTTGCCAGTACAAATACAACCGACATTACGGTAGCGGTTATGGATACAAATGTTTTAAAATGATTCATAACCAGCTCTGCCACGTATATGGCGGTGAAAATAATATACCAGGCAATAAGCCATTTACCGGTATTTTTAAATGGCCTATATAAACTGTAAAACGCGTAGCCTGTAACGCCGCATTCAAACAATAAAAAAGCATTGTACAGGGCGTAGTTAGGCACATGTGCTACTTTACGCAAGTATACGCCGGTCATTTCAACAAGGCAGGTTAGCAGCAGGTATGGGATAAACAGCTTCCAGGCTGTACTCTTATCTTTTAATAAAAAGATAAGAGCAGCCAGGAAGCATATAAATTCACACCCGGTATTTATGGTGATGAACATCATTTGTTTTAATTGATTTAGTTGCCTAATAGCAATAGGGTTGCACCTTTACAGGTAGCCGGTGGCGGGCATTGTTCGCCGCGATTTTCGGGGGTGGAGCCAACAATAAAACCTTGCTGGCCACCATTTTGGCCCGCCTGTGTTTTTTTGCCATAGTAATCCTGATGGATTAGAGTGCCTGTAGTGCTGTCTGGTTTTGTTGATACCATTACCAGTGTATTATAACCCCAGTATTGTTTCTCAGGCTTATGGCCGCCCTTAAAATCTTCGGAGTAAGATTTGTCGTAAGTAGCCAGGTAAAAACGAATGCCATCGCCCTTCTCCTTTTTTATAGAATCAACAAGAGCCTGCAGCCTATCAACACTAAACCAAATGCACCTGGTGTTTGATCCCTTATAGGTCTTCTCCACGGCTTGCGCATCAGAGAAGGCTGAATCAACCGTGCCGGCATTTTTTTTATAGTTTTTTACGTACCTCAGCGCCGTTTGAAGACTTAACGTATCAATGTTAATGCCGATTTTATTAGTGCTGACATCGGCTTGCTGCTTTTGCTGGCACGAGCTAAAACCAATTGTGGCAAAAGCCAGGGAAATTAGGGTAATCTTTTTGATCATGATGTTGTTATTTGAGTTTACCGAAAGTGCTCAATTATGTGTAGAAACACAACATCTATATTAAGCCTTTTTTTACCCTTAAAAACCCTTTAAAAAAAGCTAATTATACCCTGTGCTGCCTTTTAATTAAAGCAGAGATTTGAAATGTAATACAAAAGCAAATAAAATCACAGTAGCATTTTTTTTACATATTAAAACGTATTGTTAAATACTATGTTTTTGGTAAAAAAAATGCTTTACAAGGGCGGTAGTATTCTTAATTGGTAATAAAATTAACCAGACGATTGCTTTTATAAAGTGTTGATAATTAGACTGGTGTTTATAACTTTAAATTATAAAATACCGGCAGCGAATAAATTTTATATTACACATATTAATATATATTTACCGACGAATTAACCAATTTTAAATCAAATATTTAACTTATTAACTAAAACCTAAACTTTATTAACTATGGAACCTTACATTGGTGAGATCAAAATGTTTGCGGGCGATTTTGCCCCGCGTGGATGGGCGCTTTGCGACGGAAGTTTATTACAAATTAGCCAATGGCAGGCATTGTTTTCAATAATCCAGACTTATTATGGCGGTGATGGCATGTCGAATTTTGCCTTGCCTGATTTGCGTGGCCGTGCTCCAATTCAGCAGGGGCAAGGTAAAGATTTATCAGCGTACAACCTGGGTCAGGCAATCGGTAAGGAATCTGTTGTACTTTCAACAGATCAGATGCCAGCACACACACACCTTATTAAGGCCAATTCAACCGGTGCAAACCAGGTTTTACCTACTAATTTTTACCCATCAGCCCTTATTGATTCAGTTTCTGGCGAAAGTAAAAACCTTTATTCAGATGTTGCACCTGATGTTACCTTAAATCCAGGTTCGGTATCAACCGTTGGTGGTGCAACCGCGGTAAATTTAGTTCAACCTGTTTTGGCCATAAACTTCATTATTGCCCTTGAAGGCATATATCCATCAAGACCATAATCATTAACGCTACCCGATGCTGATATACAATTTGCAAGGGTAAAAAATAAAGTGTTACCCCTGTTTCTTATTTATTTAACCATAAATAAGGCAGGGGCAACGCTATACCAAGTAATGTCAAATTACGAACATAGCAAGCAGCAGGTTTGAATTATGCTTTAACAACTTAAGGATAATACCTTAAAATTAAAATATAATATCAAGCCGATATCCAACAGACAACTTCCCTAAACCTCAAAAATGAAAAAACTTTTACCTCTTTTAATTAATCTGTTTAAAGTTAATCTGCACACATTGATGGCTTTATTGCTGTTTGGGGCGATGTCGCTTGCTGGGTTTAATAGTAATGCGCAAGTATATTACGTAACAAATGATGGTAAAGGTACCGCTCAGTCAGCAGATGACGGAATCCATAGCTTAGACTATCAGGGAGGCAATAAAACAGACTTTGCGTCTAATTTTACGCCTTCGCCTACACTGTTACAGGTGGACTTGGCACATAACAGGGCTTTTATTTATGAGGCTTATACTACCACACCACCCAATGGTATAGGTATAAAGGTTGTGAATTTAACAACCGGCGCAATTATAAAATTTATTACGCTAACAATTCCTGTGAGGATTCAGTCGATAAGATACGATCCGGTAAATGACTATATTTACTATGTAACGCAGGATGCAACAACCAGCGTCGCGGGCGCTAATGATGCCCTTTGGCGCGTAAAGCCGGATGGCACTGGTTCAACATCGTTAGTATCTGGTTTTTGTAAAAATCCAACATTCCTGGCGCTTGATCCAAAAAACAACCGTGCATTTGTATACGAAAACCTTTTTGCCGACCATAGTTTGGTTGTAATTAACCTGGCAGACAACTCGGTAACCCGTACTATACCTACTGTGGCAGCATCTGGACCTTTGGTGGGTGTTGATTGCGCGTATGACCCTGCAACGGATTATATTTATATGCTGACATCGGAGAATACTGCGGCATTAGGGGATAACGACGCGTTATTTAAGGTTCACCCGGACGGTACAGGACAAACGACCGTTAAATCTAAAGTATCTGCCCAGCCCAGCTATTGTATGGCCGCCGACTTTGGTCATAATAAAATCTACTATGCCGATGGTAATCCGGGTGGCAGTATAACAACCCGCAGTATAAATAGCGTCGATCTTACAACAGGGGCGGTAAGCACGCTGTTGGATGGATCAAGAATTCCAGCATTTCCGGCTATAGTAACGGGCTTGTGGGCGCCAGATCTTGCAAGGCTTTCAACCGCAACGGTAAGCAATATATCCTCGACTACCGTAACCATGGGAGGTAGCGTAACCTACAGTGATATTGCAGTTACAGAAACAGGGATAGTGTATAGCAGTACAAATACACTACCGGTTATTGGTACAGATCAGAAACAGGCTATAGGGTCAGGTACAGGTTCATTTTCGGGAGGGCTAAACGGGCTTAGTCCTGTTACCTTGTACTATGCCAGAGCTTACGCAACCAGTGCGGCCGGTACGTCATATGGAGATGTAAAAAGCTTTACAACGTTGTCCAATAATGCCTATCTTACGAGTTTGGCACTAAGTTCAGGCACATTAAGTCCGGTATTCTCGGGCATTACAAATGCGTACACGGCAAATGTAACCTATAACGTAACATCAATAACCCTTACTCCTGTAATAGCACAGGCCAATGCTACCGTAAAAGTTAACAACACAACTGTGGCCTCGGGTTCTGCATCAGGGGCGCTCAGTTTAAATCCGGGTAGTAATATCATCACAACCGTGGTAACAGCGCAGGATGGCATCACCACCAAAATATATACTACCACTATTACCAAAGATAAAACGCCCCAAGCCATCACCTTTAATAGTATTCCGGCAGTTACTTACGGGGCAGCAGATTTTACTTTAGGCGCGGTAGCGGCCAGTACGCTGCCCGTATCCTACACCAGCGATAATGCCAATGTTGCTACAGTAACCAGCGCCGGCCTTGTACACATTGTAGGCGTGGGTACTGTAAATATCACTGCATCGCAGGCGGGTAATACTACTTATTTGGCAGCAACAAATGTAAGCCAGCAATTAACGGTTAATAAAGCAGTATTAACCTATACTGCCGATGCCGCATCGCGCGATTACGGGGCAGCCAATCCAACTTTTACGGGTTCGGTAAGCGGTTTTGTAAACGGCGATACCAAGGCAACGGCCACAACAGGTACGATGGTTTTTACCTCAACAGCTAATGCCACCAGTTCGGTAACCACCGACAATACAACAGCAATCAAGTACCCGATAACCGGGAACGGCCTAAGCGCAGCCAATTATAGTTTTGTACAGGCCACAGCCAATAACACGGCCTTAACGCTTAATAAGATCGTTATCACCTATACCGCACAGCCCGCAACCAAGGTATATGGCGCTGCAAACCCATCGTTTAACGTAGTGTTTACGGGTTTAGCCAACGGCCAGACTATTGACCAGGTTGCCTTTTCATTTGCCTATGCCACTACAGCTGCTGAAAGTAGCCCCATAGGCAGTTACCCTGTAACGGTTAATGGATTGGACGCGCTCAACTACACTTTTACGCCTGCAGCCTCCAACACCACTATATTTACCATAACCAAGGCTAATTTAACGTTTACGGCGCAGGCCGCCTCCAAGCATTACGGTGAGGCAAATCCTTCGCTAAGCGGTGCCATAACCGGCTATGTCAACAATGAAACCGCCGCTACTGCCCTGGCAGGTACGCCGGTTTATAATACCACAGCTACCACAACCAGCAGTGTTGGCGGTTACCCCATAACATTAAGCGGAGTAACGGCAGCCAACTATAATTTAATTGCCGCTGCTACCAACAATACGGCCTTAACCATCGCCAAAAATACCTTAAGCTATGTTGCCACCCCGGCAAGTCGCGCATTTAATACGGCAAACCCATCAGTAACAGGTACCATAACGGGCTTTTTAAACGGCGATACCCAGGCATCAGCTACTACAGGTACGCTTAGCTTTAGCACAGCGGTAACATTAAGTACGCCGGTCGGCACGTATGCCATCAACGGCTCGGGATTAAGCTCGGCTAATTATAATATTGCGCAGGATGCTTCAAATGCTTCGGCATTTTCAATATTCTTATCAACCAATGGTAACCTGAGCAGCTTATCTATCAGCCAGGGTAGTTTATCTCCTTCGTTTGCATCAGGCACTAATAATTATACTGCAACGGTTGCAACAGGTGTTACTTCTTTAACGGTAACACCAACCTTATCAGATGTTAACGCGGGAGTAACGGTTAATGGTAACCAGGTAACATCCGGCGCGTCATCGGGCGCCATCTCTTTAAACGTTGGCCCCAACATTATCCCAGTAAATGTAACCGCGCAGGATGGTACCACCACAAATCCTTATAATATTACGGTAACCCGTTTGCCGTCATCAGATGCGACATTAAACAGCTTTAGCATCAGCACCGGCACACTGCCATCACCTGATATTTACAATGTATACAGGACAAGTGTGGGCAACACAGTTACCAGCTTTGATCTTACAGCAATAGTGCATGAACCCAATGCCACATTAACGGTCAACGGTACACCATTTAACTCGGGCACGCCGGTTACTCTGCCACTCGGCTTAGGCGATAACACCTACAATGTAGTGGTCACCGCGCAGGACGGTACTACGCAAAATTATTATGGCCTGGTTATTAACCGCGCCTTCTCGTCAAACAATCTGCTGAATAGCCTGGCAGTAAGTACGGGTTCGCTTAGTCCGGCTTTTGGCAGCGGGGTCAATAATTATACCGTTCAGGTAAGCAATGCAACCACCTCTATCGATATCTCACCTGCTTATGATGTTACTGCATCGGCATCGATCAATGGGTATTCGGCACCTTCGGGCATAGCTTTAACCACTCCGCTTGCAGTGGGCGATAACGCTGTACCGATAAATGTAGTTGCTCAAAATGGTGCGTCAAACACGTATAACGTAAATGTACAGCGTGCAGCATCAACAGACGCTACACTTGCCGGTCTGGGGATAATTACCACCAATTCGGGATTTGATGTGCCTTTCGACAGCGGTACTTATACCTATAACACTACGGTAACCGGCGATGTAACGGCCTTCACCCTAAAACCAATTGCTACAAACGATGGCTCGACGATAACCATTAACGGGACGGCTTTAAATACCGCTAATGGCAACGCCATCACGCTCCAATACTTTTCGGCAGTTGAACCTATGGTGATCGTAGTTACTGCCGGCGATGGAACAACTCAAAAAACATACACCGTAAATGTAACCAGGAATTTCTCGACAAATAATTTGCTGCAAAGCTTAACGATGAACATCAATGGGACAATAACACCACTAATCCCTGTATTTGATCCGGCAACGAATGATTATACGATGGTCATTAGCGATCCTAATGTAACCGGTATTGTAATTGCGCCCGTGGCACAGGATAGCCATGCCGAAGTAAGGGTGGGCGGAGCGCTCGTAAATGTAGGAGCATCAAGATTTGTAGCCTTACAGGGGGGCGTCAACGTTATACCCGTAAATGTGCTCTCATTCGGTGGTGGTAACAATACCTATAATATTACCATCAATCGGGCATATTCATCAAATGCAGGTTTGATCAATGTTATACTTTCAGGTAATGCGCAGTATTCGGCTATCATTAACCAAGCCAATAATAACCTTACTGCAACTATTCCCAACAATGTAACGGCAATCAGTCTTATCCCCAACGCGTCTGACCCAGGCGGTACGGTTATTACGGTAAACGGATATGCTATATCCGGTGGTGCATCTGGTAGCTTGCCACTTGCCGTAGGGGATAACGTATTTACCGTGGGTATTACCGCAGCAGATAATTCTAATACACAATATTATACCGTACATGCTATAAGGCTGCCGTTTACCGATGTTACGCTCAGTTCGTTAACGGTAGATAAAGGCGCACTTGCACCCGCTTTTTCACCGGGCACAACGAGTTATACAGTAGTGGTAGCCAACAGCGACAACGCTATTACTGTTACGCCGGTGGCTTCGGCAGCAGGGGTAACAGTAACAGCAGGCGGACAAACCATTGATGCTTCAAATCCTTCATACACCAACAGTGCGTTGTTTGAAGGCAACCAACGGATCACTGTCAGGGTAACAGCACCCGATGGCGTGAATTTTACAACTTATGCTTTAAATGTGCTTCGCCCGTCTGTAAACCAGGCTTACCTTGGTAATATTGTTTTGAGCAGCGGAGCTATTTCGCCCGCGTTTTCCCGAAACACTGTAAATTATACGGCTACAGTTGCGGGTAATGTATCGTCTGTGAACTTTACCCCGGCAACAGCCGAAGCCAACGCTACCATTACTGTGACCAACGCAGGTAACACAACCACCATCAATGCCGGTACGCCATCAGTATTAATACCGTTAAATGCGGGTGCAAACACAGTAACCACAAACATAACCTCGCAGGATGGCAGTACTACCAAAACATATACAGTAACTATAACCAGGACAGTTCCATCTGCCGATGCAACTCTTGCAGGCCTTAACCTTAGTACAGGCACCCTTAGCCCGGTGTTTAGCAGCGGTACAGATACCTACACCGCGAACGTAAATTATGCAACCAGTTCAATTACTGTAACCCCGGCCACTACCAATGCAAATGCCGTAATTACAGTAAAGGGGCTGGCCGTTGTTTCCGGGTCTGGTTTAAGTGTGGCTTTAAACCAGGGTAGTAATGCTATCCCCGTTGTAGTAACCGCCGAAGATGGCAGCACAACCAAAACTTATACTTTGACGGTTAACAGGGCTGCTGCATCTGCCGATGCTACTTTAGCCAGCCTCGGTATAAATGCCGCAACGATTAGCCCGGTATTTACCGCAGGTACAACCAGCTATACTGCTGTTGTGGGTAGCAGTGTAAGTAGTGTAACACTTTCGGCCTTTTCAAATGAGCCCAACGCTACAGTGTTAGTAAATGGCACCGCACCTGATGGCGTAACCGGAACAATTGATATCCCGATAAATGCAGGTGCAAATAATATTTCTATTGCAGTAACGGCGCAGGACGGAAGCACCAGTAAAACATATACTTTAGTTGTATCAAGAGCTTACAGTAACTCAACAATTGTTGGTCTAAATTACCTGACGATAAGTTCCGGAACTTTAACCCGCGTTGGTACAAGCGATACTTTTACAACATCAGTTGTTCCGACTGTGAATAACATTACGGTTTTGGCAGGAACCATTGATCAGCATGCTTCAATACGGGTAAACGGAGTGCCAGTAAGTAACGGTGTCGCGTCTGCTCCTGTTACACTGGGGGCAGGCATAACAAGTATTCCGGTATTAATAACCGCAGAAGATGGTGTTTCCACACGAACTTTAACTATAATAGTAAGCAAAACAGGATCATCCAATGTTAGTTTAAATAGTATTGTCATAAGTTCGGGAACATTAACCCGTGTGGGCAGTACGGATGGCTTTACAGCATTGGTAAGTAATACTACAGGCAGTGTTTCTTTTACTATATCAACAAATGATGCCAACGCAGCAATAAAGGTAAATGGAGCTTCGGTAAATAATGGGGCGGCATCAGCACCTGTAACATTAAGTTCAGGTACCACCAACATTCCTGTATTGATAACAGCAGAAGATGGTGTTACCAAACGCACATTAATCATAGTAGTGAGCAAATCTGAATCATCAAATGTCGGTATAAATAACCTGGGGATAAGTTCTGGAACTTTAACCCGTGTTGGTACAAGCGATACTTTTACAACATCAGTTGTCCCGACAGTGAATAACGTTACAGTTTCGGTAGGAACCATTGATCCGCATGCTTCAATATTGGTAAACGGAGTGCCAGGAAGTGACGGTGTTGCGTCTGCTCCTGTTACACTGGGGGCAGGAACAACCAGTATCCCTGTATTAATAACTGCAGAAGATGGTATAACGACACGAACTTTAACTATTGTAATAAGCAAAACAGGATCATCCAATGTTAGTATAAGTAATTTAGGGATAAGTTCTGGAACTTTAACCCGTGTTGGTACAAGCGATACTTTTACAACATCAGTTGTCCCGACAGTGAATAACGTTACGGTTTTGGTAGGAACCATTGATCCGCATGCTTCAATACGGGTAAACGGAGTGCCAGGAAGTAACGGTGTCGCGTCTACTCCTGTTACACTGGGGGCAGCAACAACCAGTATCCCTATATTAATAACTGCAGAAGATGGTGTAACCACACGAACCTTAACTATAATAGTAAGCAAAACAGGATCATCCAATGTTAGTTTAAATAATATTGCGATAAGTTCGGGTACGCTAACCCGTGTGGGCAGTACGGATAGCTTTACAGCCCTGGTAAGTAATACTACAGGCAGCGTTACTTTTACTATATCAACAAATAATGCCAATGCGGCAATAAAGGTAAACGGGGTTTCTGCAAATAATGGTGTAGCATCGGCACCCGTAACATTAGGTTCAGGCACAACTAATATTCCTGTATTGATAACTGCCGAAGATGGTGTTACCAAACGCACTTTAACTATAGCAGTAACTCAACAGGCATTTTTTAGTGCACATACCGTTGATAATACAGATATCACCGCTCTCGCCAAAAAATCAAATAACATCACCAATTCCTATGATATCATAGTTCACCAGGCCGTATCACCAAATGGCGACGGATTGAATGATTACCTGAACATTGAAGGCATAGAGAAATACGCCGACAATCACCTGTCTATCATGAATGCAGCCGGCGCGTTGGTATATGATGTAAAAGGTTATGGCAGCAATGGCAACCTGTTTGATGGGCACTCCAACAAAAGTGGGTCACTGCAAAAACCAGGTACTTACTATTACTCGCTGGAGTATAAGGATGGTGCCGAAACCAAACGTAAAACCGGGTACATTGTACTTAAATATTAAAACATAACAAAATTAGTCCCGGCCGCTGATCTGTCATTAATCAGCAGTCGGGATTATTTGTAAAAGATATCCTTTGCAGTTAGTTCGGCGGAAACAAAATGCCGGGGTTAAAAATATGATTTATAAAATAAGGGGCTGCTAATTATTGATTGCCTAATACTCATTTCAACCTTATTTTATGCCATAAAAAAGGGTAAAATCAGCTTGTGAAAAAATACAATTTAGGTGAATATACACTTTCAGTAACTCAATAATTCAGTCTATCATTACGTAAGTTTTACGATGCCGGAATTTACATGTAGAAACCAGGTACCAAAGCTTTAAAATACAAATACCTGATAAAACGCGCCATCACAATTAATACTCATGTTCACCAAAAAAACAATTATAGCTCTAAGTTTTTTGCTGGTATCAATCAGCTTCAAGGTTTCTGCACAGCAACAGATTTATAGTTACAGCCAATATGCCGATAATCTTACAGCGGTAAACCCTGCTTATTCAATGCTTGATAAAGCGGGCTCGGTAAGTGTGCTGGGACGCAAGCAGTTTATTGGGATAGACGGAGCACCGAGCAGTGTGATGCTGAACGCGAATTTTCCTATTGAATCAATTAATGGTGCAGCTGGGATTTATGTACTTAATGACCAGGCCGCCGTTGAACATCAAATAGAATTTAACGCTTTTTTTGCTAAAGGGATACAACTAACCGAAACCAATTACCTCGCTGTTGCATTAAACCTCGGAGTTCGTAATTATGTTGGCAATTATTCCCAGCTGGATGCCTCAGATCCCCAGTTTATGAATGATGTGCGCGAAACAAAACCCAATATTGGTTTTGGAGTGATGCTATACAGTCCTAATTACTATCTCGGTCTTTCGGTACCTGAGTTTACTATCCGTAGCCTGGGCAACGCTTCTGAGCAGCAAGCCAATTATCTCCGCACGCATTATTACTTTACCGGCGCGTACCTGGCCGATGTAAGTGATGATGTAAAGTTTAAACCGGCTACCTTAATTTCGTATGTAAACGGATCGCCTGTTATTGCAAATATGTCAGGTACATTATATCTGAAGGAGCAGCTGGGGCTGGGGCTAAATTATCGCACAGATAAAAAAGCGGCGGCTATGCTATCGGTAATCGGCAAAGCTTTTAGGGTAGGGTATAGTTACCAGTTTGGCACATCATCCAATAATTTGGGTGGCGTAAATATTACCACGCACGAAGTTAGTATAAGTTACAGGTTTGGAAATGTAACTGAAAGTAAGTTATTATAGAGGAAAAATAAGTCAGCGGGATATTTGAGTGTGAATTAATAGCATCTAAAAAATAGCTAAAGGGATAAGCTTTGGCCTAACATATAGCAATTTTATACAACAGGCGGATACCGAAAAGCCTTAAAAGAGTAGGTGTAAAATAAACCTAAACAAAATAATCATGACTTCTCCTATTACAGAACTAACCCCTGCAGAACAACAGCACATGCTTTTCCTGTTCATCCCGGTAAAAAAAGGATCGGCAGACAGTGTAAATGAGGCGTTAGCATCGCTTAAACAAGCTGTATTGCCTAATAATGATATCAGAGCCTCTACAGGGGTACACTTTTTTATGTTTTATCACTTAGCTGCAGGTAAAAATGCAGGGCTTCCTATCCCAAGTTTCCAGGCGTTGGATGATAGGGGCTTATTTGTGGTACAATCTATTTATGATGCTGATTTTGCACCATACATTAGTTCATTTGTTGAACATCCTATAATAGCATTTGGCCTTAATGCAGTATTGGCAGGTATGGATGAAACCGGCCTTATTGATCCTGAAGATCCAACCTCGGCAGTTTATATTTTGGCTAATGGTGGTGTTCAGTCAAATCCGGGCGCGTTTAACTGCTTGTTAATGCGGTATAACTTTGCCGATCCAACTATACCGGCGGCAATTACTTCTGCGCCAAACCAAAAATATGTATTGGGTTCAACCTTCCCTGGTTTAACAGTGGGCAGAATACTACAAAAGTATCCGGATGCGCAAAGCCTGTGGCCTTCGCCTGCGGTGCCAATTACTTTTGATCCATCGGTAAAACCAAGTTGTTAATAATTGTAAGCCCCGCCCAAATGCGGGGCTTATTTAAAAGCCGAACCCATGAATAACAATTTTAATGACACCAACGCCGGGCCTGTTCCAAAGCTTAGCGACATACAAGGTTTAATATTACGTGGATATAATTTGCCGTACGTACGTTACATTATTTTTACCATAAAAGATGTTGAGGGAGCACGCGAATTTTGCAAAAAAATACTGCCCGGCAGTAATGAGCCGCTCACTGTAACCACCGCAACACCCTGGCAAAATGGACAGAAACCTGCTTATTGTTTAAATGTGGGTTTTACCGTTTTTGGTCTTAAAAAATTTATCACCGAAACTCAGTATAAAGCGGTAGCTAATAAAAGCTATGAGCTTTTTCAGCTTTTTAAAAATGGAGCGGCATACCCGGACAACGCCGACCTGGTTGGCGATACAGACGATAGCGCTCCCGCTTTATGGTGGAAACGTTCCGACGGTTGGCAGTCACCCATTAATCCGGCTAAAGATGGTTCTGATCTGGATGTGCAGGTAAGCCTTTTTGCACATGATCATGGTAGTCTTGAATTGCACTATCAAACCTTGCTAAGCATGATTCCCGCAAATGCCAATGGCTCATCAATGTTGCCGGTTTTTATGAAGGATTCTGAACCATTGCCACAAGGGAACGATTTTATTCACTTTGGGTATAAGGATAGCTTTTCGCAGCCAAGATTAAGTAAAGTGCCATGGAATACAACCCAGGGACGTTTGCTGTTGGGCAAAAGCACTGTTGACGACAGGCCCATTGTACCGCCTTATCATTTTGTTATCAGCCCAAGAAGCCCCAGCGGGCCAACCTATAATTCACATCCCTTACTGCAAAATGGAACCTTTGCCGCGTTCCGGTTGCTTTATCAGGATGTAAAGGCATTCAATAAGTTTATCAATAACCCCAAAAATGGCGCAAGCCCAGATCTGGTGGCCGCTAAAATGTGCGGGCGCTGGTTTGATGGTACGCCGTTAGTTATATCGCCCGAAAAGCCGGATCCAAACTTAAAGGATTTTGATTTTACTAATTTTAATTATATCAACCCAACAGAAAATCAGCAAGGTGTACGTCAAAATGATGATCTGGCACAACTTTGTCCTTATGCCTCCCACATTCGCCGAACCAACCCGCGCGATGATGGAAAAGTAAAAGGGAATACTAATCCCGATGGTACAGCAGCCAATGCGCAGGCCAAACGGATTATGCGCAGGGCAGGCCCCTACGGACCGGAGTATACCGAAAAAGAACCCGCGGGGATACAGCGGGGATTGGTTGGCTTATTTATATGCGCCAATTTAACCGAGCAGTTCCTGTTTATTATGCAATCATGGATCAACATGAACAACTTTAGACCGGGTGCTGATAATAGTCCGAATTTGAGTGGGTTCGATCCGCTTTTTGGTCCGCCAAAAAGTACAATACCGCAATTTAATGAATTTGATTATCTGCCCGATGGAGCAACAGACCAGCCTTATAAACGAATAACCGGCATTGAACGCTTTATTCGTACCGATGGCAGCCTGTATTTGTTTTTACCGGGAATAGCCGGGCTTGAAAATTTAGCGAACGGCACATTACCAGCTTTACATTGATCACAATTAAATAAAAATACCCAAACCATGAAAAGTACACTATTATTTACACATGACGACCGGCTGAAAAACCGGCCCGTTTCTTTCAAAGAGGTAGATGAGCAGGCCTTGCATGCCATAGTGCAGGCCGCGGTTAACGTGGAGCTATTTACCATCCCTTTGTACATGACCTCTTTATACTCGTTGCAGGGTATGCACGAGATAAACAGCAAAGGCAATAATTTTTATGAAGGTCGTGTTTGGCCGGGCATGGCTGCTACTGCAAAACCTAAAACCGGGAATGATAAAGCATTCAACGCTGTTTTTAGTGTGTTTGTGGCCGAAATGCTACACCTGCAAATTATTTCAAACCTGGCTAAGGTAATTGGCTACGACCCTAAATTTACCTGCGAACCTTTGCAGGATGAGAAGACATACGCGTGGAAATGCTATGGGGATGACAAAACTATACTACCGCACATTCTTGATTTTAAGGATACTATTGCCCCGTATAATAAAATAAGGGTGAAAACCGGTGCCATGGATATAGAGCAGATGCACCTGTTCCTGGCAATTGAGCAAACAGAGAGCGATGCCGAAAAAGTACTTGACCCTAACAAAATAGAAAAGTACAGCGAAAAAGCGCCTTTTGATAATTGGAAACCGGGTACAGATTTGCCCTGGTTTGGCTCAATAGGCAATATGTACCTTCAATTATGGAACTACATTTCTATAACTTATGCAGACGGGGTTACCTTATGGGATATTGTTTTTGCAAAAGGGAAAGCCAAAGCAAACCCTGGTGGTGAAGAGCCTGCGGTACAACAGGAGGTGTTCAATCCGGATAGGCTTAATCCTCAGTCAATTGATGATGGCAAGAGTTGGGACGAGTATCCGGGTATTGCTACCAGTATTCAGCATATTGAATCGGAAGCAGCGCTGAAGGATGTAATGAACATGATAAACGGTATTACCGACCAGGGTGAAGGCGGAGGCGTTATAAAGGCTATCCTTGATAAAGCCAACAAAAATAAAGCAGCCGATCATCATGCAAACCTTACCGCGGTTCAGGATCAGTTTAGACCCAGCTGCCCGGTTTTGCGTAATAAATACCCGTCATTTACTGCTACCGGTGCCGATGCGCCCTCTGCCAAAGCCGAGGCCCGTCATCATTATGGGGCGATGGATCACTTTGAAACTTTTGCCTATGTGCTCGACCTCATTAAAGATGGGGAAATAACCACGTGGGATCAATGGCACCAGCAAGGAAATTCATGGACAGCAGAATTGTTGCAAACTGCAGCCTATGACCCGGCTCAAAATCCAAAACTACCGGCCTCTGGCGATATAGCCGCGGCATTAAATCGCTTAAAATTGAATGATAGTGCCGAACAAAGCAATTTTGATCTGTTTAGCCGTACCTCAACAGGTGCTATTGCCGGTGTTACTAAAGTGCTTAATACTTACTTTAAAACAAAAGGGGCGGCTTTCCCATATCCTTCGATGGGTGGCTCGGGCGATAGGATGTCTATTTGCTGGGCTATATTTGGTAAAGCCCCCGATCTTTCACTGGGGATAGTATCTCCGCTTGATCCGCCGGTAAACCGCGACGAACACTTGTATCATGCCTGCCAGGGAATGAACCTGGATGATACTTTGAAAAGCGATCCTAATAGTTGCGCTCCTTCCGAGTTGTTTCATACCTGCAAGGGATCAAACGATTGCAGAGCGGAGGGTGGATGTGGCTTTGTGCAGTCAACGCACGGAGGAACAGGCTGCGGCGCATCTGCTGCTTTTACTTTTTATAAAGCACCGCCTGTAAATGCAGATTCAAGCGATCAGTTTTTTAGTGCGCCATCTGATAATGCCTGTGGAGGTTTAGGTGGTTGCGCCGTGCCTATCTCGGCATCACAGATGTATCCCGAACTGCCCAAAGAAAGTGATGTGTACCGCATGCAGCTGTATGATTTTGGTCCGAAACCTGATTTTAAATCAGAGCCGCTTGCTACCATATATTACGATAAAGGAGAATTGGTTTATGATGTAGCATGGAAAGCTTACCGCAAGGTTTTAGAAAAAAGAGGTCTGCCGGTACCAGAAAAGCCAAAACCAAGCGATCTGCGTTTGGCCTTTCCTCCATCAACCTAAATAAAATAACCTGTATGGATACCAATATTTTACCGCGCCTGGGCCTCCCAAATTTGGGCCTGGGCGTTGGTTTACGAAATAAACATTTCAACTACCTGCTCAGCAACCCGCCGCAGGTTGACTGGTTTGAGATCATCAGCGAAAATTTTATGGATGATTTTGGCTTTGCCCGCCACGTGCTGATGCATGTACGGAAGGAGGTACCTGTGGTAATGCATGGGGTATCACTCTCTGTTGGCAGTACCGATCCTATCAACTATAAATACCTGGAGAAGCTTAAGGCCCTTGCCGAAGCAATTGAACCAGCATGGATCTCGGATCATTTATGCTGGACTGGTGTTGCTTATACCAATACTCACGATTTGATGCCTATGCCCATGACTTCCGAAAGCCTTAACCACGTTAGCGATCGGGTGATGCGGATTCAGGATTATTTAAAACGACCGTTGATATTGGAAAACCCTTCAACCTATCTGCAGTTTAAGGCATCAACCATTTCAGAATGGGGCTTCCTGTCATCGCTTGCCACAACTACGGGCTGCGGCCTGTTACTTGATGTAAATAATGTTTTTGTATCGGCCACAAACCATGGTTACGATGCGCCCAATTATATAAACTGCCTGCCACATGAGCATATTGTACAAATGCATATTGCAGGCCCAACAGATTGCGGCGATTTGCTGATAGATACGCATGATCAGCCCGTACCATCCGAAGTTTGGAAGCTTTATGCCCAGGCGCAGAAACTAACCGGCGGTGTAAGTACATTGCTTGAGTGGGATGCTAAAATACCTGATTATCCCGATCTGCTGATAGAGTTGTACAAGGCCCGTGAAGTTTTAAAGGGTAATATCCCGGTTCAGGAGGTTAACAAATCGGGGAATAATCCGGTGTCAAACCCGGTTGATTTTCAATTGCAGGCGGTAAATGGCTAAAGATCAAAAACTCATATTACTGCAAAACTGGCTTAAAGCCGTGGTGATGACGCCAGGTTATATGCCTCAAAAACTGGGACGCGCAAAACAGCTTTATGGTTTGAGCGAAACAGATGTGGTAGCCGACCAGGGTAAGGCCTCGGTATATGCCCGTTTAAATGTATATAGCTCGGGCTATTTGCTGCGCCTGCTGGATTGCATATATGCCGATTACGCTATCAGTAAAAAATTCATGGGCGATGAGGTGTTTGATAGTTTTGCAAAGGCCTACTTACTTTATCATCCATCCACTTCATTTACCCTATATGACCTCGGGAAAGCTTTTCCTTCATTTTTAGCTAAAACAAAACCGCCTGTTGTGCCTGGTGACAACGGTGACATGGATGATTTTATGGATCTACCTATAGCCCTAACGAAGCTGGAAAGGGCCCGGCAGGAGGCTATGCGTGCTCCCGGAACGGAAGGCAACGTACATAGGGATGAGGAAATAAGTATCCAGAATGTTTTTTTTAATGTTGTTAAAGTATTCACGCCCGGCTGTTTGCAATTGCTGGAATTGGAATTTTCGATGATCCAATTTTTCACATCCGTTTACCGCGATTTGGATTATGAATTACCATCGCCCAAAAAAACTTTTATGGCGGTGAGCCGCAAAAACTTTAAGGTAACCATGACAGAGCTTACCGAAATACAATACATTTTTCTCTCCGTATGCCAAACAGAACCTAACCTGTATGATGCTATAACTGCCACAGCATTACGGTGTAAGGTATCGGCATCGGTGCTTTTAGCTGATGTATGCCTTTGGATGCCGCTATTTCAGAAAAACGGATTGATAGATTGGGCCTGAAGGGTTCTGGCTCTTCCGCGGGATCAACCTTAATCACATAATGGTTCCATCTATGTAAAAAATATGTAGATACATATAAAAGCTATTTTGTGCGCACTATATTCGCAGCATCAATTGATCTTTCTAATTAATTTAATGAAAAAAATTTTAAGCATTGGCTTTGTTTGTTTTAGTTCGATGGTATTTGCACAAAAAAATACCCCGGATAACCTGGTTCAATACGTTAACCCTTTCATCGGCACAGGAGCTGTAGATAAAAATAGTTTATCGGGAAGTAACTTTCCGGGGTCAACTGTTCCTTTTGGCTTTGTACAGCTAAGTCCTGATACCCGTGAGGCTCCTGATGATCCGGCTTCCGGTTATGATTACAACGACAAAACCATTATTGGCTTTAGTCATACCCACCTGAGTGGTACAGGCGTATCAGATTTGTTTGATGTATTAATGATGCCTACAACAGGTGCAATTAATTTGGTGCCGGGCAGCGCCGGTAAACCAGGCAGTGGTTATAGCTCATCTTTTTCGCATAAAGAGGAGGTAGCTAAACCCGGTTATTACCAGGTGATGTTAAAAGACTATGGCATAAATGCCGAGCTTACTTCAACATCACATGTGGGGCTTCACCGTTATACTTTCCCAAAAAGTGAGGAATCACATATTATTATTGATATGGATCATACCCTTGATAAAAAACGGGGTTATTGGGCTTGCAAAATTATGAGCGCACAGTTAAAAATTGTTGATGACCATACCATTGAGGGTTACCGCATTTTAAGTGGCTGGGCTAAATTGCGTAAGGTTTACTTTCATGCCGAGTTTTCAAAGCCGTTTACCAGCAGTGTTTTGGCAAGTGGCAGCCGCAGGTATACTGATCTTACTATCATTAACGGAACAAACCTGAAAGCAGCCTTAAACTTTAATACTAAAGATCAGGAACAGGTATTGGTAAAAGTTGGCCTGTCGCCGGTTAGTACCGAGAATGCCCGGATGAATATGAAGGCCGAACTACCCGACTGGGATTTTGATAATACCAGCAAACAGAGCAGCCTGCAGTGGGAGCATGAACTGGAAAAGATAAAAGTTGAAGGAACGCTGGAGCAAAAACAGATCTTTTATACAGGTATGTACCATGCCTTTACCCAGCCCAACAACATGGCCGATGTAAATGGCGATTACCAGGCTACCGATCTTACCATTGCCAACGCGCCCGACAAAACCCATTACTCCACTTTTTCGTTATGGGATACCTACCGGGCGGCGCACCCACTTTATACTTTGATCCAGCCAGAGAAAACGGCTGGCTTTATCAATAGTATGATGCGCCAGTATGATACCTATGGTTACCTGCCTATATGGCAATTATGGGGCGATGAAAACTATTGCATGATTGGTAACCATGCCATCCCGGTTATTGTTGATGCTGCTTTAAAGAATATAAAAGGCTTCAACTACGAAAAAGCTTATGAAGCAATCAAAGGTTCTTCGGTAACAGACCACCCCGGATCACCCTTTACATCACTGGAGAAATACCAATATATTCCCGAAGATGTGGAATCTCAATCAGTATCGGTAACGCTGGAAATGGCCTATGATGATTGGTGTGTAGCTCAATTAGCCAAAAAGCTGGATAAAGCGGAGGACTATGAGCACTTCATGAAACGATCTGAGTTTTACAGGAATTTATACAATACCAAAACCGGCTTTTTCCAGGCCAAAAAGAAGGATGGTAACTGGATGGAACCTTTTGATCCGTTGGCCTATGGCGGTAACGGCGGCAGCCCCTATACCGAAGGGAATGCATGGCAATATTTTTGGTATGTGCCTCAAAACGTATCCGGCCTTATAAATCTTGTTGGCGGTAACAGTGCTTTTGCGCAAAAGCTCGATCAGTTTTTCTCTACCAAAGATAAACCCGGTGAAGTTAACGGTAATGCATCTGGCTTTATAGGCCAGTATGCCCATGGTAACGAGCCAAGCCATCACGTAGCCTATTTATATGATTACGCCGGCCAGCCCTGGAAAACCCAAATGTATGTAGCTAAAGTTTTAAACGAATTGTATAATAACTCATCGTCGGGTTACTCTGGTAATGAAGATTGCGGGCAGATGTCATCATGGTATATTTTTAGTGCGATGGGCTTTTACCCGGTTAACCCTGCAAATGGTGTTTATGCCATCGGTTCGCCGGTTTTAAAACACGCGCAGATCAGTGTGGCAGGTGGCAAATTTTTTACCGTTGATGTAAAAAATGCCGGTAAACAAAACGGCTATATTCAATCATTAAAACTGAACGGTAAAACCTATACCAAAACCTATATTACCCAAAATGATATAGTAAACGGAGGCAAACTTGAATTTGTAATGGGATCAAAACCTAACAAAGCCTGGGGTATTAAACCTGCAGATGCACCGCTTGGCTGGGGGTATTAAATGCTGAAGGCAAAAGGCGTTCAATCACCGGCTTTAATTTTACGGGATTAACTGCTTAAAACAAAAAAACGAGTCTATACAATTTTGTGTAGGCTCGTTTTTTTTATTGACTAATCAAAATCATGATTAGCAGGCGAAAGTATAATACCATGATGTGCATTCACTACTCCATTGGCATATCCGTTGGTGTCCACAAACATTTTCTCATTCTCAATCAGGAAATGTGTGTTGCCAACTTTAAAATTGCCTTTAATGGTTAACACTCTATCTGGGTTCTGGGCATGTATTTCATTAAGTATATGGCTTGATAAACCAGCATATTCATGTTCATCAAACTGGTAAACATCAAGTACGGGTTCTTCCTGGCCTGTTTGGTACACCTTAATACGGGATTTGGTGATCACTAAACGGATGTCTGGCCTGTCGGCGACGGTATTGCTTACAATGCTTAAAGGACGACCATTCATCGTTGAGATGTTTGCATCGATATTAAGCACCAGGCTTTCATTGTTTTTTCTTTCATTATAAAAAGATAAAATCTTTAAAAACTCCGTGTTTTTGTCGTCATCATTTACTGTAAGCGTGCGTTGTGTACTCAGGAAAATGGTGGTCCCGAAGATGAATGCGTGTTTCATGATTTTTGATATTGGTTTATAAACTATTAAGCGCCAAAAGCGTAAAATGTTTTGTTTAAATATAGATTGCGGGCAGCATATTTATAAACCAAAAAGCCTTTCAGCATTTGCTGAAAGGCTTTCAAAAAATACAAAGCAATAGGTGTTACTTATCCAATCCTCCGTGCCTGTTTGACATCGTTTGAACCGGCCATTTAACCCCCTCGGTTTTGGTGTTTGTTGTTTTAGCAGGATCCTCGCTTGCCATATAAGCCATAATAGCTGCCACCATGGCGTTATTTCGCAGGTCATCAAATACAACCTTGTCGTAGGTATCGCGGTTGGTATGCCAGGTGTATGAGCCATATGACCAGTTAAGTGAGCTTAACGAAAAGCCAGGAGCGCCAACGGCTACAAATGAAGCAAAGTCGGACCCACCACCACCCGGCTGGCCAGGGAAAGTTGTTTTGATTCTGTTCTTAAGTGTATCGGGCACGGCAGCAAGCCATCTGCCCAAATAATCTTTTGCTTCTACAAAGCCTTGTCCGCTTAAGTTAACTACGCGGCCGGTACCGTTATCCTGGTTAAACAGCGCCTGCAGGTTTTTTACTATCTCGGGGTGATCCTCTACAAAGGCCCGTGAACCATTCAATCCTTCTTCTTCGCTGCCCCAGTGGCCTACTAATATGGTGCGTTTTGGGTGAGGATAATATTTTTTAAGTAAACGCATAGCCTCCATCATGGTAAGGGTACCTGTGCCGTTATCTGTAGCGCCAGTGCCACCATCCCATGAGTCAAAGTGTGCCGAAAGCATTACATATTCATCGGGTTTTTCGGTTCCTTTTATTTCGGCAATGGTATTAAAGGTGGGCACTACACCAAGTTCTTTTGATTCGCAATGAATGCTGATCTTTGGGCTGTTGCCTGATTCTGTTAGGCGATAAAGCATGCCATAATCTTCCAGCGCGATATCAACTGTAGGTGCTATTTTGGTGTTGGCTCCAAATATTTTATCAACCCCAAAACCTGCCGACCAGTTATTGGTAATGATACCTACAGCTCCTGCGTTTTCAAGTGCAACAGGCAATGTTTTGTTGGTAAAACCGGTTTTACTGATACGCTTTTTCCATGCATCGGTTTGAGCGGTGCGGGCGGCCTTCATTTTATCGAATGATTCCTTGGTGGCAAATTCCGTCCAGTTATAATCGGGCCTGCCGGTTGGCTGGCACATGGAAATCATCACTAATTTACCTTTTACTTTTGGCAGCCATTGCTGAAAAGCAACAGAGTTTGTTACATCAGCAAGAATAATTACTTCGGCAGTAACGGTTTTATTGCCCATGCCCGGGCTCCAGGCCAGTTGGGTGCCCTCCAATGATTTTACCCGCGGAGAGATCATATCAATATGCGAAACGCCACGTTCCCAACCGCGCCATTCGCCCCATTTTTCGTTATGAGCCTGGATACCCCAGCTTTTATATTTGGCTACGGCCCAGTCATTGGCCTGTTTCATTTGCGGTGTGCCTACCAAACGGGGGCCAATACCATCAAAAAGTTCATGCGCCAGTTTTTCCAGCTGCGAGTTGCTGGTTTCCTCGGTCATGATATTATTAATAATAGGATTTGTTGATTGTGCATTAGCAATACCGCTGCAAAGCATCATGCCAAATAAAAATGGCCTTGTTTTGCGCCACATGCTATTACTGAAATTTGGGTTAATGTGTTTCATGAACCTAATTTATAAAAAAGGAGGGAGCTTTGGCTGAAACAGGTTGCAGGTAGAATAATTGTTACAGAAAGCGGAACTGTAAAAGGAGTTTTAACCCGACTTACATTAGAATGTTGGCGTGATTGTTAGAGACTGTATAAAAATAGAGAAAAAGATCGTCATTGCGAGGTACGAAGCAATCTCTACACAGGTAGATCGGCCTTGTAGAGCCGCTCTGTATAACTTGGAGATTGCTTCGTACCTCGTAATGACGATTTACTTATTTATTGTTCGTAAAGTGTAAGTTATTCTTCCAGGAAATTCACGATTTCTACAGCTGCAAATACGGATAGGCCTTTAAGTACCAGTACTTTATTTGACTTTGCTGTGCGGGTTAAATAACTCCGGTCATCATCCATTTCCGAAGCAATGTGCGTAATTTCTGTTTCAACGCGCCAGTCAATAGGTATGGCTATGGTTACCTGGCCAAATGCCTGTGAAATATCAAGAGTGGCTACACCTGTAAGGTCGGCCTGGGTGAAATCCAACTCGGTATTGCCGAATACATTTCTGACGATGCCACCTTTAAAATCTTTTGAAAGTATTGTTCTTTTTATCTCGCCGAAAATAGCTGTTGTGTTGAAGCTATGGTCCGTGTTTTGTGTGATGGTTCCTGATAAAATATTCATACTCTTGACTTTATTGTTAATCAAAAATAGGCAATTGCCGATCCGGAGAAAGTTAATCCCCGCGGAAGGTTTAAAGTTGTCGGTAAATGCGGTGATTATGTCGGTGAAAATAATTCCTGGACATTGCAGGGCCTTAAGAGCAGGATAAAAGTTAAAAAATATCAATATCCGCAAACGTAAATTTTATCTGAATTTATAATTCACGAAAACGAACGGATGCTGTTCGTTTTTGATACAGTGATAAATTTGGTTTTGATATTAATTTATTAATAATCAAATACTTACATGTGGGGCATGGTTTTTAATTATAATTGGTGTTCGCTGTAATTATTAATCCTAAAGTCATGATAAAGAACTACTTAAAGATAGCGTTTCGCAACCTGAAAAAAGATAAGCAATTTACTTTTCTGAATATGATGGGTCTTTCTGCAGGATTGGCCTGTACTTTATTGATTTATTTATGGGTGCATGATGAGTTAAGCTACGATAAGTTTTTTGAACATGATAACCAGGTTTACCAGGTGATGGAGACCCGGATAGGTGGCGGAAGCCAGTCGCTTACCGATGAATCATCGGGGCTTGTTAGTGACCTTTTAAAGGTTCAGGCTCCGGAGGATGTTGAATATGCGGCAGCGGTTGCCCCAGCAGATTGGTGGCAAAAATTTACCCTTACCGTAGGTGATAAAAACATTAAGGCTACAGGTCAGTATGTAGGTAAGGACTATTTTAATATTTTTTCGTTTAAAATGCTGCGGGGCGAACGAGGGAAAGTACTTGCCGCTAAAAACGATATCGTTATTTCTGATGAGCTTGCAAAAAAGCTTTTTAATACGGTAGATAACGCGATAGGTAAATCCATTAGATTTCAGCACGATAAGGAGTTTGCTGTTTCGGGTGTGTTTGAAAAATTGCCTGTACATTCTTCCCAGCAATTTGATTTTGTATTATCGTTTGATTACCTGGCCGATGTGCAGAGTTGGGTTAAAACCTGGAGTAATGGCGGTCCGCATAATTTTGTGATGCTGAAAAAAGGAACAGATGTTGCTGCATTCAATAAAAAAATCACCAACCTGGTCACAAAGAATAGCGGCGATACCACAAGACGGGCTTTTGCCATGCGGTTTTCAGAGAATTATTTGCATAACACCTTTAATCATGGGGCAAGGGTAGGCGGCAGGGATGAGTATATTAAGCTGTTTTCGCTTATAGCCATATTTATACTGCTTATAGCCTGTATCAACTTCATGAACCTTTCAACAGCAAAGGCATCGGGCAGGATGAAGGAGGTAGGGATTAAGAAGGTGGTAGGTGCGGCCCGGAGCCAGCTAATCATCCAATTCCTGTCAGAATCATTGCTGATGGCTGTATTTACCATGATACTCGCGATTATCATTGCCTGGTTATTACTGCCGCAGTTTAACCAGCTAACCGGGAAGGAAATTAAATTGAATTTCGATTTTCAACTGATCAAAATCTTAATTGGCATCACGCTGTTTACCGGCCTGGTTTCGGGCAGTTACCCGGCTTTATACTTATCAAAATTTAACCCTTTAGCGATATTGAAGGGAAAGCTTAACTCATCTTTTGCAGAGCTGGTTGCGCGTAAGGGCCTTGTAGTTTTTCAATTCACACTGTCGGTGATGCTGATTGTTGCGGTACTGGTAGTTTACAGGCAGATTCAATTTATCCAAAATACTACGCCGGGTTATAATAAAGATAATATGATCAGGTTTGATTCGGAAGGGAAACTTGCCGGTACAGAGGAGGTATTTGCCGCCGAATTAAAGAACATTCCCGGCGTTGTAAATGCCAGTTTTACCCAGCATAATATTGTAGGGCGCAACTTTGGCACCACCGGCCTGAGCTGGGATGGAAAAGAAGCTAATAAAGATGTTTATTTTGAAGGCTTTTTTGGCGGATATAATTTTATTGAAACCATGGCAATGAAAATGGCCACAGGCAGGGCTTTTTCAAAAAACTATGGAACCGAAGGCGCTAAGGTTATATTAAACGAAACTGCTGTAAAGGCCATGCATCTTCAAAATCCTATAGGTAGAAGTGTTAAAGTTTTAGGCGGTAATTTTCAGGTTATTGGGGTGGTAAAAGATTTTCACTTTGAATCATTACACGAAGTGGTACGGCCATCGTTTATATTGCTTGCCCAGGGAACCAGTCCATATTTTAAAATGATGATCAGGATTAAAGGAGCGCAGCAGAAAGAAACCATCGCGCAGATTCAGCATCTTTATGAATCTTATAATCCGGGCTTCCCGTTCACTTATAGTTTTTTAGATCAGGCTTATCAAAAACAATATGAAACCGAAGTAAGGGTTTCAACTTTAACCAAATATTTCTCCTTTCTTGCTATTCTTATCTCCTGCCTCGGTTTGTTCGGCCTGGTGGCATTCACGGCACAAAAACGGCAAAAAGAAATAGGCATCCGTAAAGTAATTGGCGCATCGGTAAATAGTATAACCATTATGCTAACCCAGGATTTCCTGAAGCTGGTATGTATCGCCGTAGTTATCGCTTTCCCCCTGGCATGGTGGGGAATGAACCAATGGCTGCAAGGCTTTGTTTATCGTATTAATATGGGCGTGGGCGTATTTTTTATTGCAGGTTCATCTATCATCCTAATAACGCTTTTAACCGTAAGCTTCCAAGCCATTAAGGCAGCCATGACCAACCCTGTGAAAAGCTTAAGAAGCGAGTAGTTAAGAGAGTCAAGAATCAAGAGTCAGGAATCAAGAAATAAAAAGACGTGTATTAACGAAGTACATATCCGCGCGTCATTGCGAGGCACGAAGCAATCCCCGCCTTACAGAGAGGCTTTGCAAATACGATCTGCATAGTTTGGGATTGCTTCGTGCCTACCCATGACAAGTTGCAGAATCCCAGACTTACGAAGTTTTTAAAACTTCGTAAGTCTTTCGCCGTTTGCCATTTTCTCCTTCAGGGGTCAACGGTTTTTATAACTCGCAATTTATTTATTTTTAGACAGCTTCTTATGATTTGATTCCTATCTCCAGAGCCTGCGTTTGAACCTTAATTTAATACCAATGTGGAGATAGAACGGGCTGGAAGAATAACATCAGGTGAAAACTTCTTGCCTGGTGATGCCTTCATATTATCGGCTTGCTCCCCGTCTGTTAAATAGGTTACCATTGTTTTATATTTTATGTGGTCGCCCTTTAATGCGAGCCTGATCCGGGCGCTTTTGGTACCATGATTAATGCCTACAATTACCAATTGATTGTTTTTATCTTTCCAGGCAGAGATCAGTAAATCATGCTTACCTGTTGTTGTGTCAGGCGTATTGATGGCAACCCGTTGCATACCGGGGCGGATAAACAAACTGTAATGTCCTAAGGCCCACAGATTTTTAGTGGCCGTAAATTCCCCATCTTTAAAATCGGGTTTGGGGTTTAAAGCGATAAGGTAGTAACGGGTATCAAAATCGGCATTGCCGGGCTCATAGGAGTTCCAGAACTGCCAGGCCGTTGCGTTGGCTGTTGTCAGGTCGGTATGTATAACTTTCGCCAAAAATAAAGCACAATCTATGGCACTTATTTTGCCTTTTGCTCCTTCTTTGTAACCATCGGCCAGCATGCTGTATTCAGATTGCCAAAAGTTAACCTTGTATTTGCTGGCAGTATCTGCCAGGCGGCTGCGGGTAGTAAGTAAGGCTTTATCATTGCTTTCGGTAAAATAGCTATGGCCTGCAATGGTTGCCGGCACATGATTGAGTTTGTTGACTGATAGCGGGCTTTTGGGGTCAAAAAAGTGTTGAATCTGACTTGAATGATTTTCGGTACCCGAGTATAAAAAGCTTAACATGCCTGCTTCGCTAATTAAAATATTACTGCTGATTTGTTCTTTGTTTAAGGCCTGGTTTAGCTTTTCTACAACCTTATAGATATCCTCATTCTTCCAGGGAGAGCCTTCCTGGTCAGCGTCTTTATAAGTATGTGCCCAGTCCCATTGCGGCTCGTTAACCGGGCTGATATAGTTGAAATGGATTCCCTCGCCATCAAAATGCTTAATTACCTGTGCTAAAAATTGTGCGTAGGCATCATACGCATCTGCCCGCAAATTACTGGTATGGTCCTTTTCTGTTTTATACCCAAGGCCGTTGCGTGTAAATTGAACCGGTGGGCTGTTTGAAAAAGCGATCAGGGTTTCAACACCATAGTCATGCGCTTTTTTCAGGAAAAATTGGTAGCCAGCCTGTTTGTTCCAATCATAACTGCCGGCAGGACTTAAAAAGCATTCTGTCCTTTTTCTGAAATCCTTTATACCACTGCTGTCGCCCTGTTCTGTAGTGCCGGCCCCTATATTAAACCGCCAGCAGGATAGGCCAATACCTTCCGGGTTTCCCTGTTTATCTTTTTGTTTGCTGAATAGCAGCCGGGCAATAGTTTCTTTTTTTTCGGCGGGCCAATACTTACCAATCCCTTCAGAAAACCAACAACCAGAAGCTCCGAAATTATCGATCGTCTGTGCCGTTTTGCTCAAATCGATATGTAAAGTGAACACGGTGTCGGTCGCCTGGATGGCTTTTACATTGGTAGCCAGGAAACTTAAGAAAAAGAAAAGGCGCGTTGATTTAAGGAAGAGGTTTTTCATACTTATCATTCAATGGATGAAAATAAAGTTTAAATGTCGTTTTTACATAAAAAAGCGACATAAAAATCAATGCTTTTTTATGTCGCTTTAAGTCGCAGACCTGGCGGGTGTGAATATCCTATGGGATGCCGAAATAAATTCGGCACGACGTCGGCTTTTTAACTTTGATTACCCTTAATCAGGCAAGTAATCATTTGAAAAAGTATAGAAAACTATTTTACTTCACCAGTAAATACAAACCGGCGGCTATAGATGCGCCTACTATCGGGCCAAAAACGGGTATCCACGCGTAGGCCCAGTCGCTGGTGCCTTTGTTTTTGATAGGTAATATCATATGCATGAAACGTGGTCCCAGATCCCGGCAGGGGTTAATTGCATAACCCGTTGTGCCGCCCAATGATAAACCTATTACCCAAACCAATAAAGCTACCGGTATAGCGCCAACAGAGCCGAGGCCCACGGGCGTTTTAGTAGGGGTGATCTCGCCACCCGAAATATAAAATATAGTAAACAGCAGTACAAAAGCACCAATAATTTCGCTGGTAATATTTGATACATAGTTACGAACCGCCGGACCGGTACAAAATACAGCAAGTATCGCACCAGGCTCATTTGTGCGTTTAAAATGATCATAATACATAGCCCACACCAGGAATGAGCCAATCATCGCCCCTAAAAATTGTGCAGCAATATAAAGCGGAACATTTGCCCATGGAAATTTACCGGCTATTGCCAATGCTATGGTAACCGCCGGGTTAAGATGCGCGCCGCTATATGGCCCCGCGACTACAACCCCAACAAATACGGCCAGCCCCCAGGCTGTGGTAATAACTATCCAGCCGCTGTTATTTCCCTTGGTATCTTTTAATACCACGTTGGCTACTACGCCATCGCCCAAAAGTATAAGTAACATAGTGCCAAGCAACTCGGCAATAAATGGAGACATGATAATAGATTTTATAGGTTTGAATAATTTACTTACATCGTTTGAACTGCCTGCCCGTTATCAGACCAGCTCTGCGCAGCATGGATAGCTCTTTTCCACCCCTCAATATCTGTTTTAATATCCTGCAGGTCGTCTCCGGGCGTAAATTCCTTTTCAGATTGCCAAAGCTGTTGTATTTCGGCTACATCTTTCCAAAAACCAACTGCTAAACCGGCAAGGTATGCAGCACCCAATGCAGTTGTTTCAACAATGCTTGGCCTTATAACCTTGCAACTTAAAACATCAGCCTGAAACTGCATTAGTAAATCATTTGCCGTAGCGCCGCCATCAACACGTAACTCTTTTATTTGCATGCCTGCATCCGCTTCCATGGCATTCAATACATCCATAGTTTGGTATGCTATAGAAGCCAGCGCAGCCCTGGCCAAATGGCCGGCCGTTGTACCCCGTGTAAGGCCAACAATAGTCCCTCTTGCTTCAGGGTCCCAATAGGGGGCACCTAAGCCGGCAAAAGCAGGTACAAAAAATACACCACCGGTATCTTTAACACTCATGGCCAGCCGTTCAACATCTGCCGATGTTTTAATAATGCCAAGTCCGTCTCTTAGCCACTGTACCACGGCTCCGCCAATAAAAATGCTGCCTTCAAAGGCGTATTGAATTTCGCCGTTAATTTTCCAGGCAATGGTGGTTAGCAAATTGTTTTTTGATTCAATAAACTCACTACCAATATTCATCAGCATAAAACAACCTGTGCCATAAGTATTTTTAACCATGGCCTTATCAATACACATCTGCCCAAACAGCGCCGCATGCTGATCGCCGGCTATGCCTGCAATGGGTATTTTGCTGGCAAATATGGTTGTAGCGGTTTCGCCATAAATTTCGCTGGATTGTTTTACTTCGGGCAACATGCTTTTGGGGATATCAAGCAGCTGTAATAATTCATCATCCCATTGTTGGGTGCGGATATTGAACAACATGGTACGGCTTGCGTTGGTAACATCGGTTACATGTACCTGGCCACGGGTAAACTTCCATACCAGCCAGCTATCAACGGTTCCAAAAGCCAGTTTTCCGGCCTCGGCCTCGGCGCGTGCACCTTCTACATTATCGAGGATCCATTTTATTTTTGAGCCCGAAAAATAGGCGTCTATAACCAACCCTGTTTTTGAACGGATCATATCGCTGTGGCCGTCCTGCTTTAATTTATCGCAATAAGCAGCGGTGCGCCTGTCTTGCCAAACTATGGCGTTGTAAATGGCTTCGCCGGTTTCCCGGTTCCAAACAATGGTAGTTTCGCGTTGATTGGTGATACCAATGGCTTTTATGTTTTTACCGTTAAGCCCGGCTTTAACCGTAGCTTCGGCCGCAACACCCGCCTGGCTCGACCAAATTTCGTTGGGATCATGTTCAACCCAGCCCGGTTTTGGGAAGTATTGTTTAAATTCTTTTTGCGAAAGTGATTTGATTTGACCCGCATGATCAAATATAATTGCCCTCGAGCTGGTTGTCCCCTGGTCAAGGGCTAAAATGTATTCTTCCATTACTTAGGTTTTATAAATTGGTGGTTTATTGGTTAGGCTAATATATAGTTTTTGGCAACTTTATTAAAGGCGCTTACCTGTTCGGCTTGCCATTTAATATCCTTGTTTAGTTCGGTTGCCATAAGGCGTGCTACCTCGGGGGCCATGGCCATAGCTAAGCGGGCATCTAAAAATAATACGCGGGTACGGCGGGCCAGTATATCCTCAACGGTACGCGCCATCTCGTACCTTATAGACCAGATAACTTCGCCTTTAGTGTATTCATTATCCGGGTGGACCGGGTTTTTCCAGTCGGTATCTTCATTTGCCAGTGCCAATACCTTCTCTATATCAGCACCATATACATATAAATGATTACTCCTATCAGGGTTTGGCCTGCTGCCATGAATGGGCAGGCCTGCAGTGTGGCAGATGTTGTTTTTTAACTTACCCACTTCAATCGCTTTATCTATAGTGTCCTCGCCCATTTTACGATAGGTAGTCCACTTGCCGCCGGTTATGGTGATGAGGCCGGATTTGGAAACAATAAGTTTATGGCTGCGCGAGATTTCTTTTGTTTTTGATGAATCATCCTGGGGGGCTGCCAGCGGTCGCAAACCGGCAAAAACACTCAATACGTCCTTTCGGGTTGGTGTTTTTGTAAGATACTTAGCCGCAGTGCGCATAATGAAATCAACTTCGGCTTCAAGGGCTATTGGCTCCAGGCTATGTTTGTCAATAGGTGTATCGGTGGTGCCAACCAATAGTTTATTATGCCAGGGAACAACAAATAGCACCCGGCCGTCTTCGGTTTTAGGGATCATGATCGCATCTTCTCCCGGCATAAATGATTTGTCTAAAACAAGGTGCACCCCCTGGCTTGGCCTTACTAAAGGCTTACAATCGGGTGTGTCCATTTTAAGTACATCATCAACAAAAACTCCGGTTGCATTAATAACGGTTTTGGCTTTTAACTGGTAAGCAATGCCTGTTTCTGTATCGGCGACTGCAACACCTGCAATTTTATGATGGGCATCTTTAATCAGCCCGGTAACCTTGAAATAATTTAAAACGGTAGCGCCTTGTTCTAAAGCTGTTTGCGCCAAGTTGATAGCTAACCTGGAGTCATCAAACTGACCATCATGGTATGCTACACCACCACACAGCCCTTTACCTTCAATTCCGGGTAGCCTGTTTAGTATTTCTTTTTTGGAGATATGCTTTGCCCTGCCAAAACCAAGCTTGCCGGCCAGCAAATCATATATGGTTAAGCCAATTGTGTAAAATACACCATCAAACCAACTGTAGTTAGGGATAATGAAACTTTCGTTTTTTACCAGGTGGGGGGCGTTCTTCAATAGTAAACCTCGTTCATGCAGTGCTTCACGTACTAAACCTATATCACCTTGTGCCAGGTAACGCACGCCGCCATGTACCAGTTTGGTTGCCCGGCTTGATGTGCCTTTGGCAAAATCGGCCTGTTCAAAGAGTAAGGTCGAAAATCCTCTCGAGGCTGCATCAACAGCTGCACCAAGGCCGGTTGCGCCACCGCCTATTATAATTACATCCCAGCACTTATCCTTATCTTTTATAGATGCTAAAATTGAATCTCTTTTGAAAATACTCATTTTGTTGTTTTGTATTTCGTTTATGTTTCAAATATACAATATCGAAACATAAAGTAATGAAATGAAACTTATTTTTTGTTTCAATTGGCTGTTGTTTGTTTTTTATTTACTTTTGATCGTTTATGAATAAAAATACCGACAGGCATAAAATTATACTTCAAAAACTGGATAATGATGGCTTTGTAAATGTACAGGAGCTGGGAAAGGAATTGAATGTTTCGGAAGTTACTATCCGCAAGGACCTGAAACTTTTGGAGGATAAAAAATTATTATTCAGAACACATGGCGGCGCTACCAAAAGCAACCCATATACCAATGACAGACCTGTAGCCGAGAAAGAAAAACTAAACGCGCCCGAAAAGCAACAAATAGGTATAGCCGCCGCTGCATTGATAGGTCAAAACGATTCTATCATTATTGCATCGGGCACCACTATGCTTGCCCTGGCGCGGTCTATTAACCCGGGCAAACACCTTACAGTAATTACTTCGGCCCTAAATGTAGCCATGGAGTTATCGCAGCATCCTAATGTGGAGGTAGTTCAATTGGGTGGGCAACTGCGTAGCTCATCGTCATCGGTAACGGGATCATACCCCGAAGTGATGTTGCAGGACATGGCATGCCGCATGCTTTTTTTAGGTGTTGACGGAATTGACCCCGAAATTGGATTAACCACCACCAATTTAATGGAGGCCAGGCTAAATCAAAAAATGATTAATGCCGCACAAACTGTAGTTGTATTGGCAGATAGTACAAAATTTGGAAAACGGGGCTTAGGGAAAATTTGCCCTTTAGACCAGGTTCAACATATTATTACCGATGGTGGAATAAGTGCTGGAATGTTGAAAATATTACAGGACAAGGGAATCGCTGTTACTGTTGTAAAATAACAACGGTGACAGGCTCGACCCCATCGAAAAGAATATTTAAAGTTTGGTATAAACGGATTTGCCGTCAACAAAAGTTTGCTCAACATGGATCATGCTAAGCTCATGCGGGGCCGTTGTTAATGGATTTTTATCAGCGATAATAAAATCGGCCAGCTTACCCGCTTCCAACGAACCAATCTGATTTGTTTTGCTAATAGCAGCGGCGCTGTAGGTATAGGCCTTAAGTGCTGATGCTATGCTAATGCCCTCGTGCGCGGCTATCACATTGCCTTCATTATCTGTACGGGTAAGGGCGGCTTGCATACCTTTAAAGGGATTTAAATCTTTTACTACCGGCGCATCTGACGACAGGGCCAGCAAGATGTTATGTTTTAAAACTGAATTTACAGGATAACATTGGTTAAGATAATCGTCATCAAGATATTTGATAAAGTTTTTGCCCAATTCGCTGATAAAAATGGTTTGCATGGATGTGGCTATGTTATATTGCTGCATATCCTGCAAATGTTTTTCTTCGGGTAATCCCAGATGCTCAATCCTGTTAACGATACCCGGGAACTTATGATGAAGATCTTTATAAACATCAATTACAAATTCAATAGCGGCATCACCAATGGCATGTGTAGCTATGCCTAAACCTTTTTGTAATGCTTGTAAGGAAAGTGATGTGTACTGATCCCGTTTTAATCGCAGCACGCCTTGCTCTGATGAGTTTTTATAATGCCTTTTAAGGGCGGCTGTTTTACCGCTTAAGCCACCATCCGAAAAGAATTTAACTGTATTTACGTTAAAACCGTCCGACTTGAAATATTCAGGAATAGGATAGGGGGCGTCGCCTCCATCGGGGAGGATTATCGGAATAGCGTTCAATCTGAAACCCAGCTGACCCTGTTGGTGCATTTCGTAATATGCTTCCAGCAAAAGCGGATCCACCGCGGGATCTGTTGCCGCGGTGATACCGTATTTATAAAGCTCCTCCCGTGCTGATAGTACCATTAACTTCAGTTCGTCTTTAGTATAAGGAGGAATGTTTTTGGTGATTAAGCCCAGAGCAGTTTCGGTGAAAATGCCGTTTGGCTTACCATCATCGCCGATATAAACAACACCGCCATCGGGTACAATTGTGTTTGAGGTAATGTTACAAACTTCCAGCGCTTTTGAATTGCAAACAGCAATATGCGCACAGGTACGTATTACATAAACGGGCCGGTCTTTCAATACCTTATCCAAATCAGCCCTGGTGGGGATCTGCCCGTTAAGCCAGGCCGCTTCGTTAAATCCCCGGGCAGTTATCCAGGCCGCTTCCGGGTATTGATGAGCATAGGCATCAAGCATTTGCAGCATATGATCCAGGCTTTCGGATTCCCTTACATCAAGCATATAGGTTTTAAGGTTCCCAACCTTCCATATATGGATATGGCTATCATTTAAACCCGGCATTAGTGTTTTACCCAATGCGTCAATTACCTGTGTACGGGGCTGGATGAGGGGTTGCAATTCTTCAAACCTGCCTACAGCTTTTATGCGGTTACCTTCTACAGCGATGGTATTGAAATTATTGTTATCAAAGCCATCGTGAAATGAAATGATCCGGGCATTATGGATCAATAAGCTTCCAATCCCGTTTTTAAAGGGAGGAAATCCTGTTGATTCATCACCGTTCATGTGCCTGATGCTCATTTATTTTCTTTTGTTATCCGCTCTTTGAATCGCCTCTTCCAAAACGCTCAGCGCCTCGGTTAATTGCTCATCAGTTATTACAATAGGGGGCAATAAACGCAGGCAATTACTAAACATACCGGCGCGGATCATAATTAAGCCATGGCTTACAGCATCTCTGATGATCTCTAACGTAACATCCATGTCCGGGTCTTTACTGTCGCGATCTTTCACAAACTCTACCAATCGCATGGCTCCTAAACCGCGCACATCACCAATGATCTGGTATTTCTCTTTCCAGCTTTCGAGCGTAGTGCGCATCAGTTCGCCAACCTCGTTTACACGGGTCAGGAAGCTTTCACTTTTTATGATTTTAATGGCCTCAATCGCCGCAGCACAGGCCACCGGACTACCGCCATAAGTACCACCAACACCACCCGGATGCGGCGCATCCATGATCTCGGCCCGGCCGGTTGTCGCACTTATGGGCATGCCCGCGCCTATTGATTTGGCACTAACCACTACATCGGGTACTATATCAAAATGATCAACGGCAAAGAATTTTCCTGTACGGCCTGCCCCACACTGGATCTCATCGGCAATCATCACGATGCCGTATTGATCACACACTTCACGGATTTTTTGAAGGTAAGCTTTTGGCATTGGGATAAAGCCGCCTTCGCCCATTACAGGTTCAATAATAATGGCGGCTAATGATTCCGGATCAACCTGTGATATAAAGGCGATATCCAGTTGTTTAATAAAATACTGGATGTATTCCTCATCGCTCATGCCTTGTATTTTACGATACAAGTTAGGAGCAGGGATGCGGTATATATCAGATACAAATGGTCCCATCCCTTTTTTAAACAACGAATACTTACTGGTAAGGCTAAGGGTTAACAAGGTGCGACCATGATAAGCCCCCTCAAAACATAAAATAGAATTGCGTTTGGTATAATACTTGGCTACATTGATGGCATTTTCTACCGCTTCGGAACCTGAATTGGCCAGTAAGGTTTTCTTTTTAAAATTGCCGGGGGTAACTTCATTTAGCAATTCGGCCAGTTCAATATATGGCTCCATGGTGGTGACCAGCGAACAGGTATGGATATATTTATCAACCTGTTTTTTTATCGCATCTACCACGTTTTGATCGCTATGCCCCACGTTGATCATACCTATGCCACCGGCGAGGTCAATAAGTTGGTTGCCATCCACATCCCAAACCAACGCGCCCGAGGCGCGTTCAACAACTACATCTGTTGATTTGGCTAAACCGGCTGGCAGTGCGTTTTTTCTTCTCTCTAATATCTCCTGGCTTTTAGGGCCGGGTAACGCGGTTTTTAATTGAATATATTTCATTGTCTTACAATTTCATTGGTTTTATTGGGATGTCTGAACCAGAATTTACAGAATTAATGAATTAACAGAATTGCAAATCAAATTCAAGAAATTCTTCAAATTCAAAAAATTCCGGTTCTGATATTCTGATTCAGACACTCTTGTTCAAACATCCTTACTTATATCTAATTTTATCAGTACTCCATAGTTGCCGCATACAGGGTCGTTCACATGTTCGGGCATTAAGGCTATGGGTTCAAAGCCTATTTTCATTTGTTTGGAAAGTGTTGGGTCTTTGCGTTTACCGGTAAGCAATTCCTGGTAATAAGTTTCTCCGCTCATTTGGCTGCTTACGGCACCATAGCCACTCATCATCCCAACGGTCAGCTGCCCTTTTAAGCCCAGTAATTTGGCCATTTCATGCCTTGCCCGGTAAAGTATTCTTGCCAGGCCGCGGCCGCGATAGGCAGGTAATATCCCCATATCGAGGCCATAAAGCCAGTCGCCATTGGGGTTGTGATTGGTGAGCCAGCCGCCTGCTATGGTTTCGGCAAACGTATGTTCATAGTTGGCAAAATCAAAATTGGTGCGCATGGTGGTGGTCATGCCTATAACATGGTCTTTATCGGTTATAACAAACTGTCCCTCAGGAAAAACTTCCAGGTGGCGTAAATAATGTACCGCCCTGATATGTTCCTCGCTTGATAGCGTAGGGAAAATGATTTTTTGAAGTTCTTCCAGTTGTTCTACATGCTCAGGCCTCGTGTTCTGAACAACCAATCCGTCGGGAATTAACTGGTAATATGCGGGTTTTTCTGTTGTCATGATCTTTAAAAACTAAGCAACGGTATAACCCATTACTATATAAATAACCGATGAAAATAAAAATGCGATCAATGCGTATGGCAATTGCGAAAATGAATGTTTGAGGTTGCTTACATCTGTACTTTGCGATGTTAATATGGTGGCATCACTATACAGGCAGGCATTTGAGCCAAATACGCCTGTGCTCACCACGGCTCCAATGCTCATTAAAACGTTGGCACCCAAAGTATGCGCCAGCGGGATCACTATAGGTATAACCACCGCATAAACTCCCCATGATGAACCGGTGGAGTAGGTGATAAGTGATATGGATACAAAAATTATAACAGGCAACAGTTCTTTATTGATATAAGGTTTTACGCCGTTGATCACATAATCGGTTAAGCCCATTTTATCGCCTACATCTTTCAAAACATAGCTCATGACCACCAATGCCAGTGCATATATCATGCTGTTGAAACCCGAGAAAACAGTTTCGCTCAATTGCTGAAAGGTGCCGAGCTTTATAATGAGGTAATAAACAAACGTGAATGTAACACCAACCATAATACCTTTAAGGGCATCGTAATTCATTAAAAAGGTACAAACCAGGGTAACCGCCAGCGGCAGGATGAAAAATAAAGAACTCGGCTTTTTATCTGTTTCAAATCCTGATGATTGAATGGTGATTTCTTCAGGCTCCACAGGTAACGCTATAATGTGATTAGCTGATAGCATTTCGGCTTTTTTCATGCGCCCTATCATGGGTATTGCCCCTACAATTACCAGTGGGATAAGTAGTACAGATACCCAGCCGTAAGTAACATAAGGGATAATTGACAGGTATACATGGTTGCCTTGTCCCTGGGCGGCAAACTTGCATTTTTCCAATATCGACCCAATGAACACCGTCCACGTAGAAAGGGGAACAATAACGCACCAGGGAGCAGATGTGGTGTTAACAATATAAGCCAGGTACTCGCGCGATATTTTAAAATGATCGGTTATTTTTTTCATGGTGACGCCCACGGTAAGGGCGCTTAAATAATCATCCAGGAAAATAAACAGGCCTAATGCCCATGTGCCAAATAGGGCAGTTTTTTTTGTTTTGATATATTTAAGGGCATCCTCACCAAATTTAAGGGCACCCCCGCTTTTAACCATAAGGCCAATGAGCGATCCGTATAAACCGCACACCAGTATCACCCACACTGTACTTTCATCCTCCATTACCTTGTAAAAACTGGCTATAAAATCAGTAAAGAAATTGGTATGGTCATGAAAGCCAATGATGATAAACCCGACAATACATCCTATCAGCAATGCTTCAAAGGATGCCCTTAAAGCGATAGCCAGTACAATTACTACCAGTGGCGGAATTAATGCAAGTGCCCCGTAACCCATGTGTTTAGTTTGTTATAATTTTATTTGTTGTTAGTTGTCTGTGAGGACACAGGCAACGGGGGATAAAAAAAATTTTTTGTCATCCTGAACGGAGTGAAGGATCTGTTATTCGCATGCTTCTTCGCCCTGTAAATCTGCGAATAGATCCTTCGTTCCTCAGGATGACAAGTTGTTGAATCCCAGACTTACGAAGTTTTTAAAACTTCGTAAGTCTTTCGCCGCTTGTTATTTTCACCCTCACAGTCTGCCGGATTTTAAAACTCGCAATGTCATTGTTAATTTTATCCATCGCCTGTGTCCTCACTGGCGATCATAGTTAAATTACAATCCTCCGGTACTTATCAATTTCTTCTCCATGTATTCATATAATCCTTCGCTACCGCTTTCGTGTCCCTGGCCGCTGGATTTCCATCCGCCAAAAGGTGATTCTGTTCCGTGTGGCGCCCATTCATTTATGCCAACTATCCCAAACTCCAATCGCTCAGACGCGTAAATGGATGTTTTTAAATTATTGGTAAATATGTAGGAGGCAAGCCCATATTCGGTATCGTTGGCTTTGGCAATGGCATCATCCAGGTCGTCAAAAACAAATAGCGGCAATACCGGGCCGAATATCTCATTCTGCGCCAGGACAGATGTTTGCTGTAAATTGCCTATAACAGCGGGTTGTAAAAAATACCCCTGCTGAAGATGGGGCGGTATATTTCCACCTGTCATTATCTCCGCGTTTTCTGCCTGGGCTTTGCTGACCAGGTCAAGTACGCTTTCCCTTTGTTTTTTGGTGATGAGAGGCCCCACATTCACGCCTTCGGTAAACCCGTTGCCTATTTTTAATTGGCTAACGTATGCGGTAGCTGCTTCTGCAAACTGCTCATAAATGTTTTTATGTACATAAAAACGCTGCGGCGACGTACAAACCTGCCCGTTGTTGCGGAAACGCGCTATAGCTGTCACCTTGGCTAAAGCATCAACATCTACATCATCAAATATCAGTACCGGGGCATTACCGCCAAGCTCAAGTGATAGTTTGGTATGTGTGCGCGATGCGCCATCCATTAATATTTTCCCCACCCGGGTGCTGCCGGTAAAGCTTATTTTTTTAAGCAGGCGATTGCTCAGCATTTCGTCGCCTATGGCGGCAGCATCGCCTATAACAACGTTGAGTACGCCATTTGGTAAACCTGCCTTTACCAAAGCATCAACCAGGTTAAAGGCAGATAGCGGTGTTTCTTCCGATGGTTTGGCTACAACGGTACACCCGGCCGCCAGGGCTGCTGCCCAGGCCCTTGCGGGATTATAGGCAGGGAAGTTCCAGGCGGTAATAATACCTACAACCCCAATTGGCTGGTAAATTACAGAGCTGCGTTTATCTGGCCTGTTAGTAGGAATAATACGACCGTAACTGCGCTTGCCTTCTTCCGCATACCACTCAAACAGGTTGGCTGCAACAGTCCATTCTCCTTTAGCTTCGGGTAAGGGTTTGCCGCTTTCCATTACCATATCGTGTGCTATGATCTCCAAGTTCTCCCGCAAATAGTTGGCGGCTTTTTTTAAGATCTCGGCCCGCTGATAGGGTGTTGTTTTACTCCATGAAGCAAACGCTTTATGTGCTGCATCAATAGCCGCCCGGCAATCACCGCCATTACCGGCACTTAGCTTATCAATAACCTTTTCGGTAGCAGGATCAATTAAATCCATCTCCTGTTTATCAATTGCCGCTACCCATTCCCCGTTGATGAATTGTTGTTTCATGTTTGATCTGTTTAATAATTGGATGTTATGCTGAGTCTGTCGAAGCATGGAGAAAAGGCCTCTGCGCACTCCTTCGACAAGCTCAGGATGACAGGCCTTTTGCCGGTCATTTTATATAGCAATTTTATAATTGGTTTATAATTCTTCCTATACTGATAATTCAGCTAAGCCATTCTCTATAATATCGAGGCCCTTGTTTAATAAAGCTTCATCAATAACAAGCGGACTAAGCACCCTGACCACGTTTCCGTTTATTCCCGCGTTAATCACAATCAAGCCATGATCGGCACAATAGCTGATCAGTTTTTTGCATAACACATCATCAGGTTTAAAAGGGTCATTATCCTTTACCAGTTCAAAAGCCATCATAGCGCCAAGGCCGCGTACATCGCCAATGGCGCTGAACTTTGATTTCATACTGTTAAAACGGCCGCGCACAATCTCGCCTACTTTTGTGCCAAGCGCATTGATATCTATCTCCTCCATGTATTTCAGCGTAGCTAATGATGCCGCGCAGCAAACAGGATTGCCGGGATAGGTACCCCCAATAGTTGATGGTTTGCAACTATCCATGACGTGTGCTTTGCCAATTACACAACCTATAGGCATGCCACTCCCCATTGATTTTGCCCAGGTTGATATATCGGGCGTTACACCATAATGCTCATAAGCAGCCCATTTACCCGTACGGCCGAAACCGCTTTGCACCTCGTCCAAAATCAGCATAATGCCATACTTGTCACAAACCTCACGTAAGCCTTGCAGGTATTTTTTTGGCACAACATTAAAGCCGCCTTCGCCTTGCACGGGTTCAATAATAATGGCAGCAACCTGCTCTGCAGGTATGTTGGTATGGAAAAATATTTCCAGCTCGCGCAGGTGTACATCAGAAAACTCATCAAAACTTAAACCATTGCCATAGCGGTAATGATCAGGAAATGGGATTCGGTAAACTTCTGGGGCAAATGGGCCGCACCCCAGCTTATAGCCCACTTTTGATGTAAGCGTCATCGCCATCATGGTACGCCCGTGAAAGCCGCATTCATAACTGATAATTGCTGGCCTGCCGGTTGCCTGCCGGGCAATTTTTATAGCGTTTTCCACACTCTCGGCACCTGAATTGGTAAGCATTACCTTAGTGTTTTCACCATGAGGTAAAAGGGTGGCCAGCTTTTCGGCCAGTTGCAGATAAAGATCATAGGTGGCCACGTTAAAGCTGCAATGAATCATTTTTGCAGCCTGTTCTGCAATGGCGGCAACAACGGGAGGGGGGCAATGGCCTGCATTTACCACGCCAATGCCGCCTGCAAAATCAATCATTTCATTACCATTGGCGTCGGTAATAATAGCACCGGTTGCGCTTACAGCCGTTGATGGATTAAAGATCCCTATAGCATTAGGCACCCACTTTTTTCTTCTCTCTAATAATTCCTGCGAATTGTCCATGTTTGTAATTTTATACTTCTTTCATTATCAGCTTATTCCTGAAGCTTCTTTTGCTGGCTTTAGCTACCATTTCAGCAGCTATCCTGCCGGTTTGGGCCGCCCCGTTCATATAGCCCTGGCAGGTAAGACTTACATGCTCGCCTGCAAAATAAATATTGCCCACCGGCACCGCTTCCCAACCGGCAATAGCACTCCATTGGCCTTTTTTAAAAGTGCTGTACCCGCCCATGGTATATGGATATTGGCTCCAGCAAAACTTAATGGTTTTACTGTTGTAGTCTTTTAGTGCGCCGGGGTAAACTTTATCTAATTGTGGCACTATCCGGGCTGCCAGTAACTCATTTTTTTCATTGCAAAGGGTATTGATAATATGGCCGCCACCAAAAAGAGTAAAACTACCTTCCGCATCTGATTGCATCTGGCTGCTATCCCATCCGCAGCCAAATTCAAGGTCGGTAAAAGTATAGCCGGCTTTACCTGCTTTGCGCCAGGGCTTGTTGTTTAAGCCCATGATGAATTTGCCACTGTTACCATAACCCAACTCGTTGATGCTCTTTCGCTTTTCAGAAGGCATGGGTACGTCAAATTTAATTTTTCGCAGCATGGTGAACGGTATGGCCATGATCACATAATCGGCAGTCACTTTTTTTATGATGCCTTTCTGATCAAAGCTCAGCTCATACTTTTTTGTTTTAGTAACACTTATGCCGGTAAGCTTATGGGTTAGTAAAACCTGTTCTTTTACCTGCTGGTATAGTTTATCGCTTAAATGCTGGCTGCCACCTTTTATTTTAAATACCTCATGCTCATCGCCAAACAGCTCATAATCTTTTTCGCCGGTTACGGGTTCGGTAAACATGATGAGAAAGTTAATAGCAGATTGCTCCGAAGTATCCATGCCATACTCCATGGTGAGCACCACGTTTAATAATTTATTCAACCAGCCCTTTACCCCAATGCTATTTATATACTCCGAGATAGAAAGATTATCCAAATGTTGAAACGACGGAGCGGTGGTGTAGTCAATTTGTTTGGGTAATGATTTTACATCGTTTTCTATCAGTCGGGCAAATGGATGTATTGCCCTTTTGAGGTCCTCACCGTTGAGGTGCCTTCCATCAAAATAAAAAGTTTTGGGATCAAGCTTATCAAGCTTAAGGTTATAAAAATCAACGTCTAACTCCTTAGCCAGTTGAAAGATCTCGGTATGATCCGAGTCTACAAATTCGCCACCCAAATCTGTAGTAATCCCTTTGCCAAATTTATCTTTAATGGTAAACATGCGTCCACCTGCACGTGCAGATGCTTCGTATACAGTACTCTTTAAACCCGGTTTTTTTAACTGGTAAGCCGCATTTAAACCTGCCATGCCGGCACCAACAATAGCTATACTGACCTGAGGCATCTCTCCCCAATTGAAAGCATTTGCAATATCAGGAAGCAACGCCATCCCGCCAGCCATCAAACCGGCATCGCGCAAAAACTTTCGGCGACTATCACCCATTTGTTCATAGCTAATTTCATCCTCCCTGAGGGAAGAGAAAAAGGCCTTTCTTAACAGGTGAATAAATGGACTATGCATGTTTAATTACTGAATTACTGAATTAGTGAGTTAGCGAATTAGTGATTTGGTGAATTAGAGGGTTCGCGATTTGGTGAATTATTTTTAGTGGCTTTGTGATTTAATTAGGCAAAAATCAAATTGTACATTGAAAATTCTTTATTCACTAAATCACCAACTCACTCATTATAATTAGTATCCTTTGTTTTGTACCACCACGCCGCCGGTTGCACTGATTTCGCTTTGGGGGATTGGGAGTACAGGGTTCACTGATGCGCCTAAAACTTCTGCTACCTTTTTAGTGCGTGCGAGGTCAAAAAGGCGATGGCCTTCAAAATTGAGTTCGGCGCGGCGCTCATCCAAAACGGCGTTTAAGTACATTGCATCGGTGGGTACATTGGCGGCGGTTAAATTTGCCATGCCCCGGTGCTGGCGAAGGTTGTTCAGGTCGGCCAGTCCGTTAACCCTGCCCAAAGCCTCTGCCCTGATGAGGTAAACCTCGGCCAGGCGGATAATGTAGGCCGAATTGTCTTTTGTAGTTTCGCCCCGGTATTTTTCGGTGCGTCCGTCGGGTTGAATACTTTGATCAACGTTGACATAATCAACCAGGCTGGCACGATCGTCGGTTGGGCGGGCGGTGAAAAAGGTGTTTAAATCTTCTGCGGCCAAAAATGTCACATCCGTCCTCAAGGCGTCGTCACGTACATAGGTCAAACCGTTGTAGGCGCTATTATTTTGCTGATCGAAAACCAATTCAAATACACTTTCAGATGTGTTCTTTTGCGTATAGATCTTGCTGAGATCTGCAGCTGGAAGCAAGGCGTAAGCACTGTTATTAATCACCAGCGAAGCGGTTGTAGCTGCGCTGGCTTTATTACCCTGGTATAAGTAAATCCTTGCCAATAATGCATTTGCAGCGGCCTGTGAAGCATATTTGCTCCCGTTATCAGTGTTTAATAATTTAACCGCCTGCTGCGCGTCGGCTATTATTTGCTTGTATGAATCGGCAACGCTGCTGCGTTTAACAGGAGTAGCCGGGTTGGCTGTTGATGTGACAATTGAAATGCCGTAGGCTGATGTATTATCCCAGTGTTCGCCAAACATGCGCAAGAGATCAAATGACGCCAGGCTGCGAACAAAGTAAGCTTCGCCTTTTATGTTTGATAGCTCAGTAGCGTCTGTGCCGTGAACTTTGTCGGCGTTTTCAATTATCTTGTTGGCCGCATAAATGGAATTATATATCTGGATATAAATGGCTGATGTATAAATATTGCTTGGCGAAACCGCTTTATTGGCAATATCCGTAAGGTCAATCACATCATAACCGCCGGTTGTGCCATTGTCTGAATAGCATTCGGCCAGCAGCGGGTAATAGCCTCCATAGTAATTTTTGCTTTGCAATGTGCTGTACATACCAATACGGGCACTGCGCAAACCTGCTACATTTTTAAATACGGTACCATCGGCTACTTCATTTGGCGAAGTAACATCCAATACTTTTTTGCAAGAAGTTTGGATGATGGTAACCAGGAGAAGTACAAGTGTTATATATTTTCGCATAATAGTAGATTTAAAATTTAAAGTTTACACCCAATAATACTGTACGTGCCTGCGGATAGGCGGCATAATCAACCCCGGCAGTACTTGGCGAACTGCCTCCATTTGAGCTAACTTCGGGATCAAAACCATAATATTTGGTAAATGTGTAAAGGTTTTGCGCTTCAACATATACCCGTAAGGATGAAAATACTTTGCTGTTTTTGGGTTTGATAGTGTACCCAAGGTTTACCGTTCTTATTCGTAAAAAAGAGGCATTTTCAATAAACTGAGATGAGTTTTGTACGTAATTCTGGAATACCATAGATGCTCTTGGGATATCGGTTACATCGCCAGGTTTTTCCCAGCGTTTGTTTACAATAGTGGCGTTGTTGGCGTATACCTGATAAAGGTTTTGGTCGTCATAACCGCCATCGCTCCAGCCAAGGGTTTGATAGGTTGACCGGATTAAGTTATATACTTTGTTGCCAACACTAAATTGGGTTGAAATATTAAGATCAAAATCATTGTACCTAAAACTGTTGCTCCAGCCGCCAAAATAATCGGGCGTGGCCTTACCCAATACCTGCTGGTCATCGCTGAATTTAGGACTACCTGTTTGCGGATCGACGCCTAAATATTTATAGCCATAAAATGAGCCTACAGCCTCGCCAACTTTTAAGATATGCGTTGGAAACAAATCGCTGTAAGCAGATAGTAATTGGTTATCTGAGGATAAGGCAATGATCTTACTTTTTATAAAGCTTACGTTAAAGGCCGTTGTCCAGGTAAAATTTGCGGTTTTTACGGGGTAAGCATTTACAGAAAATTCGATACCACTATTTTGAATATTACCCGCGTTTATGGTCCGGGTGGCAAAGCCGGATGTAGCCGGGAGGGGAGCCTCGCTTAACAGTTCGGTACGGTTGCCTTTGTAAGCTTCTAATGAGCCGCCTATTTTACCGCCAAATAATTCAAAATCCAAGCCGGCGTTTATCATTTTGTTGCGTTGCCAGGTTAAATCGGGGTTGCCGATGTTGCGTGGTTTTAAGCCGGATACGCCATCATAGCGCGATGGCTGGTAATAGCTCTGGTATTGAAAATCGCCTATCTCCTGGTCGCCGCTCAGTCCGTAGCTAAACCTTAGCTTAAGGTTGGTAAGCCACTTGGAATCGCTCAGGAATTTTTCTTTGCTAATTACCCAACCTGCAGAAACTGCCGGGAACAATCCCCAGCGTTTGTTAGGATCAAACCTTGATGAGCCATCATAGCGGGCGCTTGCCGAAAACAGGTATTTTTCATCATAAGCATAATTGGCCCTGAACAGGAACGAAAGCAATCCCCAGCCCGAATGCAAATCAGTTGCCCCGGTAACGGTTGATGCACTGGAGATATTGGTAAGCCCTGTACCTTCGGGAAAACCTTGCGCGTTGATGGATGAACTTTCGGTACGGGTTGATTGTGCAGTAAACCCGCCTAAAAGGTTCAGGCTATGCTTTTCGGCAAAAGTGTTTTGATAGGTTAAAGTATTCTCGTTAACCAATGTGGTATTTGAATAATTGCCTTTTATAGCTTTACCGCCCACTGCCGAGGCATCTGAAGTAATGGCATCAAAAAACTGGTCGTCATTAAGGCTGGTATAATCGGTGCTGAACGATGCACGGAACTTGAGGTTTTTTAACACTTCAATATCAGTAAAAACACTCCCCAGAAAGCGATAGTTGGTAGTGAACGCCTGGATCTCTTTTGCTGATTTTACCGGGTTATCACTTAACCAACTGGCTTCATACTGGGTATAATCAGCATAGCTGCCATCGGCATTATAAACCGGCATTAAGGGCGAAGCACCCAAGGCATTGGTTACAATACCAGTGTAAGTATCATCATTGAAACTACGCCTGTTTTTACCATAGGTAAAGGATGAATTTGTACCAATGGTTACCCTATCGCTTACTTTATTATCAAGGTTGAAACGGAAAGATGCCCGTTTATAATAATTTTCAATCACAATACCCTGCTGATCAAAGTAGTTACCAGAGATGAAGAACTTTGTTTTTTCGCTGCCACCGCGAGCCGATAGTTGAATGGAATTTATAGGAGCCGTTCTCAGGATCTGATCGAGCCAGTTGGTGTTTACTTTTGTTTTCCAGTTATTGGGCAACGGGTTAGTTAAAACAGCGGAGTTAAATCCATCCGGAAACTGGGAGGGATCTGCCTGGTAAAGTTTTAAATCCTGTTTGCGGGCATCTTCTTCCAGTGCCACAAAGCCTTTGCTATCTAAAAAAGGGATGGTATGCGCCACATGCTGAACGCCGGTGTAGCTATCAAAGCTAAATTCGGTTTTGCCGTTTTTACCATGTTTGGTGGTTATCAGCACAACGCCGTTAGCCGCCCTGGCTCCGTAAATGGCCGCTGCCGAGGCATCTTTTAATATTTGAATAGATTCGATATCATCCGGGTTAATATCAGCTATGGAGCTAACGTTTTGGCCCTGGCCTACTACTGTGCCGTCTGTGGTATAGGATGTTGAAAGTGAAGAGTTACTTTCACTGATCATAGGGATGCCATCAACCACATATAAGGGGTTGCTGGCACCGCGAACGCTTACCAATAAACCTGCACCAGGCGTGCCAGAGGGGGTAGTAACCAAAATTCCGGGTACTTTACCCTCAATGCTCTGAGCAAGATTTGATACGGGCTGGTCTTTAAAATCTTTATTGCTGATGGAACTGATAGCCGATGTAAGGCTGGATTTTTTTTGCGTACCGTAACCAACCACAATTACGTCGTTTAGCTGGCTTTTGGTTTCTTCCATCACTATGTTAAGCAGGGTTTTACTGCCAACATCTGCGGTATAGGTTTTAAAACCTATATAGGATATTATTAATTGTTTATTGCTGCCATCAACCTGGATAGAAAACATGCCTTCGGCATTGGTAACAGTTCCCTGTTTGGTGCCCTTTATAAAAACAGATGCGCCTACAATGGTTTGTCCCAGTCCATCTTTTACAATACCTTTAACGGTATGGTCCTGTGCCAATGCAAAAGGTGGGGCCGTTAAGCAAAGCCACAAGGTTAAAACAGCAAATAATAAGCGTATGGGTTGTTTCATAGTGTGGTTTTAGGAGATTATTGAATAAATAATTAAAAAAATGGGCAATTGCCCGTTCGTTCTATAAATATCATCAAGTCAAATGAGGAAAAATATAAGTCAAAATATTTTTTTTCAGATAAATTTTAATTATTGATTTACAGTAGTTTGTATTTGGTCAAAATTAAGTCTAATTTTAAGTCATAAATACAACCGGTATTTGAGTCAAAATTCCATATCGTTATTAATTAATTTTAATACTTAGTGTAGCTGATATTGATTATTGATTTATCAAAAACACTAAAAAAAATGTCTTTATAGTAGGTTTACTTTATTAAAAAGTATCTGTTTTATGCATCTATCCCGAAAAATACAAAAGGCAATAGTTGAACATCCGCAAGTTTTAGCAGTATTAAAGATAAAAGGCAAGCAAAATGATTGGGAAAACTTTACACGAACCCAGTTTAACCTGGTTGCACGCGTAATAAATAAACAAATAAGCAAAGAAGTGCAGGCCAATCCCGACCTGGTTGAAATGGGATTGATCATCGGCCGCCAACAGCTCAGCAATCAACTGGAAGCATTGCGCTGCCAAAACATTTATGATTTTATAAAGTACCTGGGCAATATGGGCGAATACCGGGTTTATAACTGGGTAAGCGGTAAAACCCTGCAAAGCTATTGGAACGGCGGCGAGGCAAAATATATTAAGGTAAACGCCTTGCTTGTATTTTTGCAGGTGCCCTTTAATAATTGGGATGCCTGGCAAAAGGAAACCGGTAAAAGTACAAGTCCATACCGCCATAACCTGGCAAAGGTGCCGGTAGTAGGAGCGGGCTTGAGCAAATCATCCATATTGGTTATTAAAAGCTATTTTTTGGGTAATTATTTTTTGTATTATCAAAAAACCGATGGAAGTAAAAATGTAATTAAAACGCCCTTTGTTTTAAAGGAAAACGAAAGTGGGCAGGTAGTTGTAAAATCGGTTTCGGAAGGGCACAGGTATAGTGGCAAAGTTGTGGGCATACGGGATGGTTGCCTGTACATCAATTGCCAGAACCTTGATTTTGAAGAAATGGAACAGTATATATTTAACCTGGGCCTGGAGACAAAGCCCGAAGTATTGTTTGGTGTAAGTAATACTGTAAGTGTAAAAAACAGGCAAGCCGTAGCGCTCAAAAATATCCTCGTTAAGCAAAAAAACAATCATCCGGATTTTGAAAACATTCAGGAAACGGAAATTCCCTTTAACAAGCAATACCAGTCGGATAGCGAGGAAGCTATAATTGTTAACTACCTAAAGCAATCAACTAATAACATTATCACCACATTTACCTGCTGCAACCTTAATGATGTTGCTGGGTTAGTTGTTTAAAAGCAAAAGATCATACAATTTATTGATATTGAAATGAAGGCTTAGGGAATAATTTATAGGTTTGATTTATAATAGATTTATATCGAATTTTGACTTCATATTATTGAATTTGAATTTAATGATATAACTTATGATTGATCAGGTAAGAAAATTGATCATGGCCGAGACTTTATTAGTATGAACTACCATTATTAAAGCACATAAAATTGATTTTAATGATGATAGTTCAAAAAAAAAGCCCAGTAATTTGTATTTAACGTTAGTTTATGCAATAAAACCGTCTGATAGATATTTTTAATCAGAAAAAGTACTTTCAAAAAGCCTTTAGGGGCTACTATGGCAATACTTGTATTGGTATTTGGTGAAATTGTCAAGCTTTTATTTAACTTGTCTCTTAATTCCCTATTAGCATGAATAATAAATTACTCATATTTTTTTCCTTCTTGGCAATTAATGCATCCTTTGTAAAAGGACAGGAAAATGCATCTGTAAAAAAAAATGCAGATAGTGCAATTGTAAAAGTGCATCCATCCTATAATAAGGTTACCGGCATTCATCGTTGGCTGTTTGGTGAAAATTATAGGAGAGAATGGGCAGAACCGGTAAAACTACCGGTGATTAGATTATCTCAAATTCATGGGGGCCTTATTCCAATTCGCGAGGGTGGGGGAATGCAATCCAAATCCCTGCGACTAAAGGATAAAAATGGTCATGAATGGGTGTTGCGTACGGTTGAGAAAACACCTGAAAAATTATTGCCAGATAACCTGCAGGGCACATTTGCAGTTGATTGGGTTGATGATGCCATGAGTGGGCAACACCCTTTTTCCGCATTAATAGTGCCCCCGCTTGCTGAAGCGGCCGGGGTGCCTCATGCTAATCCCATTATAGGCTTAGTAGTGGCCGATGATGCGCTGGGCGAATACAGTAAAATATTTACAGGCGTAGTATGCTTGCTGGAGGAACGGGAACCCATTGGCCCATCAGACAATACGATTAAGATGACACGTGAAGTGGTTAAAAGTTATGATAACCGCATTGATGGAGAGACGTTTTTGCGTGCCCGTATGCTGGATTTACTGATTGGGGACTGGGACAGGCATGAAGACCAGTGGCGATGGGCTACTACCAAAAACGGAAAAGAAAAACTTTATGTAGGTGTGCCCCGCGACCGCGACCAGGTATTCCATCTATCTGAAGGTTTATTTCCTTCTATTGCTACTTTGCCGTGGATAGATCCTCTGCTTGATCATTTTGATGGCAAAATTCCCCATGTAAAGTATTCTCTGTTTAAAACCCGTTTTATAAAAGCGTTTCCGGATGCTCAGTTCAGTCATGCAGACTGGATGAGGATTGCCAATGAATTTGTAAAAGCCGAAACGGACGCGGTGTTGGAGGAAGCACTTAAACGGTTGCCGGTTGAAACTTACCGCATTCGTCACAATGTATTGTTTAGCAAACTAAAGCAGCGCAGGGATAATATTCCTGCCGCAATGGATGAATACTTTAAGTTTGTTAACCGTATTGTTGATGTTCGTACAACCGATAAGGATGAACTGGTGACTATTACAGATGGCGATAACAACGGCATGAGGGTTGCCATCAATAAAATAAATAAAAACGGACAGGTTAAGGATACGGTAATGAATATGACTTACCATCCGGATGTTACTAAAGAATTGAGGTTATATGTATCTGGTGGTGATGATAAAATAGTAATCAATACCAGCAATACACTCATCAATCTGAGGGTGATTGATAGCGCCGGTACAAAATTGATTGATGTAAAGCAGGCCAATCGTAAAGTAAAAGTTTACGGGCCAACTAATAATATAAAATTTACCGGCGACGTTGGACGTTTAAGCAAGCATTTATCTAATGATACCGCAAATAACAGGTTTGTGCCAGCCAGCACGTACAATATCTGGATGCCTTTGGCTACAGCCGGGTTGAATAAAGATGATGGCTTCCTGTTAGGTTTGGGGTTTAAATATACGGGTGTGGATGGTTTCAGAAAGCTGCCTTACTCCACTGTACAGCAACTGATGATCACGCATTCTTTTGCTACCGATGCATTCAGGATAAAATATAATGGCGAATGGATTCAGGCTTTTGGAAAAGCTGATTTTACCCTGCAGGCATTTGCACAAGCACCGGATAATACCGTAAACTTTTTTGGCCGCGGTAACGAAACTGTACTGGATAAAACCGGTAATTATCGCCGGTTTTACCGCACCCGGTATGATATATACCAGGTTGATCCCGCCTTGCGTTGGCGATTAGCCCACGGAACTTCAATAAGCGTAGGTCCGTCTTTCCAGTTCTATCGTCTTGACCTGGCCGACAATGCGGGGCGTTTTATCACCCAGTCATCCAAGGTTAATGCTTATGATAGTTTAACTATAAATAAAGACAAAGCGCATTTGGGCGCACAGATAAATTTGGAGAGCAACCACCGGGATAATGGTATTTTGCCAAAAAAAGGTTATTACTTGTTTGTAAACCTGCAGGGATATACCGGCCTTAATAATTATTCGAAATCATTTGTACAAATCAGGCCGGAATTCACCTATTATCAAAAAATAAATTCAACAGGTTCTATTGTGTTGTCAGATCGTGTTGGTGGTGGTGTAAGTTTTGGTAAACCGGGATTTTATCAATCCATGTTCCTGGGCGGGCAGGGTAACCTGTTGGGCTATCTGCAAAACCGCTTCGCGGGGCAGCATATGGTATTTAACAATCTGCAGGCCAGGGTAAAGATAGCTGATATTGCCAGTTATATAATACCCGGCCAATTAGGGCTGATCGGCTTTTATGATACCGGCCGCGTTTGGGTTAATGGCGAGCATTCTGATAAATGGCACTCAGGAACAGGTGGCGGATTGTACTTTGCGCCAGCCTCATTAACCGTAGTGCAGTTGATGGCCGGCCACTCTGATGAGGGATGGTATCCTTATATTTCATTTAATTTTAGGTTGTGATCTAACAGCCTTGTCAGGCTATTTAGCAGCGAAGTAAATAACAAAGAAGCCTTAGGTTCAAAGTGGACTTAAGGCTTCTTTGTTTTGCGTAGAGGGGCTCGATGCAATAGCGACAGATCCCAATAATACTGCATTTGTTAATTTTTTACCTGCGGGTTTGGTTTGTTGTCAGTAACAACGTTTGCGGCTTTTGCATCTGCTTTGGGAGGGTCTGCTGGTTTTACTTCTTTTAGGGCTATATTGTTTTTCAAATGTTAAAAAATGAGAAGATCCTCCAGATCTTCTTGCCCCAATTTATCATCCGATCATTCCAATCATTTCAGCCGTTTTAAGTTTTTTTTAGCTTTTTACTAAAATCAAAATTTCAACATTTATTGAGGAGATTAAATTAATTATTAACTATTTTGCAGCACCAATTATAAATCTACAATAACATTTATTTTACATAAATTTAACGGTTTAATTAAGTAACAATGGCTATCAAACCCATTCCTAATGAAAGTGAACTTATAAAACAAGTGATTTCAGGAAGTGAGCGGGCTTTTTCCAAACTTTTTGATGGCTATTATAAATCACTTGGTGATTATGTTTACAGATTAACTGAGTCTTTGGAAATAACCGAGGAAATTGTTCAGGACGTATTTATAAAAATATGGACAAAAAAAGAAGACTTAAGCGGAATAGAAAGCTTCAGTAATTACCTCTTTATAATCAGCCGCAATCAGACCTATAATTTTCTACGCAAAAAAGCGAACGAAAAAGTACGCCAATTGGAGTGGGAAAAAGATTTTGAAGAAAATTCTATTCTGAATGATGATGATAAATCCGGGGAATTCTACCGGGCATTGTTGGAAAAGGCCATAGAAAAGCTTCCGCCTCAACAAAAAAAAGTTTATTTATTAAGTAGGAATGAGCGCTTAAAGTATGAAGAAATAGCGCAGAAATTAAATATTTCGCCAGAAACGGTCAAGAAACATATAAAATCGGCTATTAAGTTTCTAAAAAGCAATGTTAATGTGGAAAATGACGGCGTTTTAGTCGTGATCTTGCTCGCTCAGTTGATTTTTAAATAAAAATAATATTTTTTGTAGTTCAACTACCCCTTTTTTTCTTTTTAAGTGTCTTTAGGTGTATATGTCCCAAATGAAGCCTGAAAGACTAAATTATTTATTCCAAAATTATTTCGACAAGACTGCTACAGAAAAGGAGCGTGATGAACTAATGCAAATCATCAACGATCCTTTGCAGGAGGAAGTGATTAAAAGTTTGATGGAAGACGTGTTTATGTCAAACACATCCACCAATATGGAAAATGATGTATTTGCCCAGGGCCAAAAAGAAAAAATGCTGGATGCTGTTTTCGCAGTTCAACCTGGCAAACCTGAAAGCGGAAGTGCTATAGTAAAAGGTATAGCGAGAATTTCGTGGGTAAAGTATGCAGCTGCAGCAATTTTGCTTTTATCGGTCGGGTTGTTTTTTTTTAAATCTAAACAAACCAACTTCGGTACGTCCCAGGTGAAAATTTCGAACGATATCAAACCTGGAGGAAACAATGCTGTTTTAACCCTATCCAATGGCACCAGGATTATGTTAAATGATGCCAAAAACGGTAAGCTGGCAGTTCAGGGTAGTGCATCTGTTGTAAAGCTTGCCAATGGAGAGCTTAAATACAATCAAAATGGAGCTACTGAAGGGGCACCTGTTTATAATACCATGTCGACCCCGCGGGGAGGGCAGTATAAGTTACAATTGCCCGATGGTACCATAGTAATGCTTAACTCCGAATCATCAATTACTTTTCCCATAGCTTTTAAGGGTAAAGTAAGAAATGTTTCCCTTACAGGCGAAGCGTATTTCGAGGTGGCTAAAAACAAAAAAATGCCATTCCATGTAAGCTTCGGCGATCAGCAGGTTGAGGTGTTGGGAACCCACTTCAATATAAGTGCATACAAAGATCAGCCAGTTTATAAAACCACCCTTCTGGAAGGTTCTGTCAGAATTTCAAGAGGGAAAGAAAATCAATTATTAGTGCCGGGGCAACAGGCTATCTATAAAACAGATAGTCAAGCCTTTGTAGTTAACGAGGTTGATATAGAGGATGTTATTGCATGGAAAAATGGCTTATTCCAGTTTGATAATACAGAGCTGGAACAGGTTATGCTACAACTATCCAGATGGTATAATGTTGAAGTAGAATACGATGGTCCTAAACCTGTTTTGAATTTTACAGGTGCAGTAAAGAGAGACAATAACCTGTCGAGGGTAATTAAAATACTGGAATCAACAGGCGGGGTAAAATTCACTATCGATGGAAACAAAATAATTGTTCACAAAAAATAAATTTTAAAAGCCTAATCAGAAAATTATGGAGAGATAAATTACGAAACCAATTAATGTTAAGGTATCTGAATTAATACCTCCCCGGATTGCGGCCGGGAAGGCAAATGTGATCAGATTAACCTGTTAATAACCAGTTTACAGCACCAATTATAACTTAACCCAAACATTCAAATGTATGAAACAACTTCTGCATTCTAAAATTCCTGTGCCTTTTTGCCAGGACCGAAAACCAATTAGTCAATATGACAATTATTTAAAACAGGTACTTAGGATTATGAAAATAACGGGTATCCTTTTATTTGTATTAACGCTTCACATCAGTGCAAATACATTGGCGCAAAAGGTTAGCCTTTCCAATGATAAAGCTGGTTTAAAGTCGGTTTTAAAGCAATTAAAGAAACAAACAGGCTTTTTGTTTATGTACAACAGCCAGGTTTTCAAAAAAGCTAAACCGGTAACTATCCATGCCTCAAATATTGAGCTTGGCGAAGCCCTGAACCAGATTTTTAAATCGCAGCCCCTTACTTATGAGTTGGATGATAATACCATCATTATTAAGGAACTGAGCCCGGAGGGGACGGCTGATAACAACAGTAAAGCGGTTCCCCGCCGTATTACCGGAAAGGTTACGGATAAAGATGGGCTTGCTATACCCGGTGTTACCGTACAGATAAAGGGTTCTGCAACAATTACCACTACAGCAACTGACGGTACGTTTGCTATAATGGCCGAAAAGGGAAACACTATACAATTTCGCTTTATTGGATTTGAAACAAAAGAGGTGTTGATTGAAGACCAAACGTCATTAACAATTACACTGACCGAAGAAAAAAGAGGACTGAATGAAGTGGTAGTTATAGGTTATGGCAGCAGCACCAAAAAAGAGCTGACCAGCGCCATTTCAACCGTTAAGGCCGAGCAATTTAACGCTGGGGTAGTATCAAGCCCCGCCGATTTGCTGGAAGGTAAAGTGGCCGGTTTAAATATTACCAGCGATGGTAACCCAAATAGCAAAGCGTCTGTTACGCTCCGTGGACCATCGTCTATACGTACAGGCGAAGCTTCTGTACCATTTTATGTGATAGATGGCGTACCCGGAGCCGATTTTAATTTGATTGCTCCTTCGGATATTGCTTCAATAGATGTATTAAAAGATGCTTCTGCCGCTGCAATCTACGGAACCAGGGCTACCAATGGTGTGATTATAGTAACTACTAAAAAGGCTAAAGCGGGCCAGATGAGGATGACTTATAATGGTTACGGAGCCTTTGAAAAAGTATCTAACCAGTTTGATGTGGCCAGCGCCGATCAGCTTAGGGCTTATGTAAAAGCTAACGGGCAAAGTTTTACACCGGCAAATGATAACGGTGGAAATACTGACTGGCAAAAGGCGGTTGAACGCAACACGGGTTTTTCGCAAAACCACAACCTTTCTTTTGGCGGCGGTACCGATAAAACTACCTATAACGGAAGTTTAAATTACCTGGACAACCAGGGTATTGTTAAAACCAGTGATTTAAAACGTGTTACAGGCAGGCTTAATATCACCCAAAAAGCACTGAATGATAAATTGAAATTGGATTTTTCCCTAAGCAATGCGGTTACGAACTCCAACCTGCTGGTTAATGATATTCCGTTGTCAAGTGCAAATGGCCAAAGTCCGGGATTATTTAAATCAATAGTTCAGTATTTACCTACGCGTACCATTTATAACGCCGACGGAACATTTTATAATGACCCTACTTTAAAATTAGGTTATAACCCGGTTGGCCTTATTACCAATGATACTTATAAACAAAAAATTAACCTGTTGTTAGGTAATGTACGCGGCGAACTGATATTACCTGCCGGTTTGCTTTACAATTTCAACTTAGCCTACCAGGAAACAAATACCAATAGCAATACTTATTACAATTCGGCATCTGAGCTTGCTCCAAGCCTTAATGGTAAAGCCATCCGCTCAACTTACCAGGATACAAAAAAGTTATTTGAAAATTATTTAACCTATGCTCATAACTGGAATGATAAGCACAGTTTTAAAGCGTTGTTTGGTTATTCAATAGACCAGACAACTAAAGGAAACGGTTTTCAGTCAACCAATCAAAATTTTATTTCTGATGCTACCGGCTATAGCAACCTGGCACTGGGTACACCGGCTTCCAACTACCGTGTTGATTATGGTGGTGTTAACGAGGAAACTTTACGCCTGATATCATTTTATTCGCGTCTTAATTACAGTTACGAAGGTAAATACCTTTTGCAGGCATCGGTACGTCGCGATGGATCAAACGCTTTTGGTACCAACAAACGTTGGGGGTATTTCCCTGCTGTATCTGCTGCATGGCGCGTGATCGACGAAGGTTTCATGAAATCGCAATCATTGTTTGATGATCTGAAACTGAGGGTAGGATACGGTAAAACTGGTAACTCATTAGGCTTCTCGCCATATACGCCTATAACGCTTTATGGCACCACGGGCAGTTTTTATTACAACGGTGCTTATATAGGTGCTATTGGTGTAACCCAAAACCCGAATCCGGATTTGAAGTGGGAAAGTACCGGCACGCTAAATGGCGGTATTGATTTCTCTATATTGAAAGGACGTTTGGGCGGTTCGGTTGACATCTACAATAAAAAAACAACCGATATGATCACCAGCGTTCCGGTACCGCTTATCAATAACTTTGTAAATTACAAGGTTATGAACGTAGGTAGCATGAGCAATAAAGGTGTGGAGATAGCACTTAACGGTACGCCTATTAAATCAAAAGACTTTACGTGGAGCAGCTACGGTAATATTTCATTCAACAAAAATAAGATTACAGCCCTTGCCCCAAATCTATCTAAAATATACAGAGGCGACCCTGAGGGACCGGGTCAAAGCGGGATAAACGTATCCATCATTGAAGCCGGTTACCCGCTTGGCGAATTTTATACCCTAAAATATCTTGGCCGCCCCAATGGCGTATCAACATTTTTAGGCGCCAATGGCCAGCCAACTACAACACCTACAAGTGCCGATCAAACTTACGCAGGTAACGCGCAGCCAACCTATACCTTTGGTTTAGGTAACGATTTTACTTATAAAAACTTTAGCCTAAATTTCTTTTTCAGAGGCCAGGGCGGTAATAAAATCATGAACGCATCATTGGCCAGCTTTAATCAGCCAACTCAGGCTTCGGCACACGGCGTGCCTACCCTTACGTTAAGTGAGCCGGGCACCGATGTTAACGCCAACTTGTATTCAACCCGTTATTTGGAAAGTGGCGCGTTTATTAGGTTAAGTAACGCCACACTTGCATACAAAATAAATGTTCCGGGTAACTATGTACATGGCATCCGCTTGTATGTTACCGGTACCAACTTATTTATTATTACCAAATACAAAGGGGTTGATCCTGAATTGAATTTGAACATCGACAACCAGGCCAGCGGCCAGTTTATTGGAGTTGATAGTAATAATTTTTACCCAAAAACAAGGAGTTTCCTTGCCGGTATCCAAGTTGATTTATAATAACCATTAACCTAACAAGAGATGAACAATTTAAAAAGATATATAAAACCGGGCCTTGTTGCCTTGGTTATGGCGGCAATTTACCTTTCGGGTTGTACAAAATTAGATATAACTCCTAAATCGGCGCTTACTCCCTCTATTTTTCCAACTACTCCTGCGCAGTACGTAGCTGCTACAGGGCCTATTTATACCTCGTTTCGGGGGGCGCCGGGCAGGCAGTATTGGTTATTACAAAATTTAAGTACAGACGAAAATGTGCTGGTAGCGCGTGGCGGTAACTGGCTTGACGGGGGCACCTATTCAACCGTGAACCTCCACACCGTAACACCCGATAACGGTATGACAGAAACCTGCTGGCAGTGGGGTTACGGAACCATAAGTTTATGTAACCAGGTATTATCATTATTTGATGCTACACCTGCAAGCGACGCCAAAAAACAAACCCTTGCCGAAATTAAAACCATGCGGGCATTGTCTTATTTTTACCTGATGGACCTTTTCGGAAATGTGCCTATCAGCAAAAAGTTTGGTGATACCACCAACCTGGGCACCCAGCCAAGGGCAACTGTGTTTGCTTTTATCGAAAGCGAATTATTGGCACAAATTCCTGATCTGAGTGCTACTGCAGGGGTTACAACGTATGGCAGGCCAACCAAAGGTTTAGCGTACGCAATCCTTGCAAAAATGTATCTTAATGCACAATACTACATTGGCACGCCAAGATATCAGGACGCGGTTACCATGTGCGATAATATTATAAAAGGTGGCCAATATTCTTTAGACGCCGATTATTTGGGCATGTTTAAACCTAATAACGGTCCGCAGATTAAGGATTTTATATTTGCCGTACCTTATGATGGCGTTCAGGCGCAGGGACAATACTATGCCCGCTGGACAATTAACCCTAATTTGAAAAATAAGTATAAAATGCCTTATACTCCGGATGGTCCGGTTTATACCTACAAAGAGTATTATGCTTTGTTTAACGATGCAAATGACATTCGCAAAAAACAATACCTTGTTGGTAAGCAATACAATAATGATGGTACGCCAATAAACATTACTACTACAAATATTGGCCTTGATGCAAGTTATAGCGGCCCTAACCCAAATGCAACTGTTGTACACCAACTGGAGTTTACGCCTGATATTGTTTGGAAAAATAACGCAACTTTTGATATTGGTAATGATGAACTTGCTAACGAAGAAGGTTACAGGAACAATAAATTTTATCCAGACAGCTTAAACACAGATCGTAATCAGGGCAATGATGTGCCGATGTTCAGGTATGCCGATGTGCTGCTGGAGAAAGCCGAAGCCATTTTAAGAGGTGCAACTGCAACCAACGGCGATTCGCCATTATCATTGGTTAACCAGGTAAGGGCGCGTGCCAAGGCATCGCCATTGGCTGCTGTAACCTTGCAGGATATTTTAGATGAGCGCGGCAGGGAACTGGCTATGGAAATGTGGCGCCGTAATGATATGATACGCTTTGGACAGTTTGAAAAATCCTGGGGCATTAAAACAGATGCCAACCCCGCCAAGCGGATTTTCCCGATCCCAAGACCCGAAATGCAGTTAAACCCCAAGCTGATACAAAACCCTGGGTACTAACAGCCAATATTTTAATCCCCCAGTCTTGTAAAGATTGGGGGATTAATCTTATTATTAGCTTTGAAACTTCCACTATTCAAAAGATGAGATCAATACTATTTATTATTTTTTCGGTACTGCTGGTTAATTCGGCAGAGGCAAAAAGCGGCATTATCAATATTAAGAAGGTTGGTGCCGTAGCGGATGGTAAAACAGATAATGCGGTTTATATCCAAAAAGCAATTGATATGGCCGGTAAGGCCGGCGGGGGTACAGTATTGATACCAGCAGGTACTTTTATTACAGGAGTTATTCATTTAAAATCAAATGTTGAGCTGCGCTTAGCCGCGGGAGCGGTATTGCTGGCATCGGCAAAACGAATAGTATACGGCCCTGGCAAGGCTTCTCCATTAATTTGTGCCGAAGGACAGCAAAACGTATCAATTACCGGCAAAGGGATTATAGATGGCAATGGTGATGAATTATTAAAGGATATCTATAAAATGCTAAAAAGCGGCACTTTAAAAGATTCGGAATGGCAAACTTATAATGATTGGCACCAGATGCGCCCTCAGGAAGATAACCGGCCTAAGTTGATCTTTTTCGAAAAATGTGATAAAGTAAGTATTAAAAACATCACTATTAAAAATGGATTGTGCTGGATACAGGATTACAGAAACTGTACCAACATGGTTGTTGATAGCATCCGCGTTGTTAGTAACACATTTTTAAATAACGATGGAATTGATCTTGTTGACTGTAAAAACGTAAAGCTTACCAATAGTTTTTTCAATGTTGCAGATGATGGGATTTGCCTTAAATCTTCAGATCCTCTTGGCGCCTGCGAAAATATATATATAGCCAACTGTAAAATTCGCTCAAGCGCGAGCGCCCTCAAAATGGGTACAGCATCATTTGGCGGCTTTAAGAAAATAACCGTTCGTGGCATCTATGTGTATGATACTTTCCGGTCTGCCATCGCCATTGAATCTGTAGATGGGGCTGTTATTGAGGATATTGATATACGTAATGTAACCGCAAAAAATACGGGGAATGCCATATTCATCCGCCTGGGTAAACGCAACAAGAAAAGCCCTCCGGGTAAAATTAGTAATGTATTTATAGCAAATGTGAAAGTTGAAGTGCCTGCAGGAAAACCGGATGCAGGATATCATATGGAAGGGCCGGCCGAGTTGTTTCCTCACAATATATTTCCATCCTCTATTATGGGTTTGCCAGGTTTTAATGTAACCAATGTAACCCTTGAAAATATTGATATCAGCTATAAAGGCGTTGCAAAAAAGAGTATAGCTTATTTCAATGCAGATTCCCTGATCAAAGTACCCGAGAAAAGCGGCGATTACCCTGAGTTTTCGATGTTTGGAGAACTGCCTGCTTCTGCCTTTTATGTAAGGCATGCCGAAGGTATCACATTTAAAAATATGCGGATAAATCATGTCGGCGAGGATTTCAGGAGCCCATTTATTTTTGATGATGTAGATAAGTTAAATCTTAGTAAAATAAATGTGATCAACTCAAAGGTGGTTCCTGTGATTATTTTAAACAACGTAAAACACCCTTCACTAAACGACCGGTTTATGACCGAGGCTAAAAATACACTTATAAAATAACCTGGCTTAAGGTTATATAATGATGCATTGGCCCCAATAATCGCCTACCACCATGAAAAAAATATACAAGCTTAAATATTTACTTGTTGCCTTTATTTGCTGTATTTCAGCAAAAACAAAAGCACAGCTAAATGTTAATTCATCTTATGCGCTTATCAGCAGGGTTATTCCGGCACATGCTAAAATGTTTGTGGTTGAGGCATTGGAAAACAATAATTCCAAAGATGCTTTTGAGGTTGAAGGAGCAAAAGGAAAAATAATTTTAAGGGGTAATAATGGCGTTGCCGTAGCATCGGCATTATATTACTATTTGAACGAATACGGCCATTGCCAGGTAACGTGGAATGGTACAAATCTGAATTTACCTCAACAACTCCCCGTTCCTGATCATAAAACAAGAAGAAACAGCCCTTATGATTATCGCTACTATTTAAACTATTGTACCTACAGCTACAGTATGAGTTGGTGGGACTGGAAAAGATGGGAAAAGGAGATAGACTGGATGGCAATGCACGGTATCAACATGCCACTTGCTATTACCGGCCAGGAATATGTTTGGAACAAGGTTTACACAGACCTGGGCTTTAGCGGGGCCGATATGCAGAACTTTTTTAGCGGACCTGCTTACTTTGGCTGGTTTTATATGGGGAATATAGATAAATGGGGAGGCCCTTTACCGCAAAGTTGGATAAACGGCCATAAAGACCTGCAGTTAAAGATATTGAAAAGAGAAAGAGAATTGGGTATAAAACCGGTATTGCCCGCATTTACAGGGCATGTACCTGCCTCATTTAAAACACGGTTTCCGCAGGCAAAGCTTAAAAAAACTAACTGGAAAAACGGATTCGAGGACACCTATATACTGGATGCTAAAGATCCCCTTTTTGCAGAAATTGGTAAACGGTTTATTGAAGAACAAACCAGGATATATGGATCAGATCACCTTTACTCTGCAGATACGTTTAATGAGAACGAACCGCCTTCCAATGATCCTGCGTTCCTGTCAGAATTAAGCGCGAGGGTTTATGATGGGATGAAAGGCGCCGATCCTAAGGCCGTTTGGGTTATGCAGGGCTGGTTGTTTTTTAGCGACAAGGAGTTTTGGCATGATGAACAGATAAAAGCTTTGCTGAGTGCTGTGCCCAATGAGCACATGATCATCCTGGATCTGAATACTGATTTTGAACCGATATGGAAGCGTACCAATGCTTTCTATGGCAAACCATGGATCTGGAATATGCTTCATAATTACGGTGGTAATATCAGTTTATTTGGCAGGATGGATGCCGTAGCAAAACAGCCTGCAACAGCCTTGCATGATCCGCAATCAGGTAAAATGGTGGGGATAGGTTTAACGATGGAAGCAATTGAACAAACGCCTGTTTTATACGAGTTAATGATGCAAAATACCTGGCAGGATGTACCTGTTAACCTTGATGAGTGGTTGCCCGGGTATATTTATAATCGTTATGGCATGCAAAGCGCCGATGCGCTGGAGGCCTGGAAGGTATTGAGAGGAACGGTGTTTAATGGAAAGGATATTCGGGATGGTGCGGAATCAATCATTACCGGTCGGCCTACGCTTGATTCTGCTGCAGTTTGGACCCGCACAAAATTAAATTACCGCCGTGCAGATCTGCTTCCCGCCTGGGATAAATTAATTTCAGCCGCCGCGGTTTGCCAGAATAGCAGTGGTTTTAATTACGATCTGGTAGACCTGACGCGCCAGGTATTGGCAAATTACGCCCGACCCTTGCAGGTTAAATGGCTTAAAGCATACCAGGATAAAGACATCGGCGCATTTAATAAAGCGGCTGCTGATTATTTAGCATTGATTACTGATATGGATAAACTATTAGCAACCAGAAAAGACTTTTTGTTGGGGCCATGGATAGCAGATGCCAAAAGCTGGGGTACAAACCCCGAAGAAAAAAAGCTTTATGAACGCAACGCACGCAACCTCATCACGCTTTGGGGGGATAAAAATAGCCCATTGCATGAGTATTCATGCCGGCAATGGAGTGGTTTACTGAATGATTTTTATAAAGTGAGGTGGCAGAAATTTTTTGAGGTGCTTAATAAATCAATAAGTACTAACAAAGAACCGGATCTTAAAGCGTTTGATAAAGCGATAAGTGAATGGGAATGGAGCTGGGTTAACACAAGTAAAAGCTACCCTGTTCAGGCTGCTGGCAATAGCGTAGTTACGGCAGAATTGCTGTATAAAAAGTATAGGAAAGTAATGGCCGAAGATTTAAAATAAGAATATCATGAACAGGAACGTTGAACCTGGTAAAGTAGTTAATAAATCGAAGCCGGCCCGCTTAATGTCGCTTGATGCCTTACGGGGTTTTGACATGTTTTGGATCATGAGCGGCGAAGGAATTGTTCACGCCCTGGCAAAAGCAACCGGATGGCCGCTGTTTATGTGGATGTCTGGCCAGTTGCACCATACGGTATGGAATGGCATAACTTTTTATGACATGATTTTTCCCCTGTTTTTATTCATAGCGGGCATCTCTATGCCTTATTCTATGAAAAATAAAATCAACCAACATGGGGTCAATGATATCCTGCTTTTACCTTCCAAAGTAAAATGGGGGATCTATAAATCCATGATCAGACGCACTATAATTCTGATTTTTTTGGGTATGGTGGTCAATGGTCTTTTAAAATTCAATGGATACGAAAATATTCGCTTTGCAAGCGTATTGGGCAGGATAGGTCTCGCCTGGTTTTTTGCCGGCTTGATCTATTTGAATTTTAATTTGAGGGGGCAGGTTATTTGGTTCGGTGTTTTATTACTGGGTTACTGGGCGGCTATGACCCTCATTCCTGTTCCGGGGTATGGAGCAGGGGTATTAACGATGAACGGCAGCCTGGAGTCATATATCGATCGTTTACTACTACCTGGCAGGCTTCATGATAAAGTTCATGATCCTGAAGGGATTTTATCAACTATCCCCGCCATCGGAACGGCGCTAATGGGGATATTCACGGGGCAGTTTTTAGAACAAGAATCCACTGACTGGCCAATGTGGAAAAAGGGAGTGGCTCTTTTTTTTATGGGATTGGCCTGTATAGCTTTGGGTTTATTATGGCAAACAGTTTTCCCTATCAACAAGCGACTTTGGACAAGCTCCTTTGTTTTATATGTAGGGGGATGGAGCCTTATGCTTCTTTCGGTATTTTATTTGGTGATTGATGTTGCAGGATATCGTAAATGGGCGTTTCCATTTGTAATTATAGGCCTAAACTCCATACTCATTTATCTTGCATCAGAGGGGATGGTTGATTTTCAGCATACAGCGAACTATTTATTAGGCGGCGTGGTGAAAATGGCTCCTGAAAAATGGCGTGCGGTATGGTCGGCATCGGCCATCACTTGTACGCAAATAGGTTTGCTATACTTTTTATATCGATCTAAATTATTTTTGAAAATTTAGATCGATATAGTGGGTACATCATTCCTTCATTCCACTTTTAACTAAGGGAATCACCTTGGTTCCTATCAACTCAATGGCACTCATCAACTTTTCATGAGATAGTCCGGCGTTATCCATCTGGAATGTAAACCTCGAAATACCACCCAGCGCCTCACTATGCCGCAATATCTTTTCAGCAACCTGTTCCGGGCCACCTACAACCAAAACACCTTTCGGACTGATCAATCCGTCAAACTGCGGCCTCGTTACCGGCGGCCAGCCACGTTGCCTGCCCAGTTTGGTCCAAAGTTCCGCGTAGCCGGGGTAATATTCGGCAATTGCTTGTTCCGTGCTGGCTCCTACATATCCCGGCGAGTGCAAACCCACTTTCAATTGCTCGGGTTTAAACCCGGCCCGCGCGCCGGCTTCCCTGTACAAATCTATCAACGGGCGGAAACGATGGGTTTCGCCGCCGATAATGGCCACCATTAATGGTAAACCCAGGGTCCCTGCCCTGGCAAAAGATGCAGGTGTGCCGCCAACCCCAAGCCATACGGGCAATTGAGGTTGTAGCGACCGCGGATAAACAGGCAGGTTATCAAGTGCCGGCCGAAACTTACCCGTCCATGTCACAAACTCATTGTCGCGGATCTTTAATAGCAGGTCCAGCTTTTCTTTAAAAAGCGCGTCATAATCATCAAGGTCGAAACCAAAGAGGGGATAGGCTTCGATAGAAGAACCGCGGCCAACAACCAACTCGGCCCTGCCTTTAGAAATGAGATCCAGCGTTGCAAAACTTTGATATACCCTTACCGGATCAGCAGCGCTTAAAACCGAGACCGCGCTGGTTAATTTTATCCTGCTAGTTTTTGCTGCTGCTGCTGCGAGGATAACAGCGGTTGCCGAGTCCAGAAACTCTTTTTTATGATGTTCGCCGATGCCAAAAACATCCAGGCCAACCTCGTCCGCAAATGTTATCCTTTGCAGCAATTGCTCCATAGCGTCAACACTGCTCAACCTGTTGCTTTGGTTTGTGCCATACATTGCTGAAGCAAAACTGTCTATTCCTATTTCCATTATTTTAGTATTTAATTGGCATTGCCTTTTTATCCTATTTCAACCTTGCAGCCTTACCTATACCCTAAAGTAAGTTAATAGTGCTAAGTAACAAAAACAATAATAAAATGGACAAGGCCTTAGTAGCAGGAGCGACGGACCCCTTTAGCTCAGCCATGGCAACCACACAACGTCCTTTTTTTACATGCGAATTTTTGAAACTTAATTATTGAGTTTCTTGCTTATGTTATTCATTATCAATAGATTTATTGAACCAAACCTCTTCTCATGAAAACGTTTTTTACAAAGCTTCTCCGTTGGATCACGCCAAATTTCAGGTTGCTGTTTTTGCTTTTTACTGCCGGGCTTTTTATAACAGCCACGCTTACCCAAAAGGATAAGTACCTGGTCATTACAGCGCATGCGCCCAAGGCAATCTTATCCTGGGAAACCAATTTAAACAATTTGGACAGGGATAAAATGTTAAAGGAATGGGGTATAACCTACAAAAACCTACTCGTGTATAAAAATACCGATACACCAAGGGTAGTAAAGGTAACCGGGCTTGAAACGGTGATTGCCCAAAATCAAGCCGACTATGCCTTTATAATATTTTATGTTGGCTTTTTATTGTTGTTAATTTCCCGTTTAATTCGGGTAGAAGGTTACAGCCTCAGGTTTAATTGGCTATTTATCGCTTTAGCGCTTTTTACTGTTTTAGGTGGCATTCTTGACTACATAGAGAATTTTGGAACATCCAAAATAGTCCATCTGTATATGGCAAACCCCAAAAATCCATTACCTGATGCAAGTATAGTTGGGTATCCATCCCGCTTAAAATGGATATTACTCATAGCAGTAGTAGCCATTATCCTTTGGCAGTCTATTATTCTCGATCTCGCTTTGTTATGGCTCGGAATGATCACCAATATTCTAAAAAAAGGAACACAACTATTTTGGCGTTGGAGGGTGATGCTCTTTACCTTATTGATTGTGTTTGCATTGCTTTATATCAGCGATCAGGGACAGGATCTTTTACTTTCTTTAAATGCCGAAAAATTGGGCGTATACCTGTTCCTGTTTTCTACATCCATTATCGCTTTGTTATGCTGGTATTTACCTAAAATTCTTGAGTATGACGGAGCAATGAATTATGTTCAATTCTTTTTTAAATCAGTCGATTTTAAGGTAGATCCGCTAACCCACAAAAGGCCAAAGGCCGAAGTAGATTTGAGCCGCCTGCTTGGTGCAGCCGGTTTTCTTATTCCGGCGGTAGGGATTTTCAAAGTTATGGACAATTACCACATGGACTATTGGTTTTCGGGTATACCTCCTTTGGCTATATTTCTGCTGATGTTGATTGTGTACAGGATTATTTTAGAGCATCATTGGATAGATGGTTTTTATAAGAATACTAACGGCGAGATTAACTGGATAAAATATGGCATAACCATAATAGTATTGTTCATTCCGATGGTTATTTGGGGGATGGATAAAAATAATACACAACCTTATGCCATTGTTCATCTTGCTTTAGACTTAATCATATTATCAATTCTTTTTTTAATCACAACCACCTTGCGCACCTGCAGTGGTATTATTAAAAAATGGCCAATTGCACCTTTTATCACGTTAACTGGCCTGGCTTGCCTGGCGTTCTTTATCGCCTGTAATTTTCCGTCATTTCTGGCCAGGTTTATTTACAGCTCAAGGTTTTATACCATGCCCTTCGTGTTTTTCGCGGTAGCCGGCTACTTGTTATTCTTTACCTATTTGCTGTTTATCGGAAAAAAAACGGGCGTTACCTGGATAACCATTTTATTGGTTATCACTTTTATCGGTGCTTCAAGCAGCGTAACAAATTACCATGGTATAGCAGTTTTAACAGATACAACTCATTGCAAAACTAAAAATGGAGTTGATACATCCTGCGTGAAAACAGCCGACTCCTTAAATACTTATGCCGAAAAGTGGCTGCGTGGAAGAGAACAGGAAATAGACAACTATTATAAACAGTATAAAAAGAGTTATCCTGTTTATTTTGTGAACGCGCATGGCGGGGGAGTCCGCGCAGCGGTTTGGACAACCATGGTAATAGGCACATTGGATAAAGAGATGCGGGCCGATACCGGGAAATTTAATAAATTGGGTTTTCAGCATTATGCATTTTCTTATTCCGGCGCTTCGGGTGGTACTGTTGGGTTAATGTTGTTGGATGCGTCAAGACATGCTCACCTAAAAGACCTTGCTAATGACCAGTTTTTTTATCCACACAATTCATGGTCCTTATATGGTACAGATAATTTAACATCAGATATTATTGCCTTGTTGGGCCGCGATATGGTTTATTCCAGTTTTGGATTATCGGGCATACCCGATAGGGCAAGGCTAATGGAAATGGACTGGGAACAAAATGCTTTACATCGTAACATCGATTTAAAACTACCATTTATGTCTATGTGGTATGATAGTAAAACGGAGCTTCCCTTACTGTTTTCAAATACCTATGATATTCCATCCGGGAATAAAGGAATTATAGCCCCGGTGTTGTTAAATTCAAAAGACTTTCCGTCGGCTATATTCCTGGAACAGGAAATTCCCGGCAGGGGGGATATGCGCGTAAGTACTGCAGGGTTTCTGAGTGCCAGGTTTCCTTATGTAAGCCCCACAGCCAAATTGAATAATAACAGGCATTTTACAGACGGAGGTACTATTGAAAATTCAGGCGGAGAAACCTCCCTGCAAGTGATAAAAGTGTTTGAGAGCGTACGGGCAAAATTGATAGCCGACAATCACCCTATACTCAAAAATATAAGCATCAATATCTTGGCGCTACCTAACAGTATCGCCGGTATAGAGTCTCCTGTATACGACAAAAATTTTTATGAACCACTCGGGCCGCCATTGGGCGCACTTAACGTTGGAAGTGCAAATAGTGTTAGGGCAGAATTAATCAACTGCCGGTTGCCAACAAAAACCAATGGATATACCTACGTAAGTTTTCAGCCTTCGGCGTACAAATTTAATGGAAAACCATTCTGGCCTGTGCTTCCCTTAGGGTGGCAGATATCGAATGCCGCCCTTGAAGCGCTGGAACATAGTGCAACCATGCCTTCGTCAAAATTGGATACCATATTTAAACGGTTTGGGGTGAAAAGGATCAAGCATTAGACTTTCAACTTCATCCTTCACTCAAAAATTGACGTTTTAAACAAAGTATATTGACGTTTTAAACAAAGTTGCTTCATGGAGGTATGGTTAATTTTGTCTTATAAAAAATTTAAAAGATGAAATTAACAGACAATTACAACGGGGCTTTACAGCAACCCATAAATTCCGGGTTGGGCGCAACATCCTCCGTGCACGATGTTATAAAAGGAATTGATCTTAATGGTAAAACAGCTATCGTAACCGGCGGATATGCTGGTATAGGATTGGAAACAGTGAAAGCTTTTGTAGCTGCGGGTGCTCAAGTAGTTGTACCGGCCCGGGATATCCATAAAGCTGCAGGCAACTTAAAGGGCGTGAATAATGTGACGATTGAGGAGATGGATCTTATGGACCCGGAATCTATAAATGCATTTGCAGAAAAGTTTCTTTCTACAAATGATGCCCTTCATATCCTTGTTAATAATGCAGGTATTATGTGGGTGCCATTGCAACGTGATAGCCGGGGTTATGAATCGCAGCTTTCTACCAACCATTTGGGGCATTTTCAACTAACGGCAAAACTTTGGTCGGCATTAAAAAAAGCAAATGGCGCCCGGGTGATTAATGTATCCTCATACGGCCACCAAATGGCGCCCTTCAATTTTGATGACCCAAACTTCACTAACCGGGAGTATGAAACATTACAAGGTTACGGACAATCCAAAACAGCCAATAATCTTTTCACGGTTGAACTGGACTATCGTGGCAAAGCTTTTGGCGTACGGGCTTTTTCCTTGCATCCCGGATCGATAATTGGTACCGACCTTGGACGTGTTGCTCCTATGGCTTTATTTCAGCAAATGGGCACTCATGATGCCAACGGAAATATCTTTCCTGAAGTAGCAGTTAAACTTAAAAATGTTGCGCAGGGAGCAGCAACGTCTGTTTGGTGTGCTACCAGTGCACAGTTAAATGACATTGGCGGTGTATATTGCGAGAACGCGGATATAGCTGAACTGGATGAAGGAAACATTGAACATAATTATGATGATCCTTTATCCCTGAGAGGGGTAAAGGCATATTCGGTTGATGCTGAAAACGCGAAAAAACTATGGTCATTATCCGAAGAAATGACGGGTGTATTATTTCCCGCTAATTGATAGGTACTGACCATGCAGATTTGGTTAACAAGTCGAATACATTATTCGGCTCGTTTTATTTTGTAAATTTACTGTTGAATCAATGGAGTTTGAAACAAAATATATTACTGCCGATATTAAGCTTTCGGAGTTTAATGGCAAGGCCTTTAAAACAGAGGTGATGTTTGAGCATCATATGCTGGTTTGGTTCATTTCGGGCGAAACAAAAATTATCCAGGCTGATGCAAGCTTTATTTTCAATGCAGGTGATGTTTTTCTTATTCCCCGTAACCAATTGGCTACTGTTATCAATTATCCAAAAGATGGGCACCCGCACAAGGCTGTTGCCATGCATCTTACCAAAGAGAGGTTAACGGACTTTTACGCCAGGCATAAGGCGATTGGCAAGGTACAGCCGCTTAAAAAAGTATATAGGTTTTCAAAGCATCCATTGTTGGAAAGTTGCCTTGCATCGCTGATCCCTTATTTCGACCTGGGCGAAAACCTCCCTTCAGATATAGCCGCGATTAAAATTGAAGAAGCTATCAGCATATTAAGAACAATTGATAAAAGTGTGGACGGTTTACTCGCTAACTTTGAAGAGCCGGGTAAAATAAACCTCACCGATTTTATGGAGCGCCATTACATGTTCAACATGACATTGGATAGGTTCGGGTATCTTACCGGCCGCAGCCTGGCAACTTTCCGGAGGGATTTTAAAAAGGCCTTTAATACAACACCACAAAAATGGCTGACAGAAAAGCGGCTGGAACTGGCGCATTACCACATAGCAGAAAAGCAACGAAAACCCATTGATGTTTATGTTGAAGCAGGTTTTGAAAATCTTTCCCATTTTTCATACGCGTTTAAAAGTCACTTTGGGTATCCACCCAATACCTTGCTTAATAAAATAACATCATTAAATAAAACTTTCTGATTAACAGTTTGTTAAATGGGTAGATCGATTTTTAGATATGGTCTTGTAAAATGAAAACCCACTTTGTCGCATTAACGCCAGTTGCGGAAAGTTTTATCAATGAACAAGCAGTTGCGGAATAAAACTACCGGATTTTAGTTTTAAATTACCGGGGAAATGTATTGGCCGTTTTTTTGAATTTTTAGTTGCTCAATACAACAAATTGGAATATTGCTTGTTGCGTTTATCATGTCAGAATCTCATCCGATATTTTTGCCCATCCCTTTGGTAGGAAACAAGGGGGAGTATACCAATAATTATTTGGCAAATATTTTATATAATGAATTGCCTGTCGCTGTTTATACTTGCGACAGTTTGGGCTATATTACCTCATACAATATAGCCGCAGAAAAACTTTGGGGCAGAAAGCCTGAAATTGGTAAAGATCTTTGGTGTGGTTCCTGGAAAATATATTATTTAAACGGGAAGCCTATGCCGCTTCATTTGTGTCCGATGGCCCGGACGCTTAAAGAGGGCGTTGCCATTGAAGGCGAAGAGATCATAGTAGAACGGCCGGATGGTACAAGAGTTAAAGTAAAACCCTGCCCGGCCCCTGTTTTTAATGAAGCGGGCATTTTAACGGGTGCTATAAATACCCTGATTGATGTAACACGATTAACCGAAGGAGAAGAAAAACAGGCTATGCTTGCTGCTATCGTCAACTCTTCTGATGATACCATTATCAGTAAAACATTGGATGGTATCATTACCAGCTGGAACCCGGCGGCGGAAAGAATGTTTGGTTTTACGGCAAATGAAGCCGTTGGTAAGCATATTTCACTGATCATTCCTCCTTCCCGTATCAAAGAGGAAGAATTTATTATCGGACAAATAACCAAAGGAAATAAATTAGATCATTTTGAAACTATTCGTGTAGCGAAGGACGGCCATGAAATTCCAATCTCCATAACGGTCTCGCCGATAATAGGGAGTGGCGGCAAGGTTATTGGCGCCTCAAAAATTGCACGTGATATAACGGAAAGAAAAAAAGCTGAAGAAAAACAGTCTATTCTGGCTTCAATTATTGATACTTCTGATGATACTATTCTGAGTAAAACATTAGGGGGGATCATCACCAGCTGGAACCGGGCGGCCGAAAAAATGTTTGGTTATACAGAAGCTGAGGTGTTAGGTAAACATATCTCCCTTATAATACCGCCAGTCCGCATGGGCGAAGAAGAATTTATAATCGGCGAAATTATCAAGGGGAACAGAGTTGATCACTTCCAAACCATCCGGATTGCAAAGGATGGCCATGAGGTCCCCATTTCACTATCAATATCTCCAATAACAGACAGCACCGGAAAAATCATTGGTGCCTCTAAAATTGCCCGTGACATCAGCGAACAGCAGGCTGGTCATGAGGCCACGCGGACCTATACCAAACGATTGGAGGTCATCAATACGATAATAGAAACCATTTCGGAAGAACTGGACCTGAATAAGATCATACAAAAAGTAACCGACGCAACAACCGAGCTAACCGGTGCGAAATTTGGCGCGTTCTTTTATAATACCGTTGATGCGAAAGGCGAATCAATGATGTTATACACACTTTCGGGTGCGCCTAAGGAAGCTTTTGAAAAATTTAGCATGCCCCGCAATACAGCCGTTTTCAATCCAACTTTCTCTGGGCATGGTGTTGTAAGATCAGATGATATTACCAAAGATCCCCGTTACGGGAAGAATACCCCTTATCATGGTATGCCTGAAGGGCATTTACCCGTTGTTAGTTATTTGGCGGTGCCGGTTATTTCCAGGGGAGGGGCTGTTATAGGCGGTTTGTTTTTTGGACATCCGGAGCCTGGGAAATTTACAAAAGAACATGAAAATCTTGTATCGTCTATCGCAGCGCAGGCTGCCATTGGTATAGATAATGCCAAATTATACGAGGAAGCTAAGGTTTTGAATGATAAAAAAGATGAATTTATTGGTTTAGCCAGCCACGAATTAAAAACGCCGTTAACAAGCATAAGCGCATATTTGCAAATTCTCCATCGTTTAGAAACCAACGAAAACAGCAAGAGGTTTGTGGATAAGACAATGCACCAGGTAAAGAAACTTATAACCCTGGTAAATGACTTGTTGGATGTATCTAAAATTGAAGCAGGAAAAATGCAGCTGGCCACAGAAAAATTTGAGATAAAAACTGTTGTGGAGAATGCCATTGAGCTGATACAACAATCCAACATCAATTACCAGATCATATTGGAAAGTAAAGTTCATAGTTTAAAAATAAACGGAGATCCTCATCGGATTGAGCAGGTACTCATTAATTTGCTGACCAACGCCATCAAATACTCACCAAAAGCAAATAAGGTGGAAGTATTTCTCAGCAATACAAAAGATCAGGTAACAATTGGTGTAAAGGATTACGGATTGGGTATTGCCGCAGATAAACTTTCGCAAATATTCTCCAGGTTTTTCAGGATTGAAGGTAATGACCCTGGTATATCAGGATTGGGCATAGGACTATATTTAACTAGCCAAATAGTCGACAGGCACAACGGTAAAATATGGGCTGAAAGTGAACTTGGGAAAGGTAGTACTTTTTGGGTTACGCTTCCTATTTAGAGGACGTGAGCTGAGAATATTATGAAAATGATTACAAGGGGCGGGCATGTTGAATGTCTGCCCTTTGTTGTTGTATGGTAAGCCGGTGATCCTTATATTTTGCACACCACGACTGTCGCAATCAGTGCGATCATGACGGTGAAGAACCAGAAAGTTGTGTTGTTTTTCATAATCTAATTTACCTGTTTAAGAGAGGATTATGGTCAGGATTGTGTCAAACCCTTCCCCTGATATCTATTTTCATTTCTTGGGGATGATTGAAAGGAAGGAAGTAAGGATTCACCGGCGGACTTAGTTTTCGGACAAACGGGGCAGCGGAACTCTGGGATCCGGTTACCGGAATTTACAGAGCCGGTGACGATTCAACATAGAAATATAAAGTAACTTCATAGCTTTGAATTAGAGACTCAAACAATGGTTTTACAGCCAATTTATACAGTTAGTAAATAAAAGTAGATCGATAACCACCCTATCAAATAACAGTACCCAATATGAAAATAAAACTAATACTTGCATCCATTTTATTGTGCTTTACGTCGTTTAAACCGGTTGAAACTACATGGACTGCCATTGGTGATTCGATTACTTACCTCAATGACCACCTGGACGAAACTGGAAATAGGGTGACCAAAGGGTATCTGACCAGGGTAGTAGAGCAACTGCCAAATATCAAATACATTAATCAGGGGCATAATGGTTGGACAGCTATTGGAATAGCTAAAGAAATTGACAACCTGGGGCTCAAAAAAACAGATGTTTATTCGGTTTTACTGGGCACAAATGATTGGTGGGCTGGGTTACCATTAGGTAATCTTGATGATTATAAAAATAATACAGGACTTAATACCGTATGCGGCGCTTATCGTATCATCATAAATAAAATAAGGTCGTTAAATCGAGATGCCAAAGTTATACTCATTACGCCATTGCAGCGGGGCGATTTTATTTACATAGCCGACAGTCATAATAACGCCACCGGGTCATATAACGCCAAAAATGGTCAGGAACTTTCGCAATTTGCCACGGCTGTGAAGGAAATAGGCAGCTATGAACATTTTAAAGTTGTAGACCTCTATAATAAAAGCGGTATAAGGATAAGTAACGTGGTGAAATTTAAAAGGCTGAAAGATCCCTTGACAGGAAATTATAAAAATTACAAATATCCTGATTATAAAGGGATCACTTTTAATCCGTCGACAGATGAATATCCTTATCCCCCCGAGGCAATTAATTATACCTACGATGGTCTGCATCCATCTGATAAGGGAAATAAAAAAATTGCCGATATGTTATCTAAAGAGATAATGGAAAACTAATCTGAATAGTTTCAATAGATTGGATTCACGCCCGGATGCTTAACTCATCAGAGCTTTAGTTTGTTTCTGGTTTTAATCGCATCTGTTAATACTTCAGGATTGCCGTTAACAACTCAGATCGGATGTTTCGTGAGAATTTGATATTTATAGTTTTTGGAAAAAACTGCAAATCTCATGGCATGCTTTTACTGTTCCATTTTCACCATTTATTTCCCCGGCAACTTGTTTTGCCGCAAGTGTATAATTGGGGTTTTTCAAGAGTAGAAGGAGTTGTTGTTGCAGATTTTTAACGGTTAGATTTTCTCTATAAATAACTTCACCCATGCCCAATCTTTTTACCCGGAATACATTATCTGGTTGATCATGGCTAAAAGGTACTCCTATCATTGGTTTTCCTGCCCGCATAACTTGAGCTACTGTTCCAATACCACCCTGATTGACTATTACAGAACATTTGCCAAACGCTTGATTAAATGGAATATAGTCGCTAACATAAACGTTTGAATCAAGATCAGAAGGGATATTTACATTATTATTCCCTTTTAAGATAACTGCACGGGTATTTATACCCTTTAGGGCTTCAAAGCAGATTTCGTAAAAATCTTCTGCTGTTTGTACTGCTGCCGTTCCCAATGTAAATAATATGGGCTGCTCACCTTCGTTAAGGAATGACTCAAGGGCCAGATTAACTGAAGAGTTATCATAAAAACAAAAGCCGGTAATGATATTATTTTGTGGCCAATCCGGTTGTTTTTTGGCAATAACAGATGAAAACAGGGAGAGTGTTAAATAAGGCGAGTGCAATTGTTCGAAAACCGGATCTCGGCCTTTAGGAAGTTTCAATTGTTTTCTAAAGGTATCAACAGGTTTGCCCCAGGATTTAACTACTTGCTTTGTTATATTGATAAACAATTTATTTGCCCCTCTGCCCAATTGAGGTAAATGTTGAAAAACAGGCGAAATCGGAAATACGGGTGGATCATATGATGATAAATAAATATTGGGCGATAGCGCACAGGATATCCACGGCATTTTTAACTTTTCCGCCACGATTGGCCCGGCATAGCAAATAGAATGTGTGATTAATAAATCTGCGGTTGATGCTATGGAAATTAAATCTTCATAGCTTTCTTCAATATGCCCGTAAATTACTTCTTTGATTATAAATTCACCGCCTCGTTTTAAATCCATCGCTTTTTTGGCGATTTCTTCATTATTAATATAATCAGAAAACAATGGCCTTACGAAATGAAAAGATAACCCGGTTTTTTCAACCGTGTCTTTATAAATATCACTTGTAGCAATTATTACGTCGAACCCGAGTTCTTTTAATTCTAATCCAATTGACAGGTAGGGGTTAAGATCCCCTAACGAACCAAAAGTGTAAATTACTATTCTCGACATATTAGATATATTATAGGCAAAGGTTTTTATTTAAAATCGAGCATTCTAAACACCTAATATATTAATATATCTACGCTTTTTTCACATATCACCATTCAAAAAGCTACTTTCAATAATTTTCACATATGAGCATACATTGCGGGTACTGGGGAGGCGCCCAGCTCCCCAAATCTATGCATATTTCTCTCCAAACTTACTCTTCATACAAGCTACAACCTGTTTAACGCCTTGCTGCTGATCCACGTTACCACAAAAAAATCCCGATCATTATAAATAACCGGGACTAAATTATTAACAAGACAAAACTAAAGCCCAAAGCATAAATACCATTGCTTCGGGAATAAAAGGGGCATAATAAAATAATAAATTTTAAGCCCGGAACAACTCTTCGATGCTATCTTTCGATGTTTGATTAATTTTTTCCATGTGGTATAAACATGAATATCAAAATCATAATTGGTATAATTACAACGAAGAATACATTTCTAAGTTGTACCGTATCGGCGTCACCGAGGATAACTGCTTTAAAAGATTTTGCCAAAGTTTTCATTTTATTTAATTAGTTTAAGTTTTAATATTTAAAAAAGTAGAGGAGGATTTTTCCAACTGCCAATTACAATTGAAACGAAATAGGTTCTATTAATTGCCGTTATTGAACTTTGCTATTGGTATTCACAGATTACGCCGGTTAGCATCTGCATTTAAGGCATTATGTATGCTAAGCTTGCGACGCCATATTAATTGCGACAGGTTTTCAGAGGGATAGCTTAACGAAGAAATTATAAAAAAAAGGGGAATGCAGGATTTGTTCTTAAATGAGATTAATACCCTGGCTAAGCAAGTTTGTTCTTATTAGGGAGCGTCTATAATTAATCTTTTATAAAGTCTGTTCTTTTATTTTTTCAATTATTGAAGTTGATGAATACCCCTCAACCAAATCAATTGTTTTTACCTCTCCGCCATTTGCAATAACCATTTCGGCGCCTACTATATTTTCAATTGAATAATCAGCGCCTTTAACCAATATATCGGGCATTAATGTGCTGATTAAATCAAGAGGCGTGCTTTCATCAAATATTACCACCGCATCCACAAAAAATAAGGCGGCTAATAAAGCCGCACGGTTATTTTGATCGTTTATTGGCCTGTCATTTCCTTTAATAAGTTTTACTGATACATCTGCATTAAGCCCTATAACCAATTTATGACCTAATTCTGCAGATTTAGCCAGGTAAGTGATGTGGCCAATGTGTAGAAGATCAAACACACCGTTGGTGAAGACAACTTTTTTACCTTCGCCCTGCCAATACTTTATTTGTTTTTTGAGTGGGGTAATTTGGCTTATTTTATCAAGTAATGTTTTTTCAATACCAATTTTCATATTCTAAAGATTGTTTTTGCCAGAAGTTGGTTGGTAACCTTCAAATATTTTTTTTAGGGCCACGGTAGTCATAGGTTTAATTATATAATCTTTAACAAAAGTATATTTCTTGGATTGTGATATTTCGTTGGGGTCAATTGATGAAGAGATGACATATACCAGTATTGATTTGCTGAATTTTTTATGTGCTTTCTCAAAATGTTCTAAAAAATCCCAACCATTCATGATCGGCATATGCAAGTCAAGAAATATAATATCGGGTAGTTCATCGGCATTATCCTTGTTTTTGTCTAAAAAATCAAGGATCGTAAAGCCATTATCACTATGTTTTATCTTGTCAAGATCCAGAGAGATATATAGTTTCAGCATTCTATTCACGATAAAATGCTGAATCGGTTCATCATCTATGATTATTAAATTCACATAATTTAGGTTAGTTAGGTTTAATTATTGAACTATTCGTATTGGTTTTTAATTACGTAACCTAATTCCTTTAACACTCTTTCCTTCTGGAACAAGGTAATATCAGATGTTACCATATCATTAACCAGCATTTTTAAATCATACTTAATCCTCCAACCTAATTTTTCAATAGCTTTGGTAGGGTCGCCAATTAAAAGTTCAACCTCGGTGGGGCGAAAGTAAGCTGGGTCTACAGCAACTACTTCTTTTCCAATTTCAACTAAGTAATCTATATTGCTGCAAGAGGTTACGTATCCTCTTTCATTAATACCTTCTCCTTTAAATTCAATTTCAATACCAACTTCATTAAAGGCCATTTTTACAAATTCCCTTACAGCTGTGGTTATACCAGTTGCAATAACATAATCTTCAGGTTTTTCCTGTTGCAAAATCAGCCACATAGCCTCAACATAATCTTTGGCATGTCCCCAGTCACGGCGGGCGTCAAGGTTTCCCAGAAATAGTTTATTCTGAAGCCCAAGTGCAATTTTTACAACTCCGCGGGTAATTTTGCGCGTTACAAATGTTTCTCCGCGAAGTGGACTTTCGTGGTTAAAAAGTATCCCGTTGCAAGCAAACATGTTATAAGCTTCCCTGTAGTTGACGGTTATCCAATAGGCGTATAGCTTAGCTACAGCATAAGGTGAGCGTGGGTAAAACGGTGTGGTTTCTGATTGTGGAACTGCCTGCACTAAACCATAAAGCTCTGAGGTTGAAGCCTGGTAAATTTTGGTCTTTTTTATAAGCTGAAGTATTCTTATAGCTTCTAAAAGCCTAAGTGTGCCAATTCCATCTGCATTTGCCGTGTATTCCGGCGTATCAAAACTAACTTTAACATGCGACATCGCACCCAGATTGTAAATCTCATCAGGCTGCACTTGTTGTATAATCCGTATCAGGTTTGTGGAGTCTGAAAGATCTCCGTAATGCATGATGAAATTTCTGTTTTCGTCATGCGGATCCTGGTACAAATGATCAATGCGTTCGGTGTTAAATAGCGAACTACGCCTTTTTATTCCATGTACCTCATAGTTTTTTGATAGTAACAATTCGGCAAGGTAAGCACCGTCCTGGCCGGTAATACCTGTAATTAGGGCAATTTTCTTCACTGTGATTTGATTTAGATTTAATGAATTATAGGTTTTTTGACGAAGCGGGTTGCCTATTCCAAATGAAATTTGGTTTAGTGCCGGGATTTTAAATAATATAAAATTTAAGCGGGGAGTAAGGGTGTAACTTATAAAGTTATACCAATACAATAGATGCAACCAACCGAATGTGGTATTAAAATTAAGGCGTAATTAAGTTATAGTTTTCAACCCCATAATGGTGATAATGGAGTGGTTTAAACCGGGAATTACCTGACTTTCTCGATATGCAGAAGGTTTTTTGGTCTGGAAAAAGAAATTTCAGACTCACTAAACAAGTAGTTTGAAGAAGAGTATTCATAAATCTTAACATCAGTTAAGGATACTGTTATAACATCCTTGCTTTCTGTAAATGATACTACTGAACCATAAAAAGTAAGGTCACGCTCTATGTCTGTCACATAGATTTTGCCATCGATGGGTGAAGTCATTACAGAAGAACCATTAAATGAAAAATACGGATACCGTTCCACTTTTTGTTTTTTTTCTGTATACGTACCATCCAGCCAATGGTTATACTTTTTATTAGATATTTTAATTTTTTTTCTGATGCTTTTTTTGATTTCTATATATGCTTACAAAACACGTAGCTAAAATTCATAAAATCACTTTAATTCCAGGTACTCAAGCGATTGACGATCTTCTTCATTGACCTTTATTGGTCGGTCCTCTAAAATGCCGAGGATCTTTTTAAGTATGCTATTTTTATTTAAATGGTTCTCGGCATATATTCGTCCATTTGATTTTACAAGGGAGTTATCAAGTGTACAACATGATAGAATTGCATTTTCAAGTGATCTTAAATTTTCCGATGGTATAACTACACCCATCCTGTTATCATTTATAATTTCAAATAAATTTGTTCCCGGTTCGGCTGTAACTAAAGCCAGGCCGCCTACTGCTAATATGGTTGTTAATTTTGATGGCATAACCAAATCGCTTGCGCTCTTTTTTTGAAGAACCAGGTGTATATCAGCCATGTTTAAAAAATTATTGAACATATCGGGTTCCTGTAAAGGCACAAAATGTACATTATGGAGTTTCATTTCCCGGGCACTTTCTATAAGTTTTTCCTTATAAGGCCCGGTACCGCAAATTACAAACTTTATAAAGCCCGATGATTCAAGTTGTTTGGCAACTTGAAGTATACCATCCAATCCTTGTTTTTCACCAATACTGCCAGAGTATAATACTATTTTATCTTTTGGATTAAAGCCCCATAGTATTTTCAGTTCGGCGTTATCATATAAGGGACAATAAGTGGCTGTATCAACCCAATTAGGGAAAAATAGTATTTCCTTGTCTATTTTGTTTGATACTTTTTTTAACATCCCGGCAGATATGGTACTTACAAAATTTACTCTTTGCATAATTTGCTTTTCAAGTGCAAAAAGAGCTTTGAACGCCGCCTTTGATTTAAGTATTTCCAGATCGCGGGCTGCTTCTATCTGTAAGTCCTGGATATGATAAATTATTTCACCTCCTTTAAAAAAACGATATATCAGCGCCAGAAAACCTAAATGAAAGGGGGGAGCTATGCAAAAAATATAATCTTTTTTTGGCTTAAATAACAGGTAAATAATCATTACCAACGACGATAGAAAGAAACTGAATTCCTGAATAAGTCGTTTTAAGCCACTTGGCTGTTCGGGAACGTACATGGGGCATCGGTAAATATGTAATTTACCGTTCTTTAACGTCTCTCTTTTATAAAATCGGTTTTTATAGGGCTTTTGTATTTTCCAGTATGGATAATATGGAAAAGCGGTCACTGTAGTACAATAAAAATTGTTTTCAATAAGCCAATCAACCATTTCACCTGTGTATTTCCCTATGCCGGTAAGTTCTGGTGAAAAATTAATTCCTATTATAAGCACACTTTTTTCTTCTGGGGCCAACATGTCTAATAATTTTAAAAGTGTTATTGAGTATTATGATATTGTTTATTTTGTTTGGGAAAACAGGTGAAATCACGCTGATTTTTTTGCGAGGCACATCAAAGAGAGCGCACTTGCATTGGCATATGGATTTCTTCCGGAAAGTAAGTTGCCTAATTGGTATTTAAGTTCAGGCAAACCTTTTTTTCCAGCTAATACTTCCTCACCAAGTTCATGGTTATGCGGGAAAACGCTTACACGAAAACCAAGCGGTTCAAGTGTATCAGAAAACAGAGCGTTGGAAACGCCATGCCCTGGTTTGTGATGAATTTCGCAGGCCAATCCCCAAAATTGCTGGCTCTGCGTTTTATGAAAGCCTCGACCGGTGATCCTGTATATTAATTTTCTGCTGTTCCATAGTAGTTTAGCTATACCCTGGTAATCCCATGCGCTTAATTGCGGGTCATGGTCTGTTATCAATATTCCACCGGGTTTTACTAAACGTGCTGCCTCTGCCAAAACAGCACCCATGTTTTCGCAATGGTGCAGTGCGGCGTTTAAGGTAACAACATCAGCAAATCCGGATATAAAGGGTAGGGAAGTGGCATCAGCCAATACACTGGTGTATCCCAGGTCATTTGCTAATTCAAGTGATTTTGGCGCAACATCAATACCGATTAAAAGCTTTGGTTTACCTTTTAATGTTGCATAAATATTCCCTGGTCCACAACCAATATCCACAACAATTTTATCATCCCAACTCCCTATGGCGGCCAACCATCTTCTTTTAAATGAATCGCTCCGGTGGCAGTAGGTTAAATATTCTTCGGCCCACTCAGGCTCATTAAAATAATATGCATTGGCTTTTATTGCCTCTGATATTTTATCAATAGTAAATTCAATATATTTATCATGGTGTGTATAATTTGCACCTGCTTTTAAAAAAGAAGTAATTGGTAAAACCTGGTACGCTTTCATAATTTAATTGGATTAGGTTTATGAACTGAATTTATTTTTTGTAACTCTTTCTATAACTGTTGCGTATAATGGTGTAGATTATTTACAAATCCCGGGGCGAGTCTTAGATGTGTAAATGGCTTTAAAAAAACTGGATGACGTGTAATACTTGGATAGATAACAGCAAAAAAAATAGGTTATGCTTTACTTTAAGGGAGACTTATTTAAGTTCCAGCTTTATTGAAATTTCTTCTTTTTGAATTGGAGGGATAGCTTTTATCTTATCTTTTCGTTTCAATAAAACCTCTCTCATTTTTATTGTAATCATGTGTTCATAAAAAGAGAGGTTTACGCAATATATTAATCCGGGTAAGCCTTCAATAAAACCTAAGTTGAAGACATAAGCCTGTATAAATCTTAGCAATGGCCAACCGGGCACTTTACTGAGCCATGATTTAAGTGCCGGGTTACGCGAACTGCCATGCTTGCTGAAAATGTTTTTAAATGGCGGCTGGTTATCCAAACGGGCAATAGCTTCCAATGTTGAATAGCGATTGTGACGTTCTATCCAATGCGACCATCCTTTTGAAAAACCAAAATGAAGATATGGCTCTTTTAAATATTCAACTTTGCCAATTACCTCATCTTCTTTTTGGCCATGACCAAAATCGGTATAGTTTACCCTGCCTTTTCTTATAAGTCTTAATTGCCATTTAGGAAAGTTATCTGAGTTTTTAAGCCATTTTCCTTCAAGCATCATTTTCCAGCAGCAATAGAAGCCCGCAATATCATCACCAGCGTTGTTGATAGCGGTAAGTACCGCTTTTTTAAATTCGCTGGTGGCCACTTCATCCGCATCTAAAAAAAGTATCCAATCATATTTGATTTTAATATTTTCAAGTGCAAAGTTTCGCTGTTTTCCAAAACTCTCAAATGCGTTAACTGACAACTTTGCTCCGTATGATTTTGCAATTTCACAGGTCTTGTCTGTGCTTAATGAATCAAGAACATGTATATCATCTGTCCATGTTAATGATTTTAAGCATATAGGAAGGTCAGTTTCCTCATTTTTTGTTAGAATTATTACTGATACCATTTTTTATAAAATTGAATCAAAGGATATTTTAAAATTTTCTTTTTTAGGAATGTTAAGATTTGTAGGAAGACCGGTTAAGTGCTGAGCCAACCGTGCCGCAAAAGCCCCTAAAATAAAAGTGGGATTAGCCTGGCCTGATGTTGGAAAAACAGAACTGCTACATACATATATGTTATTAGTACCCCATACTTTTAAATTTTTGTCAACAACACCCATATCCGGTGAATCGGCAATTCTTGTAGTTCCGGACTGGTGAAGACCATCTTTTGACATCTTTTTAATTGCTCCAGGTAAATCCTCTTTACTAAACCAATAACTTAGTTCGCCGCAATTACAATCCTTTAACCATTTATCAAGTGCCTCGTGTAGTTTTATTACCGAGTCAACATCGGCAACTGTAGGCGAGTAGTTTATAATTAAGCTTTCACCATCTGATCCAAGTTTCATATAGTTGCCTGCAAAAGGGATCTGCTCTGCGTGAAAATGAAGTGCATATGTATTTTGCGGACTATACAGAAATATCCCCGGTAGTTTACGCTTAAGGCAATATCTTTTATAAAATATGGATGCCGGTTTTAAAAGTGAGTTTGGCAATCCTCGTACTATATTACCTAAATGTGCAGGTACCTTGTTTACTTTGCCTTTGGTGATGGAATGTGCTATAGCCGGCGGCGCTAATTTTTTGCCCAGTACCGGCGTTATCATCGCCATGTACATGAATGACATTGCCCCGCTTTTATGTTTAGGGTCAAAATATAAAGGGTTATCAAGCCAGATAGCTGTATTTAATAAATTGTTTTCTTTTAGAAACGTTGTATCAAACTGAAAGCGACGCCTGGTATATGAACCATCAGTATCTCTTGAAAATGAATAATCGGTTTTTTTAGGATCGCCCGAAAAGCGTACAGAAGCTATTTTTCCGGATATATGCCCCTGGTAATATTTACCCAAAGCAAAAGGCGGGGCTCCTAATTGTTTAAATAATTGACTGTTACGTAGTAGTATACGAGTGCTTTCCTGTGCTCCGGCAGCAAGTATAAATCTGCCTGCAATTATCTTTTTTAGTTTTTGTGTTTCAACTTCCCTAATTATTAAAAAAGAGATGTTATTGTTTTCATCAGGTTCGGCAAAGTCCCTCGCTTCAAAGCCTTGTAAAACCGATAAGTTTTTTTGCGCTTCAATATCGGCGCTATAACGTTTTCCAAATCGGGTTGGCATACTGTAACGTTCCAGTACGGCATCTGTAACTATACCCTGTTTAAAACCATCGGCAATTGGTTTATGATTTAGATTTGATGAGCCAGGAAAGGTAAACTCTGGTTTGCCGCATTCAAAATATTTAGCGGCAACAGGTACATGAGCCTTAATTTCTTCAAATATGGATTCGTCCCAGGTGCAGTTGCCGTTTAAAATAGGCCGGTCAATAAAATCAATGTCATCATACATAACACACCTGCCGCCCCAGGTGGCTGATGTGCCCCCTAAGCCTTTGTTTGTACACTCGGATGGAATATGGTGATTTTGCTGATTTTTAACGTGTATTGATTTATCGAGATTGTTTTCACCAGATTGTTGTGGGGAGCCATATTCAACTAATAGAACACTGTTTTGTGGATTTAGGCGAGCGTACTCTAACGCGACAATTATACCGGCGGGGCCGCTCCCTAAAATACAGATATCATAATCTGGCAGAAGATTGTTTGCGTTCATACCTATGCTTCTTTTAATGGGGCTAAAAAATTGGTTCGCTTTTTAAGTGGTATTGCCGGGTGACCTCCATAAACCGTCCATGGCTCCAGGTCGCGTGATGTTACGGAAGCGGCTCCTAAAACACTGCCCTCCTTACAATATACACCAGGCAGCACTACTGCCTTTGAACAGATCCATGTATAGGGGGATATAACTATTTTCTTCATGATATAGGTAAAATCGGCCGTATTATAATCATGAGTTGCTCCGCATAAATATGAATTTTGCGATAGGATAGCGTGATGACCCAAATAAACTCCTCCGGGATTATAGATCTCAACACCGGGGCCAATGGTTACTATTTCTTCGGTTTCCAACAACCATGGGGCCCATATTTTACAGGAGGGATAGATAAAGTTTTTTTCTCCCAGCTTACCTCCGAATGCCCTTATTACTAAAACACGCCATTTATGCATTGGGTTGGGGGTCCATCTGCATAATATAATCCAGGTTATGTTCCAGGCAAACCTTTTTAATTTATTACCGAACGAAAATACAGGACGTAAATATCCATCCTCACTATCCGTGCTGTGGTATGAAAGCATAAGTAAATTTTTGTTTTATTTGATTAGTAGCTTAGGCTTGTTTTAAAAACCTCCTGAAAACGGCTTATAACCGTGCTTACCGCAAAATGCTTTTCATAACAACGGCGGGCGTTATATCCCATTTTTTTCTTATCTGTTGCAGATAGTTTATTCCACTCGTGCAGCAATTTGTAGGTTCCCTCATGAGTATTATCGGCAACCAAAGCTCCACCTGTTTCTTCAATTTCGCGCCAGATGTTTACCTGGTTGGATATTAAAACTGGCTTATTACAGGTTAACGCTTCAACTACGGCAATACCAAAATTTTCCTGGTGACTTGGAAGTATAAAGGCTTCACAACCATAAAATGCTCCCCATTTTGCCGCTCCTGTTAACATGCCCGGAAAATGCACCAGTTTATTTAGTAAAGCCGACGCCAATACTAATTGCTGTAATTGTGTTCCGTATATAGTATTCAATCCCGGGCCGGCAATGATAAGTTTGGGTATAGTATTTGGTTTGCCTTCGCCAGTACGAGCAATTTGATGCTCAACCATTTTTTGATAGGAATTAATCAATAGATCAACGCCCTTTTTTTCATTGATCCTACCTAAGAAGAGTAAATAAGGGCTGTCTTTTATATCAGGAAATTTACTGTTATAAGCCAATGTCATTGCGGTATTGTAAGCTGGGGGCGCTTCAACCCCCAGCCCTACAACAGTCTCCATTTTAGGTGTATATGGCCAGAAAGGCTCACGTGCAAGATGAAGCTCAGTTTCGCAGGTAAAAAGTATTTCATCGGCTTTATTGATAGTGTTTTTTTCAATTAAGCCCCAATAAACAACATTTCGTAACGCTTTTATTTTACGGCCTTTAGCACGTTGAAAATAGGGGTCGAGCATCCCGTGTGGCATAATTAACAACCTTGGTAATTTTACCGCGGGCACAGTTTTTTTTAACCTGCCAAAGGCTTTGGTAACCGCGTAACTGTGATAGAGCCAAAGACCGTGAACTATAACTACATCAAAACGCGCAATGTTTTCTATAAGCCAGGGGAGTAATTTTTTGCTGTAATACCATGCGTTTTTGGCTGGCCCTAATGCATGCTGTATATAGTGCCCGTTACTGTTAAAAATAACCTCGTCCAAACAAACCACTTCGTTATCAATCCCCGATTCCTGTAAACCACCGGCAATTATTCTTACTGCTTCGCAAACGCCTCCTGTTTTAGGATCCATACTGCTTATAACATGAAGTACTTTCATATCTATAAACTAATTGGTAAAACGGCGTTAACTTTTGTTTTTTTCATATCCACAATTTCCATTACCGCTTGTTTAACTTCGTTTACTGTTATTGATAGGATGCATTTTTTTTGCTGAACGGAACATACTTCCAATCCGCAACCGGCACATTCCGGTAGTTTGTAAAGTATTTTATTATTATTTCCCCTTGGAAACCACTGGCCGGGCATATTCCGTGCGGAGTAGATACCAACACATGGGATGCCGGCGCAGGCAGCCAGGTGTATCGGGCCGCTGTCATGACCGATAAATAATTCAGCTTTTTTTAGCAATGCGGCAGATATTCGGGGTGTGATTTTGCCACATAAGTTAACTCCATCTCTACCCCATGCTTTAAGGCACTCTTCGGCCGCATGTTCATCATCTTCGGCACCCAGGATAATTAATGTCCAATTTAATATTACTCCTGAAAGTTGCGCCAGTAATGCTTGCCAGTTATCAATACCCCAATCATTTGCCTGGTTTTTGGTCCCCAACGATATAGCAAAAACCGGCTTTCCCTGGGCCATTACATCAATATATTTGTTTGCAGCATCAGTTTCGGTTTTTTTAAGATGGAGATCCCAATTATTAGGATCATTAAAATCAACATCGCCTAATACTTTTATTCTCCTGGCTAATCTTTTAGCTTCCCATTCGTCTATTCCCGTTTGGGGATCAACGCAGATCTCAAAGTCTTCCTTTTTTAAGCCATCAAACCCAATAAGGTTAGTAATGCCGGCAGCCCTAAAAAACAAGCTGTCTCTAAATAGCGCTTTTTTTGAACGGGTAGGGGTAATGCTTACTACAGTATCAATTTTAAGTGCCCGTATTTGCCTGATAAGATTAAAAAGTACGATGATACTTCTTGTGCCAACCGGGTAATTTATAGTACGGTTAAAAAAGTATTCAGTTCCTAAAATAGTTTCTATGGCTGCTGCTTTAGTCATTACCGGCTTATTGGTCAGCAAAGTAATATCTGCAAGGGGAAATGAATTCTTTATTTTATGGAAGCTGGGTAAAGCCATGATGGTATCACCAAGGCTGCCAAGGCGGTAAATAAGTATCCTGTTGTTTTTTGAAATACCCATATAATGTTTTTATTATTAATGCTTTAAGCTTTAAAAACTGGGACTGATACTTAGCCGGCTAAATGCTCTGATAATCCATGTCGGCTTTTTCAAGCCAATCTTCAAGCTCATTGTACATCACGGGGGCGGTACCAACATGAGCAACCACACAACCCGCGGCAGCGTTTGCCAAACGGGCGGCTTCCGCAGCATTTGCGCCGCTTGCCAATGCCGCTGTTAATGTTGCTATAACGGTATCACCGGCTCCGGATACATCAAAAACCTGGCGGGCAACTGTAGGTAAATGTTCCACTACTTCGCCGCGATGGCTTATAGCCATGCCATCGGCTCCCAGTGTTACTATCAAAATTTCGGGGTTGTAAATATCATGTATGCGTTTGCATATTTTTTCGAGCGGATATTTTTCACCGGGCGAAGGTTCTGGCAGTTCGGCAAGTTCCAGCGCTTCTGATCGGTTTGGAGTTAATAACCCAACTCCCCGGAATGAAAGACGGCGGGCTGGTTTTGGATCAACAGCTACCAGTAAATCAGGAAGTGTTTTGGCTATTTTTAATACCGAATCCATTAACGACTGGGTGATAACGCCCTTCGCGTAATCAGATATGATCACTGCATCAACTTCTGATAAAACCTGGCTTAACATTTTTTCAAAATTGGGGGCTGTGTCAATGCTGTAGCATTCGCGCGTATCTTCACGATCTATGCGGCAGAGCTGTTGTGAATGTACAACAACACGTGTTTTGATAATGGTTGGAGCCTGGAAAAGTAACTCAGGCTGCACATATTTAACGTTTTTGCTTAATAGTATGTCTACCAGTCGCTTGCCGGCATCATCCTGTGTGCAATGGCCCATTACATTGGTTTTTACACCCAGGTTTGTAAGGTTAAGGGCAACATTGGCAGCGCCACCTGCCGTGTAGGTATCTTTTGTTACCTGCACAATTGGAACAGGCGCTTCCGGTGAGATCCGGTGGACGTTACCCCACACATAGTGATCAAGCATAAGATCACCTAACACCAATATTTTAACATTGCCAAGTTGTTTAAGTAATAAGGATAAATTCATGATCATGGGGTTAAGGTGTTCCAATCTGTAATGTCAAGTTCTTCAAGCCATTGATGCAGGATCACGGTGTGCAGTTCCTGGATGCGTGCGGTAGTATTGCTGGGAATTATAATTTCATGGTTACAAGTACCTTTTATAGCACCTCCATTTTTACCACCAAGGTAAATTGTTGTGATGCCTTGCTTATGAGCCTGGTTAAAAACCTCGATGATATTCGCGCTATTGCCGCTGGTGCTAAAGCCAACAATTACATCGCCCGGTTTGCCAAGTCCTTGTAATTGCCTTGAATAAATTTTGTCAAACCCATAATCGTTACCTATACAGGTTATCGCGGTAACATCGGCATTAAGGCAAATAGATGGCAAGCTGCGGCGTTCGGCCTTGTATCGTCCTACAAGTTCTTCAGATAGATGGAGTGCATCTGCAGCACTGCCGCCATTGCCGCAGGTGATTAACTTACCGCCGTTTAAAATGGCGTTTTTGATAGCTAAACCGGCTGCGTTTATACTATCTTCAAGTATTTTGCTTGAATATAATACATCAATCAATTCGTTTACAGATTCTGTGTAGGACGATGCGATCATATTTTTTAATAACATATAATAGGGGTATAAATTTTGAATGGATTATGCTGTAGATTTTATGGAGTTGCTGAGCGTGTTACTGTGTTTCCATAGTTTTCACCAGCCATAGTTTGCGGTTGGGTGTGCGTAAAGCTGCCAGTGTAATACCACCGAGTATAACATCAAAGCCCAGGGATGTTGGCTGTGCCCATTGACCTTGCATAATGGCCAAAATGCCAATGCTGCATATCATCCAGGGTAAAAAGTCGTTTGAAGCAATTTTACGGAAACTATCTATGGCCAAATTGTATACAAATGATATCCGGATTATAATTACCGAAAAGCCCATGATAATCCCCATTTCGCCTATCAAACGGCCCCATTCTCCTTCGGATATCAGGTACACCGTATGATCGCCGGCAATAAGCATACTGCCAACACTGGTGCCCATCCCTAATCCGTAACCAAAAAAAGGTTTATCTGCCGATTCAATTATTGCGCCAACCATCCCACCTAAAAAACGGTCAACAAACACACCCGATACACCGCCCTCCGTTTCATTGGCACTGGTAAACCTATGTGTGAATACCTCCATGGGGGTAGCAAAAAAGCTTAATTGACTTAACACAGCAAAAGTTATAATGAGCACTACCACAGCCAAAACCATTTTGCCAAGGTATTTTGGGTTACGCGATATGGCTATTAATGAAAATAATAAACATGCCAGCACCAGTGATAATAAACTCCGGCTAATTGATAGGGGGATAGCTATTAATACGCCGAGTGTAGCGCCTATAAGTACAAGGCGGTTGATGCTTTTAGGAGTGAGCCAAAAATAAAATACGTAAGCGGCAGAAAAACCAAAAAATAAAGCAGTTCCGTTGGTGAAGGAAAAGGTTGCAGGTGGACGAAAGAATCCCATTGCTCCGTCAAAACCGCCGCCTTTCATATCGCCGCCAACACCTCTATTTACCCATGCAGTTTGCGGACTATAAAACTGCATGGCAATTAATATAGCCATCGGAATAGTTATCCATATAGTTGCTTTGCCTATTTTTATGACATCGTTCCTATCAAACACCCTGCCTATAACAAACATTAAAGGGAAGTGAAACATTAAAATGCGGGCTCCGTAAATGGCTACCGCAAAGTTGCCGTGGCCAAATGCCAGTGCTGTAATTATGCCCAACGCACCAATAACAATCATGCCGTTTACATATAAATTAACTGGGAGAAGATTGCGTTTCCATGCAAGTAAAACCAGCCAAAGTGCTAACGGGTCACGAACTACAAGTAAAGGTGTTGATAAACCGGGCAATACCCATTTACGTAACGCGCCTTCAAAAATTAAGAGTAAAAAGTAGGCCCAGATTCCTTGTTTAAGTAACAGGTTGGGATCTTTACGTATAATGGGTTTTGCTAAATGAAACCTTTTTGAACGATTGTTGCCCCCCAATTTCATTGCGGCAGGAATTTCAATTGTGGCCATAATTAAATATTAATGGGTTGTGTTAGCTTAAATATTCTGTGATAGAAGAAACTATCAGGTTTCCATAGTTTTCCCATGTGTAGGAGGCCGCTTTTTCGCGGGCCATTTCGCCCATTTGGGGTATCAGATTGCGGTTATCTAAAAACCATGAAATTTTTTCGGCAATAATTTCGGGCGAACGTGTGGGAATCAGAAAGCCTGTTACACCTTCTTCAATTAAATCGGCACCGCCCGTGTTTGGCGTAATTATAAGGGGCAATCCCTGGCTCATTGCTTCCTGCATAACCAGTGCCCGGCCCTCCACAATTGATGGCAGGCAAAATACATCACATGATCGCATCAGCTCCAATACCTGGGAATGTGATCTGCCCGGCTCATACGTAAAATCAGGCAGTTCATTGCGGTAAAATTCCATTGGGGCTAATAACGAACCCATTACAACCAGTTCGATATTTTTGTTATTCAGCTTTTTTATTGCCTTAAACAAATCGCCAAGGCCTTTGCGCTGCCCCATTGAACCTGCAAATAAAATGCGTAAAGGGGCGTTGCTCTTTTTAGTTATGCTTAGTACCGGTTGTTTATTCATGATATCCAATGCCGGTGATCCAAAGGGAGACATTATTGTTTTTTTGTTCGACCAATAGGGTATTGAATCCATAACAAAACTTCCCGGCCCAACCACAACGTCGGCAAGTTCAAGCTCCTGTGTTTTACGCTCAAGCTTAGCCTCCGAGTCAAGGATTCCTCCCCCCAGCGTTACTGCCCATTGTGGCAGGCGGTCCGCTTCATAACTTAGTAGTTTTTGTACTGTTTCCCAATAGGCAATTGGCAAGTCATAAATACACTTAAGTCCCAGCTTTTTTGCTTGTTTGAATGTTGCCAGCGCGCCATCTTCGTAGGCATACACGGCATCTGCTTTTCCCTTTTTTGCCAGGCTTAATAGTTGTTTTGCACAAGCCTTATCCAGATCACGGTAAACTGCATCAACAGATGCCCAGCCTTTTTCATGCTCAACACATTTGCCAAATCCTAATTTGGGCAAGGCCATACGGGCAAGTTCAAGTGCAGGCCTGGTATGTATGCAGGCTGTTGGTAGCGGGAATGATCTTCTCAACCATTCGCTGCGCGTGCCGGCAGGTAAAAGTTTAAGCCATAATGAATTGGGTGCGGCAGCTAATGTTGTGTTAAATTGAGCAAGCATATCAGCCTTAGCCAGGCTTGCCATAACAGCACGTACATTACGATTACCGGTAGGATGAGATAAAACTATTTTCATAAAACTTTTTGAAAATAACACCGTATAAAATTGTAAATAATGATCAACTCTTTATCCAGGTGTGCATGTCAAGAGCGATAGCTTCCCAACTTCTGGTTAGCCAAAACCACTGGTGTAATAGCAGCCGGCGTTTTTCGCCCTCGGTGGTTGAGATGATGTTAAGATTGTTTATCAGTTCATGAGGGCGAAATATGGCATAGCCCGGTGGTTCATCTAACAATAATGGCGCTTCGCAAATTACGGGTACAGCATGTGCTGATAGAGCTGCAAATGTGCCTGATTTACGTAAGCTATCTGCATTTTGACCTACAAGGGCTGCCTCCGCGTTTAGCATCATGGTTGAAACCTCATCGTGTTTGAGCGCGCCCATTTGTATTAAAAAACCATCCCCGAAAGTGGAAACAGAAAGATTCAGTTCCTGGGTAGCAAAATGATTGTTTTTAGGGCCTATAGCATATATCTTTTTGATCACGCCTTTTTCATAAAGTTCTTTAATTAAAGGCAGGTGTTGTTGTAATGTCCATAAACGGGTATGTGCTAAACCAAAAATTATCCACTCGCCAGGTTTTCTCGCGCTTTTTAAGCCATACTCTTTATCAAAAGGTAAAATATTTGCGCCTACCATACTTAGCCTAACTTTTTGGCTAACTGTTATGGATTCAATCTTTTGCTTTTGTTCATTAGTAACTACCGTGATGCCATCAGATAATTTGCATATTAATCGTATGGTATATTTTATAAAAACATTACGTAAACGGTGATGGGGTTTAAGATTTTTGCTGCCATCCCATGTTTCATGAAAAAATACGAATACGTGATTCTTTTCAGACGCGTTTTTGAATTTTCTTAACGCAGTTAGCAAGTTAAATGGTAAGCCCAGTTTTGAATAACTTGTTGGTGTATAATTAAGCAGCAAATCAACAGGGGCTTTGTCTTTTATACATTGTTCAACCAATAACCGCCAGTAAGCAGTTGTTAATGATAAAGGCTCGTCAACAATTTCTTCCGGGAAATATTCAACTCCTATTTTCACCGAAGTATAATATTTGTTTAAAGCCAAAGCTGTTTTATAGGCATGGTCGCTTACTCCGCAAACTCCCGGTGGGCAAGTGGGAGCAATTATAATTAACTGCTTGTTTATGCTATTATTCATTTAAAATGATAAATTAATTTCTTTGAGCTTAATTGGAATAAAGTATTTCAGATTCTACTTCGGGTTCAGGCAATGGTTTAGTTATTGCTGTTTTTATTTTCTTCTTTTTGATAAAGTGTTTCTCCCATAAGTGATATGAAAAATGGGCAACTATAGATGTCAATATCATTATCAATAGCAATTCCAATAAACTTTTACCGGGGAATGGGCTTACTTTGTCCCGGATGGCAAACATTGCAAATACTAACAGGGGATGGTAAACATATATGCCGTAAGAAATTTTACCCAGGTATTGTAAGAGACGTAAACGTGTAAATAAAAATAAACGGGCATTTTTTCGCTCAATAATTGCCGCAATAATGGTAGCACTGGTAAAGTTGAGTAACGAATAACCCCATATCCATTGATAGGCAGATGGTAAATTACTTGGCCAGCCCAATGATGCCAATGAATACGCGGGTATGGTAATAACAAGCAGTAGGCCTGCTGTTACAGTGAGCGCCATGCTTAAATATACCCAGAGTGGCTTACTTAATACTTTTCTGACTTTTTCATTACACAATAGGGCACCTAAAACAAAGGCGTCAAGATGTGAAAAAGGCAATACATAGGGTGCCAGAGCTTCTGCTTTGGCATTTCCATTAAAACCCACGAGGTATTGAATATGGTTGCAAATAACGTAGGCTAATATCCTGATAACCATTGCTAACGGAATTAACCAGCAAAATACCATTGTAGCGCTTTTTTTAGGTAACAACCATAAAAAAAGCGGCCATACCAGGTAAAATTGCCATTCAAGCGATAAACTCCATAAATGGCCATAAACCATATGAAATGTGTAGCCGTTAAATAACCATCTAAAATTGAGTGTATAAGTAAGCAGCCATGGCCATTCAATATCCAGCGCCTCGGGCTTTTTTAAAAACAAATAGGATATGCCGAGTATTAAAATGTAACCGTAATAAAGAGGAAATAAACGCAATACGCGGCGTTTATAAAAATCTTTAAAAAAAGCGATCATTCCTGTTTGCGCATATTGTTTTTTACCTTTTAAAATTATACCGGAAATTAAAAATCCCGATAACACAAAGAAGAATTGAACGCCTATCCACCCTGCAGGAAAAAGCAGGTAATGAAAGGCAATTATTGCTAAGGCAGCCAAAGCGCGTAACGCATCAAGCTGGGGGTTGTGTTTCATGATATGTTGCTATGGGTAACGTGAGGGGTAAAACGTTTATTTTCTATTAAACACAACATGTAATAATAACCGCGAAGATCAGGCATTGATTTTTGCCCAATTAACTACTTGCTTTAAGCCATTGTTTAAGGAGTATTTGGCTGTAAATCCTAATTGAGAAATTTTATGGGTGTCTGCCCGCCAGTTGGCCGGGTCGCCCTTTGGTACTTCGCCATTAAAGTTTATTTCAAGCTTAATATTTAAATGTTTTATAATGCAATGAGCAACTTCTGCTACTGTACTTTCAACACCAGATGCCAGGTTATATATTGTGAAAAGTTCATCAGCAGGTTGATTTAACACAGCTAATACCGCCTGGCAAAGATCATCAACATACAAAAAGTCTCTGCTTTCCTGGCCTGTACCAAAAAGTTGAATGCTTTTTTGGCCTAAAGCCCCGGCTTGTATGGCGCGCTGACTTACATCATATATAAGCTGTTTACGCAAACCCGGACCGTAAATAGAAAAGATGCGAAATATTGTGGCTTTCAAGCCCAGGGCTCTTGAATAATTGGCCAACAATGATTCGGCAGTTGCCTTATGTATTCCATAAGGAGATATAGGTTGTACCGGCGTGCCTTCTGTTATTGGTAATGTTTTAGGATTGCCATACACGGCTGCGCTTGAAAAGAAAAACACATGAGCCTGGGGTTGAGCCTTAATTAAATACAAGGCTAAGCGTGCAGTACCAGGCAAAAGACTTGAAAAATCCCCATAGGGGTCACTTACTGATGAGGCTACAGAGGCACCGCCTGCCAGGTGGCAAACTGCTGTTACATGATGCCCTTTAAGTAATTGTTCAAGATCGGCACTTTCAAGTGATGAAGTTGCAAAACCGGCCCACAGATGCGGGCGAAGGGGGGCTCTTAAATCGATACCGATAAGTTTATATCCCTCCTTAATTGCTTCATCAGCAAGCCAGGTGCCCAAAAAGCCCGAGGCTCCGGTTATCAATATGGTTTTGGTTTGATTCATGAAAAAAATATTTGGGGATTATCAAGGCATTCTTTCCAACGGGAGGCCATTACGCCGGGCGAAAAGTTTCGCTCGTAATATTGCCTCAATCTCTTGGGGTCAAATAGATTGTTTTGTATGTTACTTACCAGTAAAGCCAAACCTATGGTTATGTTATCCTGGGTTGGCTGAACCAAAATAGCTTCCGAATTGCCTATGCAACAATCGGCAATGGCGCCAATATTGGTGGCCATAAATGGTAAACCGTAAGCCATTGATTCTAACAAAATAAGTGGCAGGCCTTCCATTTCTGTTGATGTTAAAACCAATGCATCATATGATGCCATCAATTCGGCACCTTCCCGTTCACCGGGGTAGCCACCTAAAAACTTTATCTTCTTTTCAATATTAAGTTCTTTTGCAAGCTGTTTTAAATCAGCTTCTTTTTCGCCTTTTCCCCATAAATCGAGGGCTAAATTGCTTGAGTTTGGTAACGTGGCAAGTGCATTAAACAATAATGGCAATCCTTTATTACCAGCCAGTCTGCCAAAATAAGCCAGTTTAATTTGCGTTTTGGGTTTGCTATCCATTGTTTTTAAAACACCCTCAACAGGTGGTTGCGGAAAGCATGGGAGCCAGTTTACATCAGTAGGATTATCAAGAGTGGCTTTCCAGTAATTAAGCATTGAAGGCGCCTGAACGGCAATGCCATTGAATTTTTTGCGGCTCTCGTTCCAGATTATTTCTTCCTTTGATCTGTTTGCTATAAAATCCTGTGCTATTTTGAAACAATTGTCGGGTAAAAAAACGGATATAAAATTGGCTGAGTTTGATAATCCAATGCTTACAAAAATATCGGGATGGAAGAACTTAGCAGATAAACCTGCAGAAATTAATGACAGGTATTTTTTGATTTTTTGAAATGCTCCAGAAACCTTGTGCTCAATACATCCTATCAAAATATCCTGTCCAAAAGGCTGCTCTTTAATGGTTCTATCTGTTAAATTAATAATCTTAACATCATATCCTTCTTGTTTAATAAAATCAAATAACTCGCGATAGGCGGTTTGGGCACCTCCCAGGCCATCTGTATGGCCAATTAGTAATATTTTTTTTCTGTAGGGAGTCATATCGAATACTGTTTGAGCAATTAGGTTGACAAATTTTGCACATGGCTAAGCCAGGTAGCACGTTAATCGGGAAGTTATTTTTGATTGTATTTGGAGCCTTATTTTGCGTACGCGATGACTGCAGCTTTGAGGTTAGATTTAGGCTTTAAAGCTTTTTTAGCTTTATATGCAGTTACAACAGCACCGGGCGAAGATGCCTGGTAAATACCAAGTTTTGGCATTTCGTGTTCAATGTAGGTTTTATCCTTTTCTGAAATTATAACCGGAATTCCTCTTTCCATCCAGGCTATTGCCGATCCGCTTTTATCTATTCCATCAACCGGGCTTGTTACTACGCCTATATCAACAAGCTGCATACAATGGTTAATCATGCCAGGCGATAGGGCACCTGTTTGCCAATAAGTTACGTTGCGAATCTTTTGAGCCATATCGCCTACATTTTGGCCCCGACTATGACCGATTGCCAAAATGCCGAGATTTAAACCTGCAGATTGCGCTGCTATACTTGCAGTGTTCAGCAACTTATCTAAACCGGGGCAGTTATAAGTTGTGCCAAAAAAACCTAATACAAGCCATTTTTGAGGGGTTGATATTAAATTGGAAAGATTAGCAGACTTAGTTAGGTTTTTCCAATCACTATCATTGCCAAACTCATTTGTGGGGATGTTTCCAAATATTGGAACCACCGTTGCGTTGATTCGTATTGTTTTTAAGAAAAGTAAATAAGGTTTTATACTTGTAAAAATTGTGTCGGGATTTAAAACAGTAATGAGTGTTTTCAAAAACAATTTTTGTAAGTTGCCAAGCACTTTTTCTTTAAAACCCGCATTTACTGCCATACCACACCAAAGTTCATGAAGCATTATTTGTAACCGGGTACTGCCAATTGCTTTGCGAAGGTTAAGTAAAATATCTAACGGAAGCCCGTATTTATGAAATCCAAAACCAACATATTGTAAGCTTATAACATCGGGCTTAAAAAGATTTACTTGCTTGCTTAAATAGTTGTAGCGATCAACAGTATTTAAAGATATGGGCAGGCGAAATACCTGGAGTTCTATATTGTCAAATACTTGTACATCGGTTTCAATAACACTGGTATAACTATCCTTCAATGCAATAGCATTTACCTGGTGCCCGGTCTTGATAAGTTCACAGGCCAGCCGGCGTACATAATCGCCAACACCATCACTGCCGATTTCCAAAGAGCTACATATAAAAGTGATTTTCATTTAGTTTGTTGCTTGTTTCCAGAAACGCTAACCACATTAAGTTAAATTGTAAAGCACAATCCTTTTAAACTTGGTGAAAAAATGACGGGATATTAAAAGCCCGGGTTTTTTTATCATTAATGCGAAGTAACTTGATAGCCTGCTTTTTAACTTTTTATGTGCATTTTCATATTCCCAGTTACTGATATGTTTTTCTGGAAGCAATTGATAGTTTAGGCCTCTTAACAGTTGTTTTCGGTTAGTTTTAAACATTGGGTTTTTAAGCAGTAACATATAGTGATCTATAAGTTCATCTGCCTTACTATCCCTGATTACCAGTGTTTTTGAATTTTCATGATATCTGAAGTGAACCAGTATATCATCGATGTACATTACTTCATTAAACAGCAAGAAGTAACTTGAGAAAAATATCCTGTCGAAATAGTAGGATGAACTTTCGGAGAATTTACCCGTAGCTTTTATATTATCCAGATCGCACCATATCCCCGGTTGGTGAAATGTGTCTTTTAATGATAAAAACTTGTCTATTGACAGATCTTTATTTTTTATAATATCCTTAAAGGCAGGATTGTCATCGTAAAAATTAAAAACGCTACCCGCCACTGTACGTCCTTTTACAAAAGCGCCGGCTATGTTTACCAATGCTTTTGGCGATAGGTAATCATCACTGTTTATCCAGTTAAAAATATCACCAGTACATTTTTCAATTCCCTTATTAATGGCGTTGGCCTGGCCTTTATCTTTTTCGCTTACCCAAAAAGTTATCCAGCTTTCATATTTTTTAATGATCTGTACCGTATCATCAGTACTGCCGCCATCAATGATGATATATTCCAGGTTGGGATAGTTTTGTAACAGGATGGAGCGGATGGTTTCTTCAATATAATTACCCTGATTATAGCTTGGGGTAACTATGGATATTTTGGGCCAATGCTGTTTTGAATCGTAAGTATTTAAAACTACCTCTTCATCCCATGGCCATCCTTTTTTGGATGTAATTTGTGGCAATTGGCTAAGTAGCGACATTTTCTTCATTTGTTATTTTAACATTTTTAATCATTATGATGCTATAAGCCATGTGCATAATCACCTCAAACGAGGCTACATAAATATTTAGTAACAAAATTCCGTGCAGCGTTGAAATGTCAATTAACGATGCGGATACAGCTATGGCAGCTATGCTAAGTGGAATAAGGATGATAGGTTTTATAGCCCAGCCACGATGAGTATAAAGGGAAAAGGATGACCCGGCGATTAAACCAAGGCAACTGCCGCCTATGTTTAATACAACTTCTTTTTTAAGATTGATATATGCTGGCCCTAATACCCATAATATTTGAGCCGAGAATTGCCAAACCATCACAATTAATATGGCCATGAGTGCAAACAATACTACCTGTATTTTAAGGTAATTACTTAGCAATACTTTCCTGTTATTGGGTAAGCGTGCAAAACGGGGCGATATGAGTGTAGAAAAAAGCACATTAAAAATGCCCAATACCATAACTAACCTGCCCAAAGCACCTACCTGCGCAACTGAAGTGGTTGATCCGAAAATTGAGATGAGCCAGATAGTGATTTGCCCGGAAGCACAGTAATATATAGCACCCGGTAAAATTCGTTTAACAAATTCCAGTATATCTTTCCTGATAGCAGGATCTGGCTGTTGTTTAAAATTGGCGTAATTAAATGATGTTTTTCTTAATTGTAGGTTTGCCCAAATTTGTGGTAAACCCGAGGCAAGTACAGCTAAATATGCCCAGGGAAAGGTAAATATAGTGAGGCCAATAAGTACTAATCTTAACGCGTTTGTGCCAACTTGTATTTTTTGAAGCGGTGCAATATCCTGTTTTAGTTTTGGCGCCACCTCCAGCAAAGTACCAGACAACGATGTGAAAAATGCAGGTATAAGAGATAGTGTGATTAATATAGCCATTAACCAACTTGCACCATGATGCAGTAGCAGATACAGCAAGATTGGTATGGCTACGATAAGGCTACCAACGGCAAACTTTTTTCTGAGATCTAAACCGGTAGCTATAACCAAACCAAGTTTTTCGCGATCTTTCCAGATTTTGCCACCCTGAGACATAACACCGGTTGAAATACCCCCATCTGCCAAAAGTATCATGGTGCCCAGCATGGTGTTAGCTAATGTATATAGCGCATATTCTTTTGTAGGCAATAACCTGATAACTATAATGGCGCTTAAAAATCCAATCAATTGCACAATTAGCTGGGCCGAACCTGTTATGGTGATCAACTTTCCCCATTCAAGCGCCTTAGTGTATTTGGATGTAGCCGGTATATTTTGAGTAATAGCTTTCATGATATTTATCCAAAGTGAATTTGGATATTTTAAGTTGGGATTGAGATTTGATAAAGCAGAACTTGTTAAGGCCCTGCTTACTTAAAAACTATGACTACTAAGCTCTTTGCTTTTTTAACTTTCTGTTTGAATAATAGCTATTGTCGTACTTGTAACCATAGCCGTATTTTGCTCTTTGGATACCGTTGAACACTATATTTAAGTTTGGAAGCTTGTTTTCTTTAACTATTTGTTTGATGAACTTTAACTCAGATTTATCAGTATACCCTTGTTTTACAAGGTAAAGTGTAACATCGCATACCCTTGATAGCAGCATAGCATCAGTAACTAAATGCAGGGGAGGGGTATCAATTAAAATATCATCATAGTCGGTACGAAGCTTGTTTATCAATTGATCAAGAACAAAGCTGTCAAGCAATTCTGAAGGATTTTCAGGTATAGTGCCGGCACCAATAATAGTTAGGTTTGGGTAGATGCCAGAGGGCTGTGTAATTTCATCCAGTGACACTTCATTGTTTAAATAATTGCTTAAGCCAGGATAATCAGCATGGAGATTAAAAATGCTGGATATTTTAGGCCGGCGCATATCAAGTTCCAGAATTATTACCTTACGGCTTGTGGCTGCAAGGGCTGCACCCATATTACTGGTTACAAAACTTTTGCCTTCGCCGGCCACGCTTGATGTAAACATGGTAACCCGCCCAATTTGGGTACCTGGGTGCAACATTTGAAGGTTGGTACGTAATGACCTGAATTGTTCGCCGATGGCAAAAGCATTTTTTTCAAGTACCAAAATTGTATTTTTGCCTCTTTCCTGGTTTAACTCACAAATAACGGAAGCATTGGTTATTTTCTCAATTTCGGCACGGGTAACTACTTTGTTTTTTATGAGATCGCGCCCGTATATGCAGGAAGCCGGGATACCCAAGCCCAACAGAAAAGCAAGTACATAAGGAACTTGTTTTTTTGATTTTGGCGATACGTAGTAGGGATCCTCAATGGTGTGAATGCCGGTAAGCGTTGATGCATAGCTTAATGAAACTTCCTCTTTTTTCTGTAATAAATAAACGTACAGATTTTCTTTTATGCTTTGCTGACGTTTAATGCTTATGTACTGTCTTTCCTGCCCCGGAATATTTTTGATAGAGGCTTCGAATCCCGAATTATTATTTTTTAATTCCCGCTGTACCGAAACGAGAGAGGCTTTTATTCCGTTTATAGTTTCCTTAACCGCAATTTTTGTAGCCCTTATTTGTCTGTTTAATGGCTCAAATATTGGGTTTTGCTCGGGTGTGGTGGCTAATAACCTATCACGTTGTAACTGTAATTTTGATAATTGATCAACAAGGCTTATCAATCCAGGGTCTGAAATACCAAGTGTCGCTGGCACATTTTCGGCATTACTATTTGAATTTACATAACGTTCAATCCCTTCAATAACATTAAGCTGAACATTAACATCATTTAAACGCGTATCGTTTGTTTGAACATTATCCAGGTAAAATTTAGATTTTGAAGATATATCTGTTAAACCAATGCTGCTTTTAAAACCCTCAACATCCTTTTCAACGTTATTCAATTCGCCGGTTAATGATGATAACCGGTCATCAATAAACCTAAGTGTGCTTTGTGTAACCTTGTTTTTATCTTCGATGCTTGAGATTTTATACGCTTTGATAAGCTGGGTTAAAAATTCTTTTCCTCTTTCAGGAACTTCATCTTCTAATTCCATTTCAATAATCGGTGCATCTTTATTTAAGGTGACTAAAACAGTACTCTGATATAGCGTTACAATATCTTCTGGATTTTGAATGTTTACATTAATTGTTTTACCTATATAATTATTGAAATTACTTGTTTTAGTAAGTGTCCATTTGCCAAGGCTGTTGTTTAACGGCGTATTAAATGAGTATGCTGGTGATTCGCTGTTTTCTGTTTTTAAATAAAATGTATTGGCATCTTTAATATAAACAGCAAATGATTGATCTTTTAAGCGGCCTGAAGGTTTGATCAGGTTAAAGGTGATAGGTGTAGTGGCATAAATATCTTTACTGCTGTAAGCCGCTGTTTCCTTATAGTTTACCCATAACTGAAGATCATTAACAACCTGGCGGATAAGTGGCCTTGATTTGATCATCTCAAGTTCACTTTCAATATCTTTTGATTGTCCCGCTATATCAATTTCGGCAAGGGCTTCTTTTGCGTTATCGGCCTTTTTTTCATCCTTTACAGCAAGTTTTGCCCTGATATCATATACTGGCTTTGTGTTTTTAATGCAGTAATAAGCAATGCCCAAAGCAATTGCTAAACTAACAACAAAAAATGGCCAGCTATTTAAATACTTGGCAAATAGTCCACGTACATCTTTTGATGTGGTTTCTTCATTGTTTTCAAAGGCCGTGGTGAGGAACAGGTTCTCGTTTTTCATACCTTAATTTTTTATTACGCTTGTAAGCACAATTGTTAACACCGATAGGGCAGAAAGTATTAAACTCACAGTGCGGTAACTTCTGTCACCCGAGTTAGATTTGGTCTTGTCTGGCTGAACGTAAATCACATCATTGTTTTTTAGATAATAGTATGGTGATTTAAACAGGCTGGCCGAGGTAAGATCAATGTTTACATATTCGCGCTTTCCGTTAAGTTCACGTATTAGGAGTACGTTGTTGCGTAACCCCGTAATATTAAGATCTCCGGCTAAGCCAAGCGCTTCGGTTATTGTTACGCGCTCATTTTGAATTTTGAAAACATCCGGCCTTGCAACATCGCCTATTACCGATATTTTGAAATTTAATAACCGTACGTTTACTGATGGCTCCTTTAAATAGGTAGTAAGTTTTTTTTGTATTTGCTGTCTTATCACATTTGTTGTAAAGCCGGCTACCTTGATGCTACCAACAAGCGGTAACTGGATATTGCCATCCAAATCAACAAGGTAACCGGTTTCCTTATTGCTTTCGTCTTTCCAGGCTTCTGGATTTAAGCTGCTAACGCTGATGCCTAAAATATCTTCGGTCTGTATAGTAAGTGGTGAAAAGTTATCGATGTTGTCATTTAAATTACTTGACCTTTTTAAATCCTGGAAGTAGGGGATGTTTTTATAGGAGTTACAGGACGATAGGATAATAAATACCATAATTAAAATTATTGGCGATTGGACTTTGAAATATATTTTCATATCAAAATATGGGTTATCATGTATATAAATATCCCCAGATAATTGGAACTAATTATCCGTATTAGAATTGGGGAAGGGTTAAACTGAAAATTGGAGATTTAATTGAAGGTTTTAAGGCTGTTATAAAGCTTCGCCATTTCACTTACAGTGATTGCTTTTTTTGTAATTAAAGTATACTTAGTGTTGTTTAATGGTAATAGAACTAAGTATTTTGTTAGTAATTTTTATAAAAGTATGTCAATTATTGCGCTTTTGATAATTGAATGTTCAAACTGATACAAAGTGTGAAAATTTGTATCACAGATTCATATACGGTTGTGATGATGTGCGAAATTCAGGTTTAGTAACCTGAATTTTATAAGGGTAAAATCGCTCTTTTGATTTTAAAATGCTTTGTTTTAAGCTTAAATGGGGGTTTTAATTGTAAATCGACGGATGATGGGCTTTTCCCTTTAATGTGCATACAGTTATTTTTATGCCTGCTAAAAAAAACAAAGCATTGGTATCAACAGTAACTAGAGGGGGGATATCAAATGATTTAACAGACTTCAAAAAAGGGGGGAGCACTATTCATATATTAATTGATCGTATACATCAATTTCGGGTTTATGTATCATGAATGCCGATATGCTTAAATCTACAACTCTACGAATAATATTTAATGAATAGCGTGCAATATTGCTATCGGCTAAGTTAAAAATGAATGATTTTAAATATGTTTATATATTGTTATGGGTAAATTAATCAATATAATAGTATTTTAATTATAAATAAGCTGAATTTTGGTTATTTTTGTGTTTTTAATATAATATTACGGATTTAGTTTGTTTTTAAATTTTATTCCTATAAGTTATAAATAAGTTGAGCAATAAAATTTAATTGGTACGATAATTTATATTGATATTATAAATAACCTAGCCGTGGAAAAAGAACCAATAAAATTAAAAGAATCCTCAAAAAAACAATGGATGGTGGTGTATACCCGATCCCGGTTTGAGAAGAAGATAGATAAAAACCTAAAAGAGCAAAATGTTACCTCTTTTTGCCCGGTGGTGAAATCTCAGAATAAATGGGCAGATCGCATGAAAACGGTTGAAACCCCCCTTTTTTCTTCTTATTTATTTGTTAAAATAAACCCTCTTGAATTTACCAAAGTAAGAGGCGTTTCAGGTGTTATAAACTTTGTAAACCATTGCGGTAAACCCGTGATTATAAGTGACTCAGAGATAGAAAGAATTGAGTTAATTCTCTCGAAGTATTCGGATGTTGAGTTAGTGAACCTGAACAACTTAAGTATTGGCGACAGGGTTAAAATAAAGAACGGCGTGCTCTTAAACGTAGAAGGTATAGTGAATAGAATAATGGGTAAACTGGTATTGATGACCATTGAGCCGTTGGAGTGTGCCTTAGTAATTAAAGTTGGGCTTGACCAGATAGCTTTAAAAGAAGTTGAATGATTGTATTTTGTAGGTAATTTTAAATTATTGATATTAAGTAATTTGTATTTTTTATCAGTGTGTAATTTATTAATAAACAATATTGGCATTTAAAACCACTACTTAGCGATGGAACTACATCATGGGCAAATAATTGAGAAAGTAATAAGGCGGGAGGGGTATAGTATTAGTGAGGTGGCAAGGTTTACAAAGGTTAACCGGCGGTCTGTTTATTACTGGTTTAATCAGCAGTTTTTGAAAGCAGAGATTATATACAAGATAGGCATGTGTTTAAAGCATGATTTTTCGGTAGAATTCCCTCATTTATTCAAAAGTGATGATTTTAAAAAGATGTCTGCCGAAGTAAAATTTGTGAATGCAGGCAGTGAGGTAATTAACGAGCCGCAAGGCTCTGCCTACTGGAAGGATAAATATCTGGAGCTTTTAGAAAACTATAATGAACTTTTAATTAGGAATGCAGAAGAGCATAAAACTGAAAAGGAAAATATTCTTCGTATGGTTTTACCGGATACAAATTTAAAATCTAAATAAAAATAGTATAGGTAAATATTAATTTACAGCGTATATTGTTTTAAGAAATAGATTGAGCTCTCGCATGAATTTTAGTTGAGGTCTTAACTCTTCAATTGTTATTTCAGGATTTTCATTGTCTACAACAGAGTCTGAAATAGAATTAATCATTGTTTCAAATCCATCCTTAGTAATGTCCATAAAGGAAGAACAATGCTCCAGGAATTCTTTCAGTTCTTTTAAACTAATACCAAAATCAACGCCGTTGACATTAACGGTTTGATTTTCTTCCAAACTTCTTTTTCTTTCAACTATCATTTTTTTGGATGCCAAACTTACAAATTGCTCAAAAAATATTTTTTACCTGCTATTACGCTGTTTTGAATTGAAAATCCAATTGAGCAACTTTGGGGTATTTTACGATATAGAAATTGATAAAGTTTCATTTTTTTTGTTTTAGATTTCATTTTGCTAAACTTATGTATTCTGCTCAGATGAATATGATTTAGAAAAAAAAACACCCTTTTAACTCATCTGTTATAGATAAATACCAGAGTTGAAAAAAGAATACAATTCCCTATTGTGTAAGTATTTGCACAATATGTTGCGTAAAATCAACAGTATTTATTTTTGATTTACCATTAATTTTTATGTTGCTATTAAGCACCATGTAAAAATGTAATAATCTTGTTAAATTTATTGATGCTCAGTGTAATAGTTTAATTAATATTTTCGGAGATAAAAGCCTCGTTTAATTCAAATTTTGCTTGTTTTTACTTGATTTATTATTAAAATTAATATTATATAATAATATGCACTAAATCAAAATGGAAACACATACCAAGGCAATCTTGAAAGAATATCTTCAGTTAATAATTTTTTATATAGGTGGTTTTATTCAGGCTTATGTACAATATTACTAAAATTATGCCATATTGTTTATCAATGGCTAATAGAGATTTAAAATAAGATGGACAAAGTAAGTATAAATCTAAATGTAGTTTTTTTGCACGTACGGATCCGCGAAATTGGGAATAAGTCATCATTTTGCTCAAATGATAAAGGGTTGATAACTCCGTATTATTTGCCTGCATAAAGTTTCGACGCGGCATAGCGAAGACAGGGATAAACTGCAGAAAATTTATGTTTTATACACAGAGCGATATAAAACATATATCAATACTAAAGCGGTATAGATTAGTAACTGATTCATTTTAGGCTTGGTGTACTTGTTTTTAGGCATAGCTATTCTTTAAGTTTGCAGGGTGTTTCAAATCAAGGCTCTTCCTTTTCATTTCCGCCTGGCCGAAAACGTGGCCGATGCGCTGCGCAATACGCTGATTGTGCTGTTGCCGATTGTGGTGTTTTACCATAGCCACCGGCAGGCGGGTATCGGTATGGGTGTTGGCGCATTGCTGATCAGCCTGACGGATTTACCGGGCAACCGGCGCGGCAAAGCGCTGACAGCTCTGCAAAGTTTGCTGATCTTTTTCGCGGTGTCATTGATCTTTTCGGCAAGCCTACACTCGGCGTTGCTGGCTGGGCTGGTATTGATCACGCTGACTTTCCTGCTGTCGATGATGGCGGCCCTGGGTGGCCGTACCGGTGTGGCGGGCACTATGGGTATTGTGCTGATGGTTTTTACGTTGGGACTGCGATCGCAGGAGCCGTTGTGGTTCAGCGCTTTTATCGTGATGGGCGGGGCCTGGTTCCATCTCGTGAGCCTGGTACAGGTATTGATCTGGCCGTTCCGCTCATTACACCAGGCACTGCGCGAGGCCTTATCGGCGACCGCGGATTTCCTAAAGGCTAAGGCTGTTTGTTATGACCCGGCTGTGCCCCTGGAGGAGGCTTACCGGCAAACAATTGCCCTGCATTTGCGGGTTTCGGAAAAGCAGGAGCTCGTGAGGCAGTTATTGCTCAGCGACCGTCCGGGCGCGCAGCGGTTGCTGAACACTGCGATACGGGTGATAGGCTTGTATGAACAGGTAACAGCCATGCATTATGACTATGTAGTTGTGCGCGAGCGGTTGGAAACGAGTGGGGCGCTACCGCTGACCGCGGAATTGATCGCTTTGCTGTCAGAAGAAACGCGCGGGCTCAGCCGTGTTGTGCCGGTATCCCGGCCGCTGAACCCAACGCTGAACGATTCCGCTTATTTGCAACTGAGCGACCGGCTATCCCTCATGGCAGCGGGGCTGCAGCAAGAGGACGCGGCTGTTATCAACGGGATACTGATCAATACTGCCGCGATCCGCCGCTTACTGGCCGAAATCGTTTTGAACGAGGGGACGGTAATGGAAGATCTGCCTGAACCGGGCGCTTTCTTGCCAGAGGAGGGGACGTACGCCTCGAAGTTCAGGGCGCATTTAAATTTCCGTTCACCGGTACTGCGTTTTTCGCTGCGGCTCACCTTATTGTTTGCGGCAGGGTACCTTGCTACTTTATTTTTCGCCCCGGATCCTTATAGTTACTGGCTGCTGCTAACGATCGTGATCGTGGCCCGGCCCCGGCTGGCGCTAACCTGGCAACGAAACCTGGAGCGTTTGTCGGGTACTTTGGTAGGTGTTTTACTGGCGGGCCTGGCGCTCCTGCTAATCAAGCCAGTTATGCTCTTACTGGTTATCGCAGGGCTGGGATTATTGTGCTTTTTTGCCTGGAACCGGTCTGCCTATGCCCGGAGCGTGACCGGTATTACGGTTTGCGTGGTAATCTGCCTGAGTCTTTATCATGGGCAGCCGGCTGTAATCGCGACTGCCCGGCTCTGGTATTCACTGGCGGGCTGCGTTCTGGCTTTTGCCGGGATCTTCGTTTTTCCCGTCTGGATAAACGCCGAGCTGGAGGATCTGGCGCGTGCGGCGGCGGCGGGAAACCAGCTGTTCTTGAAAGCCGTTCTGGAGCAGGCTACGCAACAGGAGGTCTGGCTGGCGCGAAAGGAAGCTCATTTGAGGCTGGCACGCTTTTCGGAAGGTTTGCGGCACGCGCGGGTCGAGCCTGGCAAAGCCGACTTACCCCGATTGGAACACATTCAGGTACTGCATTACCGCATCAACGCCGTGATTATCTCGCTGTTTTTAGCCCCGCGACCATCGGGCCTTGAAAAAGCAGAAAGGGCATTGGCCCGCCTGGAAGATTATGGGCGACGGGAAAATCTTTTTTTATCAGTGCCCCAGGACAATCGTTTATTATTAAAAGGCGCTGATCTTCTGGACGCGCTGGTATCCGAACTGCTCCGGGCTGGCTGAGCCAGCATTCCGACTATCTCCCGGCCTGTTGTTTTACCGGCCGGGTACAGGGGAATACTACACTCAATTTATAAAGGAATTTCACGGGGAAGTGGATAAACTACTGGGGCAGGTGGCAGCTAAATCAAAAACTTATCAGCAGCGTTTACGTAAAAAAGTTTTTAAAAACTTTATGTATGCGCTATTTTTTGATGCTGATTTGCTCCTTGAACTACACTGCATTTGCGCAGCAACCCGCGGCGAGGCCCGGTCAGCTTCAAACAGCAAGCGAAAGTGAAAAGGTTCGATTGTATAACCACATCAGCCAGTCCTATGCGGCCACACAGCCAGATTCTGCTGTGTATTATGCGCATGCGGGTATGCGCCTGGCCGAAAAACAGAATGACCGCCAGGGCCAGGCCTCTCTGTTGCTGACTCTGGGGTATATCAATACGCTGCACCATCATACCGACCTTGCCCGGAGCTTTTATAACGAGGCGCTGGGCCTGTACCGCCGGCTGCATGATGTGGCCGGTGTTGCCCATACCTATGATCAATTGGGGGCACTGGATGGCGATACGCAAAACTTCGGTGCAGCCTTAAAATATTACCAGGATAGCCGGGACAGCAGCGGGTTGATCGAAACCTATGTGGACCTGGGCAACAATGCGGTAGACAAAGGCGAGCACGAAAAGGCCCTGAGCTGGTACCTTCGTGCCCTAACCCAGTATGAGCATCGCCGGCAGGAGCCGGAAGCTTACTTTGTATTACTGGAAAATATCGGCAAGCTATACCAACAGAAAGGCGATAGCGCTACCGCGCTGCACTATCTGCAGGAAGGCGTCCGCAGGAGCAGCCGGCAGGGGACGCGGGACGGCGAAGTCCGTTTGCTTAATGATGAAGGGCGGCTCTTTACGCAGGACCATGAGGAAGTAAAGGCACTCGCATCATATAAACAAGCGCTAAACGAAGCGAAGAAATATCGTCAGCCGGATGAGCAGGCCGAAGCGCTGATCGGGATTGCGGGTGTGCTCCAAAAACAGGATGCCGGCGCAAGTATTAAAGATCTGCAGCAAGCATTGAATATCGCTCAAAGCCTGCACGAGCCGAAACTGGAGGCTCGTATCTACCAGGCCCTGGTCGCAGTTTACCGCCAGCAAAAAAATTATGGTGAAGCCATGACCGCGCTTACGGAAGAACACCACCTGGTGGATAGTCTGCTCGGGGCGGATACGGTTAAGGAGATCGCCGCCCTGGACAGCAGCTATGTGCTGGAGCGTTCGCGCGAGAAAACGGAAGGCCTTGAAAAGGTGAACCGGGTGGAAAAAGCCGAATTGTGGCTGGCCGTGGTATTGGCCGCGTCGGTATTGCTGATCCTGATCCTGTGCTGGCTTTATCTCCGGAAAGTTAAACGGCTAAATACACAACTGCAGCACTTGAATGAAGAATTGCGAAATTCCAACCGGGTGAAGGATACGCTGTTTTCGGTGATTGGTCATGACCTGAAAGGGCCGGCCGGCAGCGCCGCGCAGCTTTTTGAAATGATGGAGACCGAAGATTTTACGCAGGAGGAAATGAAAGGCATGATCAGCGAGCTGCGTAAACAGACCACGGCATCGCTGCAATTATTGCAGGCGCTGTTTGAATGGGGTAAAGCACAGCTGCAGGGTATCAAGGTGAATCCGACGGATTTTAGCGTGCAGCCCGTTGTAGAGCGATGTATACACTTGCTAAGTCAGCAGGCGGCGCAGAAAAATATCCAGCTCATGGCCAACCTGCCCGATGCACTGAAACTACACGCGGATGCCGACCACTTTGAATTTATCATCCGCAATCTGTTGTCCAACGCCATTAAGTTCAGTTATGAGGGCGGCACGATTACCATTGGTGCGCGACTGCCTTCGCCGGAGGAAGTGGTCCTGTCGGTTAAAGATAATGGGGTGGGTATCAGTCCGGATCAGCAGGCTGTTTTCCTGACGAGTAACCTGAAGGTGAGCTTCGGTACCCAAAAAGAACAGGGCAGCGGCCTGGGCCTGTTACTGACCAAGGATTTTATCAAGGCCAACCATGGGCGTATCTGGCTGGAGAGTGAACAGGGAAAAGGTAGCACCTTTTATGTGGCGATGCCACCGGCGTAAGTGCCTGAACTCTTAGACAAGCTGGACCCAAACGTTTCAAACATCAATATTTTGATTTTTTATCTTTTTGATATGATTAAGTTGATGCGATCGTTAATCATATTTGAAATTCATAAAAAGTTCTTCGTTTCTCTACAATGATTCTTAATAGTTCTGCTGAAATTTGCTTCATCAAAAAAAAGAATATTTAATGTTTTAATAATAGCAGTCATGAAATATAGAAAACTGGGTAAAACCAACGAAAAGCTATCGGCTATAGGATTGGGCACCATGGGGATGAATCATGCTTATGGCGAGCCGGATGATAAAGAATCATTGGCTACCTTGAACCTGGCCATTGATTTGGGCATTAACTTTTGGGACACAGCTGATATTTATGCCAAAGGCGAAAATGAGAAACTGGTATCTGAAGTTTTGGTTCCAAACAGGGATAAAATTTTTATTGCAACAAAATTTGGGTTCAGATGGGATGACAATAAAATCAACTCATTTGATGCATCTCCTGCTTATATTAAAACAGCGGTTGAACAAAGCCTGAGGCGGCTGCGTGTAGATTATATTGACCTGTATTACGCGCACCGCGTAGATCCGCTTATACCTATTGAAGAAACAGTAGGAGCTATGGCCGAGTTGGTTAAAGAGGGAAAGGTTAAATATCTTGGTTTGTCGGAGGCCTCTGCCGCATCAATTAAAAAAGCTCATGCCGTACATCCGATTGCCGCGCTGCAAAGTGAATATTCTTTGTTAACAAGAGAAGTAGAAGCGGAAATACTTCCTTTGACCAGGGAACTTGGCATATCTTTTATTCCCTTTAGTCCATTAGCCCGCGGACTTGTAACTAATACACTCGATATCAGTACACTTGCAGGTAACGATTTCCGAAGAACATTGCCCCGCTACCAGGAGAAATATGCTGAAAACAACAAGAAACTGGCTGAAGGGTTTGCTGCAATAGCAGGATCTAAAAATGTTACTTCAGCCCAAATAGCGCTTGCCTGGGTTTTGAACCAGGGTGAACACATTATACCTATCCCCGGCACAAAGAAAACCAAATATCTGAAGGAAAACGCCGCTGCGGTGGACATAGAACTGACTACGGACGATTTGCAAACTATTGAAGAACTGCTGAAAAAATACCCGGATACTGGAGCAAGATACAGCGAGCACCATGCAAAAATGACTAACAATTAAGTATCATAAGCCTCGTTGCCATTGCATCGATTAACAAAGAGACAATGAAGAATGACAATCGGCTTTTGGAGTAAGAACCTATTTTGCAAACCCAGGCATGGTTGAATGCTGGCTTAACGTTATTTGACTTTAATATTCATATATCTTATATCATTAAAAATACGCCTGGCTATGCCGAACGATTGAAAGTGGAGAAACAGACACATGTATTCTGGAACAGACCTAACTGACATCATTCGTAACCCTTGACGGAGGCTAGGGAGGCAAACAGAATCTTTGAAATAAATTAAAAAAACAATTGAATTTCTTGTATTTGACTATTGTAATTAGTAAGTTCAGTTGTTGAAATGTTATGAAAACCGCAGTTTATGTTTTATTTCAACAGGGGCCATGTTAAGTGCCTTGCACGCCGGAAGCCCCAGAAAGCGAGTATCGGGGGACTTTCTTTTTAAAAGTATTTCGGTTCAGGGATATTTTAACCGGAATGATATTGTACCATCTTTTTATCTTTGCAATACATGAGTTTACCTTTGCGCATCACATTTGGAGATATTGATTATACTTACAAAGTATTAAGTAAAGGGATCAATAGGGAAACCACACAAATAAAAATCAGCCTTTTTAGCGAAGAGTTTACCCTGATTCGTAATCAACTCAATGAGTGGATTCCCGAAGAATCATCCATTGGCGATAATCAGGCCCTTTTAAAAGCCATTGGTCGTTCGCTTGCATCGCGTTACAGGCTTAAATAATAACCCAAATTCGCCAAGAAATAATAAAGTCCCTGTCAAACTCGATAGAGGCTTTCCCGATAGATTTTCAATTTAGTTATTGTGTCTTCTTTTCTGTCACTTCTTTGCGGCTATTCCGCTGAAACTGACCAGTAACTCATAGGTAAAGAACAAATTGATTCGGCTGGGGTAATAAAAAGATGTTTTTTCAGACGAAGTATTAATTAGGTCAGATAGTCCGGTTTTTTCGTTGTATTTTCATTTTTTAATAGCAGTTGTAACTAACACATTTGCTGGCCAATTATTTTCTCGTCATTCCCTATTGTTAAATATGAAAAAAGTCATTTATGTTATTCTTTCAGGCATATTTGTTTGCTGTAGTTTTACCGGCGTCGGACAAATTATTCAAAATAAGAGAATTGATCTTTCAGGGACCTGGTCATTTGCAATAGATTCTCTGGACAAGGGAGTTAAAGAAAAATGGTTTGTAAACAAATTACCTGAAACTATTCATTTGCCGGGTTCTATGGCTACCAACGGCAAGGGTAACGATGTAACCCTGAATACGCCATGGACCGGTGGTATGTGGAGTATGCAATGGTTTAAAGATTCCAGCTATGCCAAATACCGGCAACCGGGCAATGTGAAGATATCCTTTTGGCTGCAACCCAATAAATATTATGTGGGGCCCGCCTGGTATCAAAAAGAGGTTRATATTCCACCGGCATGGGCAGGACARCATATAGAATTATTTTTGGAAAGATGCCACTGGGAAACAACCCTGTGGATAGACGGTAAAGAAGCCGGTATGCAAAATGCATTAGGGGCGCCRCATATTTACSTGCTGGATCATCTGCTTAAACCCGGAAAACATATTATTGCATTAAGGATTGATAACCGGATTAAAGATATTAACCCCGGGGCAGATGCACACAGTGTAACGGATAATACGCAAACCAATTGGAATGGTATTGTTGGTGATATGGCGCTTAACGCCAAACCGGCGGTTTATCTTTCATCGGTTCAATTGTTTCCTGATGTGGATAAAAAGGTAGTAGTGGCGAAAGTGAGCATCAAGAGCTTGTCTGGAACTTTCGGCGCGTCGAAACTGATTTTCAGTGTGCGGGATAATAAGGGTAACGCCCATCAATATCTGCCGGTTCTTCAAAAAATGATTGCCTCCGGAAAAGATTCCACTATTGTGTTTTTTACGTACCCGATGGGAGCCCATCCGCTATTATGGGACGAATTTAAACCTAACCTTTATCGGATGAAGGTGACCTTAAAGGGGGAAAGCGGAACGGATAGCCAGGAAATTAATTTCGGCATGCGTAAATTCATTACCAAAGGAAGTCAGTTTACAATAAATGACCGCCCGGTTTTCCTGCGGGGAACACTGGAATGCGCTATTTTTCCTAAAACAGGTTTCCCGCCTACTGATAAAGGCGCCTGGGCGAGAATATTTAGAATATGCAGGTCATATGGGCTGAATCACATTCGGTTTCACTCCTGGTGCCCGCCTGAAGCAGCTTTTCAGGCGGCCGACGAAGCCGGGTTCTATTTATCCATCGAATGTTCCGCATGGGCAACGGTTGGAGATGGAAAACCCATTGATCGGTTCCTCTATGAGGAAAGCAACCACATTGTAAATGCTTTTGGTAACCATCCCTCGTTTTGCATGATGCTTTATGGTAATGAACCCGCCGGTAAAAATCTAAAAGAATACCTTACTGGCTTTGTTAAATACTGGAAACAAAAGGATTCCAGGCGGTTATATACCACAGCTTCCGGCTGGCCGGTAATTCCCGAAAGCGATTACAACAGCTCTCCCGATCCGCGTATACAAGCCTGGGGTGCGGGCGTTGAAAGTAATATCAATTCTAAATCGCCAAATAACGATTATGATTGGTCATCCATCATCAGCAAATGGCCGCAACCCACTGTGAGCCATGAAATTGGTCAGTGGTGTGTTTACCCTAACTTCAAAGAAATAAAAAAATATGATGGTGTGCTTAAGCCTAAAAATTTTGAAATATTTTATGATCGCTTAAAAGAACATCACCTGGAAAGTCTTGCCGATAGCTTTCTGTTTGCATCAGGTAAACTACAGGTTCTATGTTATAAAGCAGATATAGAGGCTGCTTTAAGAACTAAGGGGTTTGGCGGGTTCCAATTGCTTGATCTGCATGATTTTCCTGGCCAGGGTACAGCRCTGGTAGGTGTTTTAGATCCTTTCTGGGATGATAAGGGTTATGTTACAGCAAAGGAATACAGCAGATTTTGTAATGCAACGGTGCCGTTAATCAGGACAGCTAAGATGATCTATGAAAATAATGAAAAGCTTGAAGCRGAAGTKGAGATCGCGCATTATGGCAGTACTCCGTTAAAACAAATTACACCAACATGGCAACTGMAAGACRATGCCGGTAAAGTGTTATACAGTGGAAAGCTGAAAACAACYRATGTGCCTATAGGAAATGGTTTCAAGTTGGGTCAAATCAGCCAATCCTTATCTGGCATCAATCARGCTCAAAAGCTRGTGCTACAGGTARMAGCAGGGGGGCACATTAACTCCTGGGATATTTTTGTTTATCCTTCGCATCGTCCCGAACCTAATAAAARTATTTATGTAACTCAACAACTTGATGAAAAGGCTTTGGCCATGTTAAATAAAGGCGGTAARGTTCTGCTTACCGTGAAAARAGGGGCAATAAAGGCAGATATGGGTGGCAATGTTGTGGTGGGATTTTCCAGTATTTTCTGGAACACCTCATGGACTAACAACCAGCCTCCACATACACTGGGGATTTTGTGTAATCCCGCACACCCGGCATTGGCAAAGTTTCCTACGGATTATTACAGCAACTGGGAATGGCAGGATGGCATAAGTCATAGCTCCGCCATCCGGTTGGATAGTCTTTCAAATGAGATTAAACCCATTGTAAGGATCATAGATGACTGGTTTACCGCAAGGCCCCTGGGGTTGATTTTTGAATGCAAAGCAGGAAACGGTAGCCTGGTGGTTTCAGGTATTGATTTGCTTACAGATCAGGAAAAACGTCCCGAAGCTAAACAGTTGCTATATAGCCTGGAAGATTATATGAATACGCCAGGGTTCAATCCATCAGTATCTGTGAAAACAGAAAAACTTGCGGGGCTTTTTAAATAATCTTCCTTGATTTAAATGGCGTTATGCGAGGAGTAAATAGGGTATTAATAATTGGAAACGCATCCGATGATATGCAATTGCAGGATAATTTTGAGATCATCAATTAATTTAATTCCGTTATATGAAAGTATTAACTTATTCAGATTACAATAAAATGTGCAGAGCTGCTGCTGATATTATTGTTGCCCAAATTCAACTTAAATTCAACTCCCTGATATGTATTCCTTCCGGAGATTCACCGGCCGGAGTTTTTAAGTATTTAATAGCCGATGCCCAAAACGGCAAGGTAGATTTTAGCGGATGTTATTTTGTAGGGCTGGATGAATGGGTAGGTATGGGCAAGGATGATGATGGAAGCTGCACCAATTTTCTTTACGAAAACTTCTTTACGCCCCTGCAAATTGAACCGGAAAAGATGATGCTTTTTGATGCCAAATCAGCAAATCTGGATGCTGCATGTAAATCAATGGATGATTTTATAAAAGAAAGAGGTCCCCTGGATATTATGATGGTAGGCATTGGCATGAATGGCCACATAGGCCTCAATGAGCCCGGTACAGATTTTGATTTATATGCTCATTATTCGCCGCTGGCGCCGGTTACCGCGAGTGTGGGGCAAAAATACTTTAAAAAGCAAACCCACTTGCACCTGGGTATAACGCTTGGCCTTAAATATTTGCAGGAAGCAAAAATACCTTTGCTCATAGCTGCCGGAGTTAAAAAGGCGGAGATTATTGCACAGGCATTGGAGGGTGAGGTCACTAATCAATTACCGGCGTCCATTTTTCAAACGCTGCCATCAGCTTATGTTTTATTGGATAAAGACGCAGCGCAAAGATTGACATGATAGCATTTGTAAATATGTTGTAGTATTTGACAGCTTATCTTCGAAATAAATAATTTTAACATTTCTGAGCAATCGTATTGAAATTTTCATTTGGTAATTAATAATGCATAAATATTCAGACTCATTTTTCTCATCACTAAAAGTAGCTTCATGAAACGTAACTACTACATCGTAGCATTAATCATGCTCAGCTTTTTTGTTATCTCTTTTCTCACCAACGTTATTGGTGCCCTAAATCCCGATTTCATAAAGGGTTTTCACCTGAGCCTAACGCTGGCAGCTTTCTTACCATTTGCCTTTTTTATAGCCTACGGTTTGGTTTCTATCCCCACCGGGATGTTGCTGGAGAAGTACAAGGAAAAGAAGATAATGATTGCCGGGTTTATCGTATCCGCCGGGTTTATCGTATCCTTT
>NZ_JBFUCX010000014.1:0-200910 GCF_056405015.1 Mucilaginibacter sp. P2_A4 | reverse complement strand
CCATTATTACCTGCTATGAGAAAGCTTCGGGCAATTAGTATCACTCGGCTATGATGTCACCACCTTTATACCTATGACCTATCAACGTAGTAGTCTCCTACGACCCTCAATGGAAGTCTCATCTTGTGGCTAGTTTCGCACTTAGATGCTTTCAGCGCTTATCTATTCCCAACGTAGCTACTCTGCAATACAGCTGGCGCCATAACAGATTCACCAGAGGTTAGTCCAACCCGGTCCTCTCGTACTAAGGTCAGCCCCACTCAAACTTCCTGCGCCCACAACAGATAGGGACCGAACTGTCTCGCGACGTTCTGAACCCAGCTCGCGTGCCACTTTAATGAGCGAACAGCTCAACCCTTGGGACCTTCTCCAGCCCCAGGATGTGACGAGCCGACATCGAGGTGCCAAACCTCCCCGTCGATATGAGCTCTTGGGGGAGATCAGCCTGTTATCCCCAGCGTACCTTTTATCCTTTGAGCGATGGCCCTTCCATGCAGAACCACCGGATCACTATATCCGTCTTTCGACCCTGCTCGGCTTGTCTGCCTCACAGTCAAGCAAGCTTATGCTATTGCACTCCACGTACGGTTACCAAGCGTACTGAGCTTACCTTTGAAAGCCTCCGTTACCTTTTTGGAGGCGACCACCCCAGTCAAACTACCCGCCAAACAATGTCCTCCRCWKTGCAGAGTTAGACACCAGATACAAAAAGGGTGGTATTTCAACGTTGACTAACTGACTCCTAGCGAAGCCAGATCACAGTCTCCCACCTATCCTACACATCCTGTATCCGATATCAATGTTAAGTTGTAGTGAAGGTGCATGGGGTCTTTCCGTCCCGTTGCGGGTAACCGGCGTCTTCACCGATACCACAATTTCACCGAGCTCATGGCTGAGACAGCGCCCAGATCGTTACACCATTCGTGCAGGTCGGAACTTACCCGACAAGGAATTTCGCTACCTTAGGACCGTTATAGTTACGGCCGCCGTTTACCGGGGCTTCGATTCAATGCTTCGAATTGCTCCTAACATCCCCTCTTAACCTTCCGGCACCGGGCAGGTGTCAGGCCATATACGTCATCTTTCGATTTTGCATAGCCATGTGTTTTTGTTAAACAGTCGCCTGGGCCTTTTCACTGCGGCTGGCATTGCTACCAGCGCCCCTTCTCCCGAAGTTACAGGGCCATTTTGCCGAGTTCCTTAGCCATGATTCACTCGAGCACCTTAGGATTCTCTCCTCGACTACCTGTGTCGGTTTACGGTACGGGTTTTTATAACCTGAAGCTTAGCGGGTTTTCTTGGAAGTCTGATTACCTGAACTATTACCGCCTCCGAAGATTTGGTATACTATCAGCTTTCAGCATGGTCTGCGTACTTAACTACAGTCCATATACCTAYGGCCTTTAACGAACTATTCCGTCAGTTCGCGTCAGTGTCACTACTCCGTCACCGCATCGCAGTTATAAAAAGTACTGGAATATTAACCAGTTGTCCATCGGCTACGCCCTTCGGCTTCACCTTAGGCCCCGACTAACCCTGATCCGATTAGCGTTGATCAGGAAACCTTAGTCTTTCGGTGGGCGGGTTTCTCTCCCGCCTTATCGTTACTTATGCCTACATTTGCTTTTCTATAACCTCCACAGTCGGTTGTCCCTCCTGCTTCGCCGGCATATAGAATGCTCCCCTACCAGATACATTACTGTAAATCCATAGCTTCGGTATACTGCTTGATGCCCGTTTATTATCCATGCCCGATCGCTCGACTAGTGAGCTGTTACGCACTCTTTAAATGAATGGCTGCTTCCAAGCCAACATCCTAGCTGTCTATGCAATCGGACCTCGTTAGTTCAACTTAGCAGTAATTTGGGGACCTTAGCTGATGGTCTGGGTTCTTTCCCTCTCGGCCCTGGACCTTAGCACCCAGAGCCTCACTCCAGCGTATATTAATAAGCATTCGGAGTTTATCTGGATTTGGTAGGATTTGACTCCCCCGCACCCAATTAGTAGCTCTACCTCTTATTAACTCAACCGCCAGGCTGTTCCTAAAAACATTTCGGGGAGTACGAGCTATTTCCCAGTTTGATTAGCCTTTCACCCCTACCCACAAGTCATCCGGAAACTTTTCAACGTTTATCGGTTCGGTCCTCCAGTACCTGTTACGGCACCTTCAACCTGCCCATGGGTAGATCACAAGGTTTCGCGTCTACCTCCCCTGACTATACGCCCTATTCAGACTCGCTTTCGCTTCGGATCCGTGTCTTAAACACTTAACCTTGCCAGGAAAGAGTAACTCGTAGGCTCATTATGCAAAAGGCACGCCGTCACGGAACAAGTCCGCTCCGACCGCTTGTAAGTACACGGTTTCAGGTTCTATTTCACTCCCCTGTTCGGGGTTCTTTTCACCTTTCCCTCACGGTACTGGTTCACTATCGGTCTCTCAGGAGTATTTAGCCTTACCGGATGGTGCCGGCAGATTCCCACAAGGCGTCTCCGACCTCGCGGTACTCAGGATTCCACTATCCTATCATTACTTACCCGTACGCAGCTCTCATGCTCTATGGCCGGGTTTCCCACCCCGTTCCGGTTCATTTTGATATTCATATTGTGGTCCTACAACCCCAATTATGCCGTAACATAATTGGTTTGGGCTTTTTCCCTTTCGCTCGCCACTACTCAGGAAATCATTATTATTTTCTCTTCCTCTGCTTACTTAGATGTTTCAGTTCAGCAGGTTTGCGCATATTTGCGACTAGTCTTCAACTAGCCAGGTTTCCCCATTCAGAAATCTACGGATCAATTCATATTTGCTGATCCCCGTAGCTTATCGCAGCTTATCACGTCTTTCATCGCCTCTGAGAGCCAAGGCATCCCCCGTGTACCCTTTCTTACTTTCTTCTACTATACCGCCTTTTGCCCGGTATGTATGCTTTTGATTCTTGTTGTAATTCAGTATCAAGTAGCTAGTATCAAGTATCAAGACCGAAGCCTTTCCTCTTTTTACCTTTTTCCTTGAACTTCAGTCTACAACAGTCCTCTATACTGTTGTCTTCTTTTTTTCAATTACTTCTTCCAATATGTCAAAGAACGTTTTGTTGAGCTGAAAGCTGAATGCTTAAGGCTAAAAGCTTTTGAAGGCTTTTTGCTTTAGGCTTTGCGCTTTAAGCTTAACATGGTGGAGAATAACGGATTCGAACCGTTGACCCCCTGCGTGCAAGGCAGGTGCTCTAGCCAGCTGAGCTAATCCCCCTAAAAATGAGCTGAAAGTTAAAGGCTTAAAGCATAAAGCTTTTTTCCTTTCTTTCTTCGCCTGAAGTTTAATGCTTTCTGCCTTTGGCTTTCTGCTTTTCGCTCCTTTCGTAGTCCCGAGCAGATTTGAACTGCTGACCCCTACATTATCAGTGTAGTGCTCTAACCAAACTGAGCTACAGGACTTTTTTTCAGTTTGCAGTACTTAGTTTGCAGTTTGCTTCATAGTTAGCTCTTGTTGCCAACTGCTAACTGCATTACTGCCCACTGTGAACTGCCTACCGTATCCTTCGCTCGCCTTTTGGCTTCGCTCCACATCGATGGCTTCATCTTTTGGGTTTTCCTTTTGTGTGTTTAATTATTGAATGACTGAATTACTGAAGGACTGATTTAATGTATGGTATCAACCACTCACCTAATCAACCAATCAAACCCAATCAACCAATTTTAAGAAATAATCATGTAGGTAACTTGTTATAATATCTCCAGTCGATTTTGATACTGCTCCAGAAAGGAGGTATTCCAGCCACACCTTCCGGTACGGCTACCTTGTTACGACTTAGCCCCAGTTACCGACTTTACCCTAGGACGCTCCTTGCGGTTACGCACTTCAGGCACTTCCAGCTTCCATGGCTTGACGGGCGGTGTGTACAAGGCCCGGGAACGTATTCACCGCGTCATTGCTGATACGCGATTACTAGCGAATCCAACTTCACGGGGTCGAGTTGCAGACCCCGATCCGAACTGTGAATGGCTTTGAGAGATTGGCATCCTGTTGCCAGGTAGCAGCCCTCTGTACCATCCATTGTAGCACGTGTGTAGCCCCGGACGTAAGGGCCATGATGACTTGACGTCGTCCCCTCCTTCCTCTCTATTTGCATAGGCAGTCTGTTTAGAGTCCCCACCTTAACGTGCTGGCAACTAAACATAGGGGTTGCGCTCGTTGCGGGACTTAACCCAACACCTCACGGCACGAGCTGACGACAGCCATGCAGCACCTAGTTTCGTGTCCCGAAGGACTAGAGCGTCTCTGCTCTATTCACTAACTTTCAAGCCCGGGTAAGGTTCCTCGCGTATCATCGAATTAAACCACATGCTCCTCCGCTTGTGCGGGCCCCCGTCAATTCCTTTGAGTTTCACCCTTGCGGGCGTACTCCCCAGGTGGAATACTTAACGCTTTCGCTTAGACGCTGACCGTATATCGCCAACATCGAGTATTCATCGTTTAGGGCGTGGACTACCAGGGTATCTAATCCTGTTTGATCCCCACGCTTTCGTGCCTCAGTGTCAATTAAACCATAGTAAGCTGCCTTCGCAATTGGTGTTCTGTGACATATCTATGCATTTCACCGCTACTTGTCACATTCCGCCTACCTCTAGTTCATTCAAGCTCTTCAGTATCAAAGGCACTGCGATAGTTAAGCTACCGTCTTTCACCCCTGACTTAAAAAGCCACCTACGCACCCTTTAAACCCAATAAATCCGGATAACGCTTGGATCCTCCGTATTACCGCGGCTGCTGGCACGGAGTTAGCCGATCCTTATTCTTACCGTACATTCAGCTTGATACACGTATCAAGGTTTATTCCGGTACAAAAGCAGTTTACAACCCGTAGGGCAGTCTTCCTGCACGCGGCATGGCTGGTTCAGGCTTTCGCCCATTGACCAATATTCCTTACTGCTGCCTCCCGTAGGAGTCTGGTCCGTGTCTCAGTACCAGTGTGGGGGGTCATCCTCTCAGATCCCCTAAACATCGTAGCCTTGGTAAGCCTTTACCTTACCAACTAGCTAATGTTCCGCATGCCCATCTTGTTCCTATAAATATTTGATCATATTGCAATGCTGCATCATGATGTTATGCGGTCTTAATCTCTCTTTCGAGAGGCTATCCCCCTGAACAAGGTAGGTTACATACGTGTTACGCACCCGTGCGCCACTCTCAAGGAAAGCAAGCTCTCCTATCCCGTCCGACTTGCATGTATTAGGCCTGCCGCTAGCGTTCATCCTGAGCCAGGATCAAACTCTCCATTGTAAAATGTTTTGTTTGTTCACTGACCCTATTATTAATAATAGAATCTGTATATAATTATATCTTTATACAGTATCTCTCTTCTTTTTGTTATCATAACTCCTCTGCTCCTGCTTTCGGCTTTACGCCTTCCGCTTTTCGCTTTAGTGTTACTCTACATGATTTTCTATTTCTTAAAAGAACTTTCTCGCTTCATCATCCGAATCCGCTATATGTTTTGGAGGTTTTAATACCTCTTAACTTTTCATTTTTATTGGCTAAAATCGCTTTAGCTTTTTTTACTTCTTTTCCTCTTTCAAGGACCCTTCCGTTTGGGTCTGCAAAGGTAGAAACCTTTTCCGCTTTTCCAAAACCTTTTTCGCTTTTATTTTTTTAAGCGTTTTTTCAGTTTTTAATCCCCTTTTCCTTCCCTCTCTTCTTCCTCAGCGGCGGGGTGCAAAAGTGCGAATTATTTTTTGATCTGGCAAGTGAAACGTTCACTTATTTTAATCTATTTTTATTCGCTAACTTTTCAAAAAACAACGCTCTTTTTCTTGAGCGGCCACAAATGTACACAGAAAACCCCTTACGTACCAAGAGAATCTTTCAAATAATTAAAACAATATACAAGTACCTGTAAACTAACATCAAACTAATCCCGCCAACCTATTAATACCGGGCTATAATAGCATTTATTGAATTTGTATATTTACAAAGTATATGAACGACCATCAATTTCCTGATAATTTCCTGCAATCATTGAGCGCGGAAAATGGATTTAACGAAGAAAATTTCATCAAAGCACATCAAATTGCTGATGCGCCTACCTCTATAAGGTTAAATCCTTTTAAGCCTTCGGCATCAAAAACAGACGAGCAAGTGCCCTGGTGCGCCGATGGTTTTTACTTAAACACCCGCCCATCCTTCACTTTCGACCCGCTTTTTCATGCCGGTTGCTATTATGTACAGGAGGCATCGTCTATGTTTATCGATCATATATTTAAAAATATCAGGCCAAATATTGATGAACCTGTAAAAGTGCTCGACCTTTGCGCCGCCCCGGGAGGCAAAAGCACCTTGCTTAACTCGGCCATTAATGCCGATGATCTGTTAGTGGCCAACGAAATTATCAAAACCCGTGTACCTGTATTAACCGACAATCTTAGCCGCTGGGGGCAGGCCAACGTTATCGTGAGTAATAACGACCCTAAAGATATTGGCAGACTTAAAAGCTTTTTTGATATTATACTGGTTGATGCACCTTGCTCCGGCTCGGGCATGTTCAGGAAAGATCCCCAGGCGATGAACGAATGGTCTGAAGCCAATGTGGAGCTTTGTCATCAGCGGCAGGAGCGGATCCTTGCTGATATATTACCGGCACTAAAAGAGGATGGATACCTTATATATAGTACCTGCTCCTACTCGCACCAGGAAAATGAAGATATACTGGATTGGCTTTGCCAGGAATTTGATTTGGAAAGCATCCGCATACCTATATATAAGGAGTGGGGAATTGTTGAAACGCAATCGGCCAATAAACAAGCATGGGGGTATCGTTTTTACCCCGGACAGGTTAAAGGTGAGGGCTTATTTGCCAGTTGCCTTAAAAAGAAAACCAATACCGGCGAACTGGGCAACTTTAAAAACAATATGCATCAAAAGGTAAGCAGTACCGAAATTGACCAGGTAAAAGCATACATCAATAACCCCGATGATTTTTATTATTTTAAAGTGAACGAAGATTGGCTAGCCATTAACCGTGTACATAAGGAAAGCCTGAATATTTTACAACGACACCTTTATCTTAAAAAATCGGGCGTACGCGTTGGTAAGCTGATGGGCAAAGATCTGATCCCCGATCATGAACTTGCCTTAAGTACTATCATGAATAAGGATGCCGTTTTGCAAACCGAATTAACCTATGATCAGGCTATCCAATACCTGCGACGTGATAATATCGATCTTCATCCTACAGAAAAAGGCTGGAGTTTAATGAATTTTGAAGGGCAGGCTTTGGGCTGGGCTAAATTACTGCCAAATAGGATCAATAATTATTACCCGAAAGAGATCAGAATTTTGGCGAGCCCCCCTACCCCCTAAAGGGGGAGCTTTTGATTAGCATAGTGGTGACTGCTATATTTTAATTTTATGATTTTATAGTTCCCCCTTCAGGGGGTTAGGGGGCCTCTAATACTGCCCGGTAGATAATAATACCAGCGTACAGGCTTCCTCCGTTTCAATTCCCTTTTCATTGGCCAGGCGGCGCAGTTCGGAATTTTCGGTGCCGGGGTTAAAAATTATACGCCTGGGGTTGGTATTCAATATATAATCATACAGCGGCGGTTGGTTTTGCGGACCAACATATAAGGTAACTGTGTCGATATCGTTATGGATAGCCTCTGCTTTTTCTATCGGTACACCAGCTATCTCGCCGGTTTTTATGCCCACGTTAACTATAGTGTGCCCTCGGCCTGCTAATCTATTGGCGGCGAGGTTTGCATATCTGCTGGTATTTGGTGTCGCCCCCAGTATAAGTGTTTTTTTATCAGCCATTGATGATCCTGTTTAATAATGCTACCTGGCCAGAGTGATATATATGATGCTGAATTAGTCCGTTAATCAATTCTTCATAAGTAACACCTGTGCCCAGCTCGCGGTCCCGTTCGTCTGTTGTTAGCTCATCCCATTGTTCCGGAGAGAACTTTTGGATAATGCCAATCAAATTTACGTTCACCAGCTTTAAATCTTCAACATAGTTTTGCCATTTTTGTTCGTCGGGGGTACCGGTCGGGGGCCAATCGCCACTCGTGGGGATGCCGGATGGTAAACCATTCATCCTATCCATCACCTCTTCCGTCCAGGCTATCATGTGTAAAACAATCTCCGCGATATTATGTGCCGACCCCTGTGGTTTTTCATAAGCGGCCTCAAAACTGATGCCTTCTACAATCTTATAAACCGACGGGCCGTACCATGGATCGCCCGATAATATCGTTTGTAATTTGCTGCTTAATTCTTCAGAAATGGTCATGCTAATATTTTTAAAGTTGCCAATGCACAGTTGATGCCGTCTATTGCAGCAGAAATAATGCCACCCGCGTAACCCGCGCCCTCTCCGCAAGGAAATAATCCCGCTACCTGCGGATGCTGTAAAGTTTCTTTATCCCTTGGGACTTTTACTGGCGATGACGTACGCGACTCTACACCCACCAAGATAGCTTCATTGGTGTAATATCCCTTCATTTTTTTGCCAAAAGCCGGCAAAGCCTTTTGCAGCCGTTTATTTATCCATGCAGGTAATACCTCTTTAAGCTCGGTACTTTTGGTACCGGGAAGATAAGAGTTTACCGGCAGATCATTTGATAATCGCCCTTCTACAAAATCAACCATGCGCTGGCCGGGAGCAACCAAGCTTCCTCCACCTGCATTAAATGCGGCATGCTCTACCTGTTGCTGAAAGCGCAGCATTTTAAACGGATCCTTATCATCCCCAGCAACATCTTCCATGTTGATCTGTACTACCGTACCCGAGTTGGCAAACGGATTATTACGTTTTGATGGGCTCCAGCCGTTCACCACAATTTCGTTTACTTCGGTAGCGCAAGGTGCGATGATACCGCCCGGGCACATGCAAAATGAAAATACTCCCCGATCCTCTACCTGTTCAACCAGGTTATAATAAGATGGCGGCAAATCTGGCCCGCGGTATTCGCAATGATACTGTGCGCGATCAATTATTTCCTGCGGATGTTCAATCCTTACCCCTAAAGCGAAAGGTTTCGCTTCGATCAAAATATTTTGATGATGCAGCATTTCAAATACATCCCTTGCCGAGTGGCCCGTTGCCAGGATCACGGCATCGGCGGTCATTTTCTCGCCCGATGCCAGCTTTACACCCTTTGTCTTGCCAAACTCCACCAGCAAAGCGGTAACTTTTGTATCGAAATGAAATTCGCCGCCAGCATTCAAAATCGTTTCGCGCATGGCAGTAATGATCTGGGGTAATTTATTAGTACCTATATGTGGGCGGGCATCTATCAATATATCGGCATCAGCACCATGGGCCACAAACATTTTAAGTACCTGGTTCACATCGCCCCTTTTGGTAGATCGGGTGTATAACTTACCATCAGAGTAAGTTCCAGCACCGCCCTCGCCAAAGCAATAGTTGGATTCGGGATTTACCAAACCCTGTTTGTTGATATTTGCCAAGTCCCGGCGACGTTGTTTAACATCCTTACCACGCTCCAAAATAATCGGCTTTAATCCCGATTCGATACACTGCAAGGCAGCAAAAATCCCTGCCGGACCAGCGCCTACAATAATAACCGGTCGACCAAATTGTACGTCCGGATAATTTACGATATAGCTTTCGGGCTGATACGGCTGATCAATAAATGCCTGCACCATCATGCGGTAAACCACTTTACGGCCGCGGGCATCAATGGATCTTTTTAAAATTTTAACTGCCGATAATTTTTGAGGCTGCATATTTAAAGCTGCAGCAGCAAGGAGCTTGATCACCTCTTCGTCTTCATGCTGCCCGGGAGGGCATACTATTTCAATTTCTTTTGTCATGTTGATGGCCGGGTTTTTATCCCGGATTAGGACAAAGGTAGGAAAAAGCCCCCTCAAAATCTCCCCCTAAAGGGGAAGACTTTTTATAAGTGCGCAGAATAATTTTAGAATATATCCAACCTTTGTTTCCCCTTCAGGGGGTTAGGGGGCCTGAGCATTCTGTCCGCCTATGCACAATGACCGTCCGCTATCGAACAGTTTTAAAAGTCTATTATTTTACAAACAACTAATAATCAACTATTTATAAAATGGCACCGGTATTGGCATAGGCTTCACATATCAATAAATAACACCATGACTACCGCCGACGACCGTTTACAGACAATTTGGGAAGGATGCTTACGCAGCGAACGTAAATACCAGGAGCAATTTTATAAATTATTAGCACCAAGAATGCTGGCTGTTTGTATGCGCTACGCAACCGACAAAGATGAAGCGCAGGATATATTACAGGAAGGCTTTATTAAAATATTCAGGAACATGAATAATTACCGCGGCGATGGCAGCCTTGAGGGCTGGGTACGCCGTATTATGGTGCATGCGGCTATATCTCGCTATCGCAAATTAAAGCCAATTGTTTTGGTTGAAGATTTTAGCGCAGATACCGAAATGCCGATAAGCAAAGCATACAATGATAATGGTCTTGAAGCAAAGGACCTCATGAAGCTGATCCAAAAGCTGCCTAAAACTTATCGTTCTGTATTTAACATGTATGCTATTGAAGGTTATTCGCACCAGGAAATAGGCAACTCATTAGGCATGAGCGAACTTTTATCGCGTACTACTTTGCATCGTGCAAGAACTATCCTTAAAGATATGATAGGCAAACTAACCATGCGCGAACAACATTGCCTGGCATAAAACCTCACCCTGCCCTCTCCAAAAGATGAGCGGGCTCACCTGCGGGAGTAATTATTCTCCCGTACCCCAGTCAGTGTTGCCATGCCCATCTCGGCACTTCCAGTTATATTTTATATCTAAGGCTTTCCAGGTTTGCGCGTGTTGCGCTGCTATCATTACAATTTTCTCCGCAGCCAGCGCATCGTCATCCATAACGGTATCTATAGCGGTGATCTCATAATTGCCAGAATCCAGCTTTTTGGAGATGATGCTGAGCCTTGGCTGTACCTCATGCTCCTTATATTTATTCCTGTAATTAAAATATGCAACAACAAGCTCATCTACGCTTTTAATATCCTTCCGGCTGGCTACTGTATCATTGAATTTTTCGGGTGGAAGTTGTTTAAACGATTCGGCGCACGAACTAAAAAACACAAGCACACCTAATACACCTATTATTTGCTTTGTACCCATCCCTTAAATAAAAGTTGTTTTCATTTTCAGATCACCAAATTATCAATTCTCAAACACATTCATCTGCACATCCAAAATTTAAAATCTCCACATTTGTTATCGGGGTTCTATTTTCAAATCTTCAAATTACATCCATCTGCACATCTGAAATCTGCACATCTGTCTACTTGTGCTTTCCGCCCATGTAAAAGGTGATCTCGCCGCCGTTCATGATCTGGGCATGGCTGATGAACAGGCTATCCAGCGTTTTGCCGTTCAACACCATCTTTTGCACATAAACATTCTTCGCACTTTGGTTTTTTACGTTGATGATAAACTTTTTGCCATTGTCTAAATTAATGGTGGCCCCGTTTACCGCCGGGCTGCCCGTGGAGTATTGGTCTGAGCCGGGTGCTACCGGGTAAAAGCCCAGCGTGCTGAAGATATACCAGGCGCTCATCTGCCCGGTGTCGTCATTGCCGCCCAGTCCGTCCGGGGTGGGTTTGTACATCCTTGGCAGGATCATCCTGATCCGTTCCTGGGTTTTCCAGGGTTCGTGGGTCCAGTTGTATAAGTAGGCTACATGGTGCGATGGTTCGTTGCCATGTACATAATTGCCGATGATGCCATCCCGGGTGATGTCTTCTGTCTCAGCAAAGTATTTATCCGGCAGGTTCATCGTGAACAGGGAATCCAGGTAGGTGGTGAATCTTTTGTTCCCGCCCATTAACTCAATCAATGCCTTGGGGTCCTGCGGGGCAAAAAGGGTATAGTTCCAGCTGTTGCCCTCGATGAAGCCTTCATTGATCGTGCTCAGCGGATCGAACGTTTTCCGGAAAGTGCCGTTACTGAGTTTGGGACGCATAAAGCCCGCGGCTTTATCGTATACGTTTTTGTAGTTTTCCGAGCGTTTGATGAATTCGTTATAGATCTCCATCCGGTTCAGCTTTTTGGCCAGCTGGGCGATGGCCCAGTCGTCAAAGGCATATTCCAGGGTGGAGGATACCGATACCCCGCTTTTTTCATCGGGGATATAGCCTTTATCCATGTACTCGCCGATACCTTCATAGTCCCGGTGTTTGGCTGTTGCCACGCAGGCATCCAGCGCCTTGTTCGCGTCAAAGTGCACATTGCCTTTAACCACCGCGTCGGCGATGACTGCTACGCTATGGTAGCCGCTCATGCACCAGTTCTCGTTACCCGAGTTGGACCAGATGGGCAGCATATGTTCCGGGCTCTGGTCATAATGGGCCAGCATGCTTTGGATCATATCGGCATTCCGTTGGGGCTCGATGATATTGAACAGCGGGTGCAGGGCCCTATAGGTATCCCAAAGCGAAAAGGTGGTATAGTTGGTAAAGCCTTCGGCTTTGTGTATGTTCTGGTCTATGCCTTTGTACTGCCCGTCGGCATCCATATACATGGTCGGGTTGATCATGGTATGGTACATGGAGGTATAAAAGTTTTCTTTGATCTCCCGGTTACCATGGATCTCGATTTTATGCAGTTCGGTTTCCCAAAGCTGCTGGCCATCCGCCTTTACCTGCTCAAAATCCCAGCCCGGGATTTCGGTCTGCATGTTGTTCAGCGCCCCGGCCATGCTTACCGGCGACAGCGCGAATTTGATTTTGATTTTCTCCCCTGCTTCGGTTTTGAAATCGAAGTAAGCCCGGAGCTGTTTGCCGGCTATCTCGGGGAAGTTTTTGGTTTGGTTGAACTTACCCCAGAAACCGCCGTACACTTCCCGTTTATCGTATTTTTTGTAGCCGTGTTTAAAAAAGGCTTTGTTAAAGCTCATGGCGAAGTACAGGGTACGGGTGCGGGCCCAGCCATTGGTTTGGCGGTAGCCAATCACCGTGCTGTCATTCAGTACCCGCAGGTAGGTCCACACGTTTTTATCGGGGTAATTATAGATCCCCGCCATCAGGTCCAGGACGATATGCGACTGATCTGACTTGGGAAAGGTGTATTGGTGGAAGCCTACCCGGGCGGTGGTGGTCATCTCGGCAATAATATTGCTTTCATCCAGCTTTACTTTATAGTAATTGGCCTGGCTTACCTCGTTCTGGTGCGAAAAGCCGGAACGGTAACCGCTGCCCGGTTTATCGGCTGTGCCGGGGTTGAGTTTTAATTGGCCTACGGTCGGCATAATTAAAAAGTCCCCCAGGTCGGAGTGGCCGGTGCCGCTGAAATGGGTATGGCTGAAGCCGACGATCGTTTTATCATCATACTGGTAGCCCGCGCAGTATTTGTATACATCGGGGTTGTATTTACCGTTCAGCTCGTAGCCTGCCGTATCGGTTTCGGGGCTCAGCTGTACCATCCCGAAGGGTACCGTCGCGCCTGGGTAAACGTGTCCCATCCGCTGCGTACCGATGATGGGGCGTACATATTGGACCAGGTTTTCGGAGGGGTGGGTTTGCGCCTGCGCATCTAAAGCAATAAAAGCTAAAAGAACGTAAAATATCTTCTTCATTGTTATGAACCGTATCAATTGATAAAACGTTTTAAGAGCTCAAATATAGGGCATAACACTTAAATGTTTCCATAACAGTAATAAAAACTGTACCTTGACATAATGTCATTAAACCCTACCTTTTGTAACATCGGTATGCGTTTTGCTATCTAACTGAAACACATCTAAAAAACAAAATATCAATGAAAAAGCTACTATCAGTAATATTAGTGGTTGCGGTTGCCATGTCTCTAAGTTCATGCAGCTACAACAGTATGGTTAAGCTCGATGAAAATGTAAAAACTCAATGGGCCGCCGTACAAAGCCAATATCAACGCCGCAGCGATCTGATACCAAATTTGGTGAACACTGTTAAAGGTGCGGCCAACTTTGAAAAAAGCACACTTACCGCCGTTGTTGAGGCCCGCGCCAAAGCTACATCGGTACAGGTTGATCCTACTAAATTAACTCCAGAATCTATAAAAGCATTCCAGGCCGCACAGGGAGAATTGAGTACGGCTTTGGGCAAGTTATTATCTATTACAGAAAACTATCCCACCCTGAAAACCAACGAAAACTTTTTGGGCCTGCAGGCACAGATAGAAGGGACAGAGAACCGCATACAGGTTTCCCGCCAGGATTTTAATACTGCCGTACAGGAGTTCAATACCAAGATCAGATCATTCCCGGCAAATATCACTGCTAAAATGTTTGGCTTTTCTGAAAAAGGATATTTTACTGCCGAGCCTGGATCAGAAAAAGCACCTAAGGTTCAGTTTTAACTAATTAGTGAATTAGCGGGTTAGTGAATGAGTGAATTGAGCAACAACAACTCCACTCGTCTGTTCACTAATTAAAACACTCACTAATTCACCCATTCACTCAATCACTAATTAAAAAATGGCAGTATTTAACGAAGAAGAACAGCAGCGGATACGCAAGGCCATTGAGGAAGCCGAGAATCGCAGTACCGGTGAAATACGGGTTTGTATTGAAAAAAAGTGCAGTGAAGATGTGCTTGATCGCGCAGCAAAATATTTCTATCAGCTTAATATGCATAAAACAGCTCTGCGTCATGGGGTGCTTGTATACGTAGCTACTGTTGACCGTAAGTTTGCCATTATTGGCGATGCCGGCATAAACAAGGTTGTCCCCCCCAATTTTTGGGATGAAACCAAGGAGGATATGCTTAAGCATTTTAAATATGGTGATATTGTTGAAGGCATTGTTACCGGCCTAAAAATAGCAGGCGAGCAATTGCAAAAATATTTCCCTCACCATGCAGGCGACATTAACGAACTGCCCGATGATATTGCTTTTATGGATGGCGAATAACCAAAAGAAACACATGTTTAAAAAACTCATCATATTTTTTAGCCTGGTACTTTGTACTGCCGTGGCGTTTGCCCAGGAACTTCCGGAGCGATCTAATACGCTGGTTACCGATTATACCAATACCTTATCTGCAGCTGATAAACAAAAACTGGAAGATAAACTGGTTGCCTTTAATGATTCTACCTCTACGCAGATAGCCGTAGTAATAATGAAATCAACCGGTAACTATGATATTAATGCCTATGGAGTACAACTGTTGCGCAAATGGGGTATCGGCGAAAAAAAGAAAAATAATGGCATTTTGGTACTGGTTGCCATGAGCGATCGCAAAATGAGCATCCAAACCGGTTATGGCGCCGAAGGTGCGGTACCGGATATAATTACGCAGGAGATTATCCAAAAGGATATGAAACCGCACTTTAAGCAGGATGATTATTACGGCGGGCTTGATGCTGCTACCAATAGCCTCATCAAGTACATGAAAGGGGAATACAAAGCTGAACCAAAAGAAGAACAGGGCAAAAGTGTTGGTGGCAGCGCATTTATTGTTATCATTATAATAGTAGTTATCCTGATATTGGTATTCCGTAACCGTGGCGGTGGTGGTGGTCGCCAGATTATTGGCCGCAGGGGTGGCGCAAGTCCCTTCTGGTGGTTTCTGGCCGGTAACCTTCTTGGTGGCAGCGGCCGCAGCAGCGGATCTGACTGGGGAGGTTTCTCTGGCGGAGGTGGCGGCGGAGGTGGTTTTGGCGGCTTCGGCGGTGGTAGCGGTGGCGGTGGCGGTTCAAGCGGCAGCTGGTAGTTTTAATTAGTGAATTGCTGAGTTAGTGAATTAGTGATAGCCGGCGATTAATTAGTGAATTGCTGAATTGATCAATTATTGATGGCCGACAATTAGTTAGTGAGTGTTGAATTAGTGATGGCCAGCCCAAATTATCCTTTGAATGTATAAAGACTTTATTTTAAATGAGCTGGAGAAAATTTCACTCATGATGGCTCGTATTGCGGGTTTTAAAGAACAGGCAAAACCGGATGAATTTATAAAGCTCGCAGACACCATGCTGCAAAATGAGTTTAATATTAAGCTGGATGATTTATTAGCGTTAACTACCGAAGATTTTGAACTTTTACTATTAAAAGGAAATTATAAAGCCGATAAGCTGGACGCTTTGGCGCAATTACTATACATGCATACCGAGCCATTTACCCCCTCGCCCGAAACTTTAGTGTCACTCCAAAAAATTTTAATGATTTTTGAATGGCTGGAGAAAAAGCACCATAGCTCCTCATTTGAAAATATTAACAAGCAAAACTCCATCTATCAATTTATAAAAAACAACTATGAGTAAAAATCTTACCTGGAAACTGCTTTCTTCTGAATATATACACAAAGGTCCATGGGCAACACTACGTATTGATCGCTGCGAAATGCCCAGCGGCAAAATTGTTGACGATTACTATGTTTTAGAATACAGCAACTGGGTTAACGCAGTTGCCATTACCGAAGATAATATGGTGCTCATGGTAAAACAATACCGCCATGCAGCAGGCATCATATCACTCGAAATACCGGGCGGGGTTATTGATGGTGATGAATCGCCGGTTGAAGGACTGCGCCGCGAGTTACTGGAAGAAACCGGTTACCAGTTTGATGATTTTGAATTGCTTTGTACCGTGTATGGCAATCCATCAACTGCCAATAATCAAACTTTTACCTACCTGGCTAAGGGCGGCAAAAAAGTGCAGGGACAATCATTGGATGAGCACGAGGAGCTAATTGTGGAGGAATACACCATCCCCGAAGTGAAACAACTGCTCCTGGAAAATAAAATTGTACAGGCTATGCACTGTGCCGGTCTATTTTACGGGATGGTGAAACTGGGGGCGCTGTAGTTACTCCGGGCAATTACCTTTACGGCGGGTATCAACTACATAAATAATCTTCCAGCCGGCGGGTGTACGCATTAGTGTAAAAACATCCACCCCGCAATGGCTAAAGGTTTTGCCTAAATAAAACTTGTAAGGTGCCCAAACGCTGGCCATGTCGCCATCAATTTTAATATCACCAAAGGAGATCTGCTCGTCGTAGATCTCTTTGTGTGGCGTGCCAACCGATTTAATAAAATCATTGGGGTTATCAATATCCAATGCAACGGTTCCGTCTTTTTTATTGGAGATGCCCTCGAGAACGATATTTTTATGAAATGTTGACCGTAACAATGTGCTATCTCCTTTGCGCATAGTATTGATGGTTTGCTTTACAGCATCCTGATCGGTTTGCTGGGCAAAGGTTTTGAATGATGTAAGCAGGATAAAGATGAACAGGATAATCTTTTTCATAACTATGTGTTTAATTCAATTTCTCTTTTTGTAGAGACGCATATTTGCGTCTCCCGCTTTACAGGGCCAATAAATTTTGCACGCGTGTGATTTGCATGCGGGAGACGCAAATATGCGTCTCTACAAGAAAGCCCCTCCTAATGATTCTCTTCCTCATCAATCTTTAAAACAAAGGGCACTGGCTCTTCTATTCTTTGCCCTACCCCAAAATAATCTTCCAGTTCTTTTAATGTTGATGAACTGGTAGCGATATCCTTAATGATCACCCCTTTTTCCATCAACAGGATCCGGTCGCAAATATCGGTGATGTGGTTAAGATCATGACTGGATACTATATTGGTAATTCCCTTATTTTTATTTGCATCCTTCAGCATATTTTTTAATCTGAACTGCGTGCTGGGGTCAATATTGGCAAAGGGCTCATCCAGCATCAGCAACTGCGGATTTTGCAGCAGGCACGACGCCACCCCCACCTTGCACTGGTTCCCTTTGGATAGGTCGCGGATGTATTTGCCTTTCTTTAGTATTTCTTCATTAAAAAAATCACCCAGGTCTGATAATGCTTCATCTACCATGGCCTTACTTTGCTGATGCAGACCGCCGATAAAATACAGGTATTCTTCTGGTGTAAGGTAATCTATCAGGAAACCCTCATCCAGATATGATGCGGTGTAGGTTTTCCAGTTTTCATGACCGGCTACAACTTCGCCATTTGACAATACCTCCCCTGTTTCCGGCCGTATCAGATCAAGGATCATGCGGAACAATGTAGTTTTACCCGCGCCATTATTACCAACCAGGCCTACGCTTTCTCCCTTATTGATCACCAGGTGCGGTACATCTACCACCGTAATGCCGTTGTATATTTTTTTTAGGTTCTTTATTTCAATCATGATTATTTATTTCTGAAGCCTTCGGCTATTTGATATCTTTTCTGCATAAAATCCTCTTCCAGCTTTTTCAGCCAAAAGTTACGGGTTAGTATAAATATTAAGCCCGTTAATGCCAATATTAATAACCCTATGTTACCATGTTTAAATAATGAAAAAGGCATGTAAATAATGTAAGGTGTTAACATAAGCGGCAACGACAATAGCATTTGTGTTGCACCTACGCCTTCCCAATTAAATGACGCCCCTTTTGACAGATCGATGCGCTTAGCGTTGCGATTGGCAAAAAACAATACTATTGTGGTATTAACGCCGATATTCCACAGGTACATTACAAAATGCACCAATAAAATCTGCCATCCAAAATAAACATAAGGCGTTGTTAAAAAGAAGGCAACAGTTGATACTAGGGTAAACAGCAAATACTTAGCCTTTAAAAAATCTATAAAGTTAATTTTGCTTACCAATATGCCATCAAAGTGGGATGCCTGCCAGCTAAACATAAACTGACCGTAATTAATGATGAATATACCCGTCATGAACATGCCCACAAAAATGTACCAGCTTTCGCCATAATGGCTGTTGGTATAAAATATGAGCCCGTAAAACATAAAAAACAAGCCCATAACCAGGGCCGATCGCGGGCGTTTATTGCGCAGAATAAGTTTAATCTCGTTCGCCGCCAAATCGCCAACGCTGCCAAACCTGGCCAGGAATGGTATATCTGTACTGCTTTTATATGATTTTATTTTGTGCGCGGTAAGCTCTTCCAGGTAAAGGTTTTGCTTTAAGTAATAAAAGTTAAAGTAATACATTACAAGCGCCAGCACAAAAGGCAGCAAGGCCAACACCGGCATAGTAATTAAATGCCCGAAAAAAGCGTATGAAATATCGCGGACCGAGAACAGGTGCCATCTGAAATCGCAGGCGATAATGAGGCCTAAAACGGCAGCGGAAATCAAAAACACCCAGCCATTCAGGTTCGATCGTCTTTTAATGTACAAGGCCAGATAGTTGTTAAACACCGTGAGCCCGGCAATAGCTACAACAAAGCTCAATGCAACCAGGCTGCCCGAATCGTGGGCAACTATCTTGAACACAAATGGCAAAAACAATATGAAAGGCCACAAATTAAATACCGACAAAGCCGCGGTTAACGCCAGGTAACGCACCAATGAGTCCCTTTTTATAGGCAGGTGCAAATACGGCTGAACCCTAAGGGTAGGTAACTCCTGCAACTGCAGCCGCGTCAACAGATCGAACAGGAAATAAATGAGTATGATACCGCAAAAAGCCTTAACCAGGTCTTCGTTAGGAAACATTGCCTCAAGCATTTTATCTAAAAAGATACCTATAGCAAGTACATTTAAAAACAGATAAAGAATTAAAATGCCCATTACTACGCGTATAGCAATGCTTTTACCCGTATTTTTTGATCGCCAGAAAGCTTTTAACTCATGACCGAAAAAGGTAGAAACCATGTTTTATAGATAAGATATGTTTTGTTGAAGATAGGAAACAGAATCAAGAAATAAGAGTCAGGAATCAAGATTATTAGCCCTAGCCCCCTCTAAATCTCCCCCGGCAGGGGAGCCTTTTTGATCTTCGGTTTTTTAAAGCCATTCCGCTCACCAGCGGAGAGGGTTAGGTGGGGCTCATTGCTTCGTACCTACTTATGACGTGTTCGCAAAAAAACCTTTTTGTCATCCTGAACGCAGTGAAGGATCTATTATCCGCTATGCTTCTTCGCCCTGCAAAGTCTGTGAGTAGATCCTTCACTCCGTTCAGGATGACAAACCTTTCAAATCGCCATTTCTCCTACAGAGTTCCGGGATTTTACCTATTCCCGTCCTGATTCTTGAATCTTGACTCTCTGCTTCAATATTTATACCTATCGCCCCAAAGTTTCTTCAACTTCTCTTTTGATTCGTTTTCTTTAGAATTGTTACCTGGCTGGTAAATTTTTGTACCCCTGATGGCATCCGGCAAAAAATCGAGATCGGTAAAGTTGCCCTCATAGCTGTGGGCGTATTTATAATCTTTACCGTAGCCTATATTTTTCATGAATTTGGTAGGCGCATTGCGTAAATGGAGTGGAACTGGTAAGTCGCCGGTTTGGCGTACCAATGCCATTGCCGCACCAATAGCAGTTGTTGCCGAATTACTTTTGGCTGATGTTGCCAGGTAAATGGCCGTTTGCGACAATATCAATTGCGACTCGGGCATACCAATCTTATTCACCGCTTCAAAACAGCTTTGCGCCAGTAAAAGGGCATTGGGATTGGCGTTCCCAATATCCTCAGACGCCAGGATAAGCATCCGGCGGGCAATAAACAACGGGTCTTCGCCGCCAATTATCATGCGGGCTAGCCAGTAAACCGCTCCGTTGGGGTCACTGCCACGCATAGATTTGATAAAGGCCGAAATAATATCATAATGCTGCTCGCCGGTTTTATCATACAACGCCATATTTTGCTGTACATGCTCCAACACTACCTCATCGGTTAAAACTATATCCGGGCTATCAAAAGCGTTTACCAGCAGCTCGAAGATGTTGAGCAGTTTACGGGCGTCGCCGCCGGACAAGCGCAGCAGCGCTTCATGGTCTTTGATATTGATGCGTTTTTCTTTAAGTACCTCATCTTCCGCCATGGCTTTATCCAGCAGGTTCAGCAGATCCTCCTCTTCCAGGGGTTTCAAAATGTAAACCTGGCATCGTGATAACAAAGCCGAAATTACTTCGAAGGATGGATTTTCCGTAGTTGCACCTATCAGCGTAACTATCCCCCGCTCAACCGCGCCCAACAATGAATCCTGCTGAGATTTAGAGAAACGATGAATTTCATCAATAAACAATATGGGGAGTATTTCGCCTTGCTCCTTTAATATGGAGGCCTTTTCAATCACTTCGCGCACATCTTTCACCCCTGAGTTTATTGCACTAAGTGAAAAGAACGGACGAGATAATGATTGCGAAATAATATAGGCCAGCGTAGTTTTACCCACTCCCGGTGGCCCCCAAAATAACATGGATGGCAACGATCCGGATTCAATAGCCTTGCGCAATACGGCACCCGGCCCAACCAAATGTTTTTGCCCTACATAATCATTGAGGGATTTTGGGCGCATCCGTTCGGCTAAAGGGGGGAGATTGGTCATGTAATTTATTAGATGTGCAGATTTTAAATGTGCAGATATGCAGATGAAGAGCCGCGTATGTGTACACTAATTAACTTAAGGAATTGTATCACTCAAATGTGCAAATTGTGGCTCAATAAACAAAGCCCCACCGCTAATAAACGATGGGGCTTCCAATAAGTTTTTTTAATATCCGGTTATCTAAAAACAGATTACTTCTTCATCTGCACATCTAAAGGCAATCTGCACATCAATTAGAAGCCATCAGCCTCTGCTCTTTTCAGTTTTCTTTTTTCAACCACTGCCGATACCAGGATACCTACTTCATATAAAATAAATAAGGGGATACTTACCACGGTCATAGTCATCATATCTGGGGTTGGGGTTACAACAGCCGCTACAATCAAAATGGCAACTATGGCGTAGCGCCTTGTATCGCGCATAAATTTAGCTGTAAGTATTCCAAGGCTTGATAGCACATAAACCAAAATAGGCAACTCAAATACTACGCCTGTTGCCAGGGTTAATGTTGCTACTGATGACAGGTAAGAATCCACATCAAAAAAGTTATGAATATCAGGACTTACCGTATAGCCCGCCAGGAAGTTGATAGACTCCGGTGTGATCACGTAGTAACCAAACATTACCCCCAAAAGAAAAAGGCCTGTTGCATAAAATACAAAGCCGGATGCCGCCTTACGCTCCTTTTCATGCAGGGCCGGGCGAATAAAACGCCATAGCTCAAACAACAAATAAGGGAAGCCTAAAGTGATGCCTATCAATAACGAAGAGTTGATCTGCAAAGTAAACTGTCCGGCCATTTCGGTATTAAGCAGCTGGATATTGATCTTATCAATACAAAAACCAGGGCGGTGAAGGGCATCCCCCAACGCGCAAAGCATTCTGTAAGTCCAAAACGTGGGCCTGCTTGGCCCCATGATCACGTTGTAAAATATCCAGTCGTAATAATAAAACACAACACTGGTAAATACTACAATGGCTATAGAAGCCCGTATCAAATGCCATCTTAAAGCTTCAATGTGATCGAAGAAAGACATTTCTGCCTCCATCGTTTTACCTTTATCTTTTATGGCTTTAATTAATTTATTGTCGCTCATTGTATATTTAAATACCGCTGTATAAACGCTATTGTGCTAAGTACGTTTTATTATATGAAGATAGTTTGAATTTAAATTACATTTCAAACGTTTCCATAAATTTAGTAGTAAAGTTACCCGCGCGGAAGTTTGGATCCTGCAATAACTTCAGGTGAAAAGGGATGGTTGTTTTTACCCCTTCAATAACAAATTCGCTTAAAGCGCGCTCCATGGTACATAAAGCCTCATCACGGGTTTGAGCACAGCAAATTACTTTTGCTATCATGGAATCATAGTTTGGCGGTATCACATAGCCAGTATACACGTGGGTATCAATACGCACACCATGACCACCCGGTGAGTGAAAATTAGTTATTTTACCCGGTGAAGGCCGGAAATTATTGTAAGGATCTTCGGCGTTGATACGACACTCAATGGCATGCATTGTTGGCTCGTAATTTTTACCGGAAATAGGGATACCCGAGGCTACTTTGATCTGTTCTTTGATCAGGTCAAAGTTGATCACCTCTTCAGTTACCGGGTGCTCTACCTGGATCCGGGTATTCATCTCCATGAAGTAGAAGTTACGGTCTTTATCAACCAAAAACTCTACGGTACCGGCTCCTTCGTATTTTACGGCTTTCGCACCTTTAATAGCAGCTTCGCCCATTTTTTTCCGAAGTTTTTCGGTCATAAATGGTGATGGAGATTCTTCAACCAGCTTTTGGTGACGGCGCTGAATAGAGCAATCACGCTCAGATAAGTGGCATACTTTACCATACTGATCGCCCACTACCTGGATCTCGATGTGGCGCGGATCCTGAACATATTTTTCAAGATACAAGCCATCGTTACCAAAAGCAGCGCCAGATTCTGCACGGGCAGAATCCCATGCATTCTCAAATTCCTCATCTTTCCAAACAATGCGCATACCACGACCACCGCCACCGGCAGTAGCTTTTAATATTACAGGATAACCAATTTTATTGGCTATCGCGATGCCCGATTTAATATCAGTAAGTAAACCATCAGAACCGGGTACAATTGGTACGCCTGCTTTTTTCATGGTTTCTTTAGCCGAAGCCTTATCGCCCATCGAGTTGATCTGATCGGCTGTAGCCCCGATGAATTTAATTCCATAATCGGCACAAATGGCCGAGAATTTTGCATTTTCTGATAGGAAACCATAACCCGGATGTATCGCATCCGCGTTGGTAAGCTCGGCAGCCGAAATGATATTAGGAATACTTAGGTAAGAATCGCGGCTTGGAGGGGGGCCTATACAAACAGCTTCATCAGCAAAACGTACATGAAGACTATCGCGGTCGGCAGTTGAATAAACAGCTACGGTTTTAATACCCATCTCTTTACAGGTACGGATAATTCGCAAGGCGATTTCCCCCCGGTTAGCTATTAATATTTTTTTAAACATGATTTCTTTGATGTGCAAATTACAAATGTGCAAATATGCAGATGAAAAATACTAATGAATGATGTTAGAATATGTAAACCACAAATGTGCAAATGAATTAAAAATCATTTGCACATCTGAAATCTGCACATCTGCACATCGTTATATAGGTTCTACTAAAAATAAAGGCTGGTCGTACTCTACAGGTGATGAATTATCAACAAGTACTTTTACAATACGGCCGGATATTTCTGATTCGATCTCATTAAAAAGCTTCATGGCTTCAATGATACAAACCACGCTTCCGGTTTTAATTTCATCGCCAACATTTACAAACAATGGCTTATCAGGACTTGCAGAACGGTAAAAAGTACCGATCATTGGCGATTTGATAGTAAGATACTTAGATGTATCCGGACCAACTGGTGCTGCCGGTGCCACTGGCTCGGCTGCAACCGGGGCAGCTACCAATGCAGGTGCAGTTTGCGCCGGGATGCTGGCATGAATAAGTTGCGGCTGAGTCTCGTTGGTTTTAATCGTGATCTTGAAATCTTTCTGCTCAATTGACACTTCGTTTACGCCAGATTTTGACACAAAGCGAATAAGGTCCTGAATTTGTTTAATATCCATAGTTGGGATTAATTGGTTGGGGACAAAGTTATATCTAAGTTATACAAATGTATGCAAATGTGCAGATTACAGATGTGCAAATACAGATGTATAAATTTGTTTAATTATTTATCAATTAGGTATTATTAACGTTTAATAACAGGCAGATGTTTTAAATTTTTGACATGTGCATCTTCCCTTTTTTCATCTGCACATTTGAAATCTGCACATTTTTTTTCATCTGCACCTAAGCACATCTGAAATTTGCACATTTAATACGCCCACCTTAAATAGATGCTGCCCCATGTAAAGCCACCGCCAAAGGCAGCCAAGATAAGGGTATCACCTTTTTTAAATTTACTTTCCCACTCCCATAAGCATAATGGGATGGTACCGTTTGTGGTATTGCCGTAACGTTCAATGTTGATGATCACTTTATCATCGCTTAAGCCAGTGCGCCTTGCGGTAGCATCAATAATGCGCTTGTTGGCCTGGTGTGGCACCAGCCATGCAACATCATCGGCAGTCAGGTTATTGCGCTCCATTACTTCATGAGCCACATCGGCCATGTTAGTAACAGCAAATTTAAAAACAGCCTGACCTTCCTGGTAAGCATAGTGCTCACGGGCATCAACAGTTTCATGTGATGCAGGTTTTATAGAGCCGCCTGCTTTTTGGTGCAGGTAAGCAACGCCGGAGCCATCGCTTTTTAATATAGAATCCATGATCCCGTTACCTTCGTCATTAGGTTCAAGCAAAACGGCACCGCAGCCATCGCCAAAAATAATGCAGGTAGCACGATCCTGGTAATTGGTTATTGATGACATTTTATCGCCGCCAACTACCAATACTTTTTTATGCTTTCCGCTTTCGATAAATTGTGAACCGGTTGCAAGGCCAAATATAAAGCCCGAGCATGCGGCAGAAAGATCATATCCCCAGGCATTTTTAGCGCCTATTTTATTAGCTAAAATATTGGCCGTGGCCGGGAAAACATAATCGGGTGTAGTGGTGCAAAAAATGATAAGGTCGATTTCCTCGGCACCGATGCCGCGTTTTTTTAACAACGCCTGCACGGCGGGTACTGCCAGATCAGATGTACCCAAACCTTCGCCCTTTAATATACGGCGCTCCTTAATGCCTGTACGGCTAACAATCCACTCGTCATTAGTATCAACCAATGTTTCCAGTTCCTGGTTGGTTAACACATAGTCGGGCACGTAACCATGTACAGCAGTAATAGCGGCATGAATTTTACTCATCTTTATATTTTTACTGAAAAGCTTGTTTTATTTTATCAACCAGGCAGCTCTCAACCATGTTTTTTGATAAAAGCACCATGTTTTTAATAGCCTCCGGGGTTGATATCCCGTGGCCAACAACAACAGGGGCATTTACACCCAGGATAGGGCTGCCACCATATTGTTCATAGTTAAACCTATCAAAAAACTCATCCTTAAATTGTTTTTTTTGCGTAATAACGTAAAAAGTTTCGGCAAGCTTTAGTATTACATTACCTGTAAAACCATCGCATACAAAAACATCGGCCCCTTCGCTAAACAGGTCGCGGCCTTCAACATTACCAACAAAATTAAACAGCTTGGTTTCTTTCATTAACGGATAAGTGGCCTGGGAAAGGATATTTCCCTTCTCTTCCTCCTCACCAATATTCATAAGCGCTACACGCGGATTATCAATATTGTATACCGCCTGGGCAAATAAACTGCCCAATACGCCAAATTGCAATAAAACTTCGGGTTTGCAATCGGCATTGGCACCTACATCCAACAAAATACCCAAACCTCCTTTAAGCTTGGGTACAATAGTTGTCATTGCAGGGCGTACTACACCTGGAATGGTTTTAACGCTAAACATAGCGCCAACCAGCATAGCACCAGTATTCCCCGCCGACGAGAAAGCCTGAATTTTACCCTCTTTAAGCAATTGAAAACCAACCGAAATGCTCGAATTTGGTTTTTGAACAATAGCTTTTGTGGGATGTTCGCCCATGCCAATCACTTCGGTTGTATGAACAAACTCGAAATGATCGGGGCTAACATTATTTTCCTGAAGAATAGTAGCAGCTACTTCTTTATCTCCAATAAGTACCAGTTTTTGGTCAGCAGATAAAGCCTTATAAGCTTCGATTGCTCCTAAAACAGTTGCTTTGGGAGCAAAATCACCGCCCATAATATCTAAGCCAATCTTCATTTTCAGAAAATTAAACTTATGCTACTGCTGCTTTCTCAATAAGTACTTTACCGTTATAGTAAAGGTTACCATCAACAGTATAAGCTCTGTGCGGCAAGTGGATTGCACCTGTAGTTTGACAGGTAGTTAATGATGGCGCTACAGCTTTGTAATGTGTTCTGCGCTTATCTCTTCTTGATTTGGATATTTTACGTTTTGGATGTGGCATGATCCTGTTATGTTTATTATTTATTTATTTTCTTGAGTACATCCCACCGTGGGTCTGTATGCTCGGTTTGTTCTTCGTTTCCTGAAAGGTTTTTCAACTTTTCAAGCATTTCTATATCACAATATGAAGTGTTACCCTCATCGTTACACACCGATATAAATGGTATGGCAACGTTAATGTATTCATATATCAACCCTGCGATATTGATCTCATGATCATTTTTACTAAGGGTGATGATCTCATCATCTTCATCAATAGGCTCCTCGCTAAACTTGGCAATCTGTTGTTCGGTAATATCCAACACTTGTGGATATTGAGCCAAACACCTGTCGCAGTTTGCATCAACGGTACCTTTGATCACAAAATTCAGGATGATCATTGTTTCCTGTTTGTCCAAATCTACAGAGCACTGCAAGTTAGCCTTTTTAACCAGTGAATATTCAAATTCGTTAAAAAAAGCATCGTCAACAGCAAATTCAAACTGGTGTTTCCCCAGCTTAAGTCCCGTAAAAGGAATCGAATATGTTCTAAGCGATTTCAATGAGCAACAATTAGCCCGCAAATGTAGGGAAAAATACCATAAGTGGAAAGTGTTTTTTGAAAAAGCTAAAAGGCGAAAAATAAAGGGTAATTCTAAGAGGTAAAAGGCGAAGGGTATTTCAAAAGGTAAAAGGCGAAAGGTGAAAGGTGGAGGGTAAAAGGGTATTGCAACGATACCGATAACCATCACGTTATTTTAGATGCCGAAGCCCCCAAATTATAGCTAAATTCTAAATTTTATCCAGAGAAGATTACATAGCCTGTCGAGTTTTTCTCCGGGTAAGGGTTGTTTGCCGGCCAGAAATAAATCGATTTCTGCTGCGGTGCCCACATGAGGTAAACTTCGCTGCGAACGGAAGCCGTGTTTCAACCTTTATTTTTCAATCTACATACATAACATACTGAATGTTATTAATTTAACTATGAATATCATCAACTTTTATTTATAATTTTAACTTTAGTTAGCGGGGCCGACGGATTTCTATTTCCCCCACATTCGTAAGCCCCGAACGTTATGTGCTATACTGCAAGCATTCTCTAAACGAACATTGTTTCTCAACACAAATGGAGACCAGAGACCATTTTAAAAACGGGGCGCTTCCGAAAAGCCATAAGAGTAGGGTAATTCAAACATAACAATCATGAAAAAGTATTTGATTAAAGGAACTTATAACTCCGATGGAGCAAAGGGGTTAATTCAAGAGGGCGGGTCTGGACGCAGAACTGCCATTGAAAAAATGCTGGAAGGAATGGGAGGTAAAGTGGAGTCATTTTATTTTGCCTTTGGGGAGGAAGATGTGTATGTTATTGCAGAACTCCCTGACGATATTTCTGCGGTGGCTGTTGGGTTAGCAGTTAATTGTTCAGGTCTTGTTAGGATTTCAACAACTGTATTACTTACAGCAGCCGATATTGACGCAGCATCTAAAAAATCTGTCAGTTACCGGGCTCCTGGTAAAAGCTAACAATAGTATTTTGCTCAATAAATTATATTCATTTCGTTACCAACGAAAGTACAGCACATAACAAAAGGTTTGGCAAAAGCGGGGCAAAACAATGTAGCAGGTAAAGGTATTTTCAGCGCCATTTCCGTTACATAAATTATCTTTTACCTTGCATTCTATGTTATAATTTCAAGAATGATTAAGCGAAAGAAGCCAAACCTTTTCCCTTTCGCCCTCCAAAAATCTATATCTTCAGCCTGATATTTATTTTATCAAGCAGCCCCGTTAACCAAACCATTGCAAATGCAAACACGATGCATTTAATAAGCCCCCCGGTGCCCTGGCTCAGGTATTCGGGATAGCCTATGTTGCTCATTTCATACATAGGGTAAAACAAAAACGGCACTATATAGCAGGTAAAAGTATTGGTGCCCGCGGGTTCAATAATCTTGAACCATTTATACTTATGCTTAAAATCAACCACATAAATAAATATGGCGTATACAATGAGGCTTATCCCGGTACATATCAGTACCCAGGAAGGGGTATCCCGCGCTTTGGAAATACCACCGCTAAAATAGCGTACAATAAAGCCCATATTGAACAGTATAATAGCCATGAGGAAAAGTGCCGTCCCCAACATCTTAAGCTCGTTATTGGCCTTAAGACGCATATATAGCACCGAAACAAACACCCCCGCCATGGTAAAGGCCTGCATGGCGCCATTGCCGGCTATCCATACGTATTTTTGCACCGGGGCCAAAAAGTTAAGAAACCCAAAATGAACATCCATGTTAAAAAACATGAAGAAGATCCATGCGGCAGCCTGAATCCATAAATGCCCGCCAGAATAGTAATAAATTAGTGCACACAAGAGGTAAGCCCAACCAATAAGCCCCAATATACCCCACCATGTAAAGTGCAGCCAGGTATGCCCGGGGTCGCTGGTTTTGTAGAGTACAGACATGGTTATCAGTAACACCACACCTACGCCCTGGAGCAGGTAACGCTTAAGATTGCTGGTTTCTTTACCGTAATCTAAAAAAATAAAAAAGAAGCTGAAAGTTACCAGGCTTTCCCATACAGGTTTGGGCAGTATGGTTGTATGTTCATTATAGGTTTCCATATTGGCATGAAAAAAACCTATAAATACCAGCGCAAATGAGCGGCTTGCTATACGGGATAGTATTTTATAATTGCCACTTTTTAACCTGTTTTGAAACGCGAAAGGAATGGATAAGCCTACAATAAATAAAAACGCAGGAAAAATTGTATCGGCAAGTCCCAACCCGTCGGCGTTTTCTGCAACATGTTTAAGCCATTGTGGTGTGCCCGGGATGCCGTCAAGGTCATTCACAAATATCATGAGCAACATGGTAACAGCACGAAGGGCATCAATAGATCGTATCCTGTCCGTGAAATTATTCATTATGGGAGTAAGTGCATTAACAAAGCAAATGTTTTAACTTAACGGCAATTAAATTGAAACATTATAGTTACCTGACCGTTTTTTAGTCTCTGTCGCGGCTTAGCTTGGTAAATACAAGTGGGTTTTCGTTCAGCTCCAGCGTTTCTTTGCGGTGTTTTACAATATGTATAGCCGTAAATAATGCCTCGCGAAAAGAGATCTCTGATGCCATATTTTTGCCTGCAATATCATACGCGGTTCCATGATCTGGTGACGTGCGTACAAAGTTTAATCCTGCAGTAAAGTTAACACCGGTTTCAAACGCAATTTGTTTAAAAGGTATCAGGCCCTGGTCATGATACATAGCCAGTACAGCATCAAACTGCAAATAAGTTCCGTTGGCAAAAAAACCATCGGCAGAGTATGGACCAAATGCCAGTATATCGTTATTACGGGCTTCTTCAATAGCCGGTATAATGGTATCCTTTTCTTCGTTACCAATAAGGCCATTATCGCTGGCATGCGGGTTTAGCCCCAGTACCGCAATCTTAGGTTTCCGAATCCAGAAATCATTTTGAAGGCTGTGGTTCATCAACTTAAGCTTAGCCACAATTTTATCGCCGGTAATGCTTTCAGATACCTTTGAGATAGGGATATGACCGGTAACCACACCAACACGCAAGGTATCGCTCACCAAAAACATCAATGATTCGGCAGCGCCATCGCGTTCCTGTAAATATTCTGTATGACCAGGAAAATTAAACTGATCGCTCTGGATATTATCTTTATTAATCGGCGCCGTAACCAGGGCATCAATATAGCCTTCTTTTAAATCATAAACTGCGCGCTCCAATGATTTAAAAGCATACTTGCCACCCGCTTCTGATACTACGCCGGGTTCAATCTTTACATCCTCTTCCCAGCAATTGATCATGTTGGGTTTTTTATGCTGAACCTGCGACGGATCATTTATAACATGAAAATTAAGTTCGCTCACACTTGTAGCGCGGCGGTGGAATGACGCCACTTTGGTATGGCCATAAACAATGGGTGTACAATAATCATAAATTTTACTATCGGCCAGGGTTTTTATAATAATCTCTAAACCTATACCATTCACATCACCTATACTGATACCTACTTTTATTTTATCGCTCATTTTCTTATTTATGATTTCACCGGTTATTGAGGAATTTCACCGATTGTATTTCGGGTGATTTCACTGATGATAACCGTGATTAATTTATATTGGTTTACCTAAAATTACGTTCAGGCTTATTTTATTCTTTTTTCCTTATTGTTTAATCCAAAAGCCCCCTTGATTCTTCACTCTTTCCAGGGCGTTCTCTGCGGGCGGGCTTTACGTTCATACTGCTCAAGGCCTTTATCCGCCAGCTGGCGGACGGTATCCACTTCAATCCCTAACGCAATTGTCTGAACCTGGATTTTTCACAAGTCCTTTATTTTTCACATTTGCCATTCATCAGATCAACAGATTTTCAGAGTTTTTGCCTTATCCAACCACTCACTATTCATCCATCTGCACTCACCTTTTCTTCCTGTCTTGATACTTGATACTAACTACTTAATACTCCTTCAAGCTACAAATAAAAGATTTGTTCCTGATTAAAGCACAAATATGACGTAATTTGCTCAAATATTTGATTAATAATGACGTTGGTAAGGGCAAAAAAACATTTAGGGCAACACTTTCTTACTGATAAAAACATAGCAGCTAAAATTGTTGACAGCCTTAAACCAGATGACAGGTACAAGCACGTGCTTGAAGTTGGTCCGGGTATGGGCATCCTGTCGGATTTTTTATTGCAGAAACCGGAGTATGAGGTATCGATGATTGATATCGACACAGAATCATTCCATTACCTGAAAAAGAGATACCCGCAATTGGGTGCGCGCCTTTTCAATGCCGATTTTCTGGAGATGGATTTTAAAACCATAGTTGATGGTCCGCTGGCTATTATTGGCAATTTCCCCTATAACATATCGTCGCAGATACTGTTTAAAGTGCTTGATAACCGCCAGCAGGTAATTGAGGTGGTTGGCATGTTCCAGAAAGAGGTAGCAGAACGCTGCGCATCCAAACCCGGCAGCAAAGAGTATGGTATCCTGAGCGTATTTTTGCAGGCATATTATAAAGTGGAATATTTATTTACCGTAAAGGCAGGCGTTTTTAATCCACCGCCAAAAGTGCTATCCGCCGTGATCCGCCTTACCCGCAACAGCGCCGAAGGACTGGGCTGCGATGAAAAGCTATTTTGGCTGATAGTTAAAGCCGGTTTTAACCAACGCCGCAAAACGCTGCGTAATGCCATATCATCCCTCATCAACAAAGAAAAAATGACTGAAAACCCTACGCTTGACCTAAGGGCCGAGCGTTTGAGTGTAGAAGATTTTGTGAAGCTGACCAATGAGGTAGCAGCTGCGCGGTAGGGCTGAGTGAAAAAAAGCGAAAGCATTAGTTAAAACCCGAAGCTATTACTGCTCATCCGTTGACTGAGTTGCTGTTGCAAAACTTAGCCAAAAAAAAGCGCTCTATGGCTACCTGATCCAGGGAAATTTGCTCACTAACAATCTCATTTTCTGTAATTTCTTGAATATTAAAATCTCAGTCGGTTGATTCACAAGATTCCAGGCTCCATAATTTATGCCGTTATTTTGCAATAGCCCCACATTGGGCACCGGCATGGAACTATAATTGAAGCTTCCTTTTGTAACATAAATATTGTTTATATCGTAAGTAACCAATAGATTTAGACCCTAAACCCTAATCATAAATATGGATTCAATTGTAGGCGCTCTTGTTGTTATTGTAATAACCTTAGTATTATTCTTAGTTCTTCGGGCCGTAATGTTATGGTACTGGAAGGTAGATATTATTGTAGGTAGGTTGGAATATATGGCAGATGCCTTAGACAAACTTACTGAAGATCGAAGAAAACAATATAGAATCGACTACTATACAGCAGTTGCTTTGAAAGATAATCAACAAGCATATAAGTGCCTCATGAATATAGTAATGGACGATTTGCTTAAAACACGAATGAAAAATGAGGAAAGAAAGAAGCTTTATGAAGACCTTAAAAGCCAACATTCTAGCACCTTTGAAAAATTAGGATATTCATTTCCGGAGTATGAGTTGCTGTTTTAATTAATATACCAATTATTGCAAAGTACATGGTTGACCTATGCATGCGTGAACGCGGCGTGGCACAATTATTTATATACTAACTAAACTACTTGTTGTAATTATTGCATAATTAAATCTCATGATTAGTAAGATTCTGAGATTTGATTATGCCCTTTTTGTACAATACCCCAACCGAAGCCGACGGCAATAAATGGCAAATTCATCACACTTGCTGTCAGGGAAATTCTAACGCCCTCATCAAATAAAAATGAATGCTTACCCAGAAATGGGAAATCAATCCAGCTTTCTCAATAGTAACAAGGATCACTGCATTTGGTAACGACTGTCATTTCAGCCTTTCCTGTGCCTATTTAAGTTTGTATTTAAATAGGTTATCTTTTATTTAAATCACAATATCATGAAAACTCAAATAACTTTTATTTTAGGATTAGCCTTCCTTTTAGGCAATACCTCATGTATTAAAGATTTTAAAGACTTCCATAAACCAACCACGGTAACAGTAAGTACGTTTGCCGGAAGCGGACTGGTGGGTTCATTAGATGGTGTAGGCACTTTGGCTTCATTTTACACGCCAACGGCTGTTACAGTAGATTTTGCCGGTAATTTATACGTGACCGATGAGTGGACCGGCTTGATCCGCAAGATAAGCCCAAAAGCTGTGGTAACAACCCTTGTCGGCAATGACAAGGTTGACATGGATGGCCGGGGTAATTTGTTCTGGTATCCGGCTGGCATAGCGCTGGATGCTTCAGGCACTGTCTATGTGGCCGACAGTCATAACAACAGAATCCGTAAGGTAAGCCGGGAGGGCCTGGTGACAACCTTTGCAGGCACCGGCGTTCAGGGATTTGCCGATGGCCCGGGCGCTACAGCTAAATTTTATAATCCAAGAGGAGTGGCCTTAGATGCCGCGGGTAATTTATACGTGGCAGATCTCACGAATAACCTGATCCGTAAGATTAACCCGGAAGGCGTAGTAACAACCTTTGCAGGTAGCGGCGCTACCGGTGCGGCGGATGGCAAAGGTACTACAGCCTCATTTAACTCGCCATATGATGTAGCAGTGGACATCATAGGTAACGTATATGTGGCAGATACCCATAATAACTTGATCCGTAAGATTAACCGGGGAGGGGTGGTAAGCACGCTTGCAGGAAGTGGCGCCAAGGGTGCAGCGGACGGCAAGGGTTCTGTAGCCTCATTTGATACTCCGATTGGTTTGGGCTTAGATGCCTCCGGTAATATATACGTGGCGGATCGTAACAATAATAAGATACGCAAGGTGACCCCGCAAGGTGTGGTAACTACGCTTGCAGGCAGCGGCGAGTTTGGGTCGGCTAACGGCCCTGGCGTTTCAGCTTCATTTACAATGCCAACTGACGTAGCCGCAGATATTTTCGGGCGTATATATGTGTTAAATGGTAACCAGATCAGGCTTATAGAGCTTAAGTAATAGAAAAGGAGATGCGTTCAACAGGAACCCTGGGGTCTATTTTATAGATGCTCACTAAAAATTGCGAACTGATTAATTCAACAGCAATCATAAGAATAGTTTTAGTGTGTCTTTTCACGGGGTAGCTACTGTATGTTTTGCTATATGCTCATAAATTATATTTTCCGTAGCCATTAGTACTGATGGTTAAAAGATGTTAAACCCAATCTAGTAAGCCAGGCTGCTTGTTATATTTGTAATATACTGATCACTAAACCAATCATTACAAATATGCGGTACTTGCTTATTATACCTTGTATATGTACCTGCCTTTGCTCATATGGGCAAAGGATAAATGGCATAGTAACCGATAAAATAACAGGGCAGCGCATCAGCGGGGCATGGATAACAACCACCAGCTCAACTGCAATTAGTGGCATGGAGGGTGGGTTTACCATAGGCCTTAGCCCACAAAAAGATACGCTTAAAGTGAAGATGCAGGGCTACAAATCATTTGCCTTACCTATTGACCCCTCAAAAATTAAAGATTTGATTATCCGGCTGGAGCAATCCACCATTCTGCTTAACCAGGTAAACATAACCGCCCGCCGCGATAGGGTGAAAGACTCCATCAGTAACCGTATCCAGTTTGCAAAGGATTTTAACAGCCATCCACCCAAATTTTCGGATATCATCAGGCCGGCAATGCCAGGTGGCCCATTAGCTTTTGCAGGTGTTACCATTAGCCCAAGCCAGCTAATTGGCGCGCTTACCTATAAACATAGCCGCGCTTATAAATTTAAACTAGTACTGCTAAAGGATGAACAGACAAAGTATATAGACAGCCGGTTCAGTGACGAAAGGGTAGCCCAACTCACCAACCTGCAGGCCGATTCGCTGTTCAACTTTATTAACCTATACCGCCCTACCATTGAACAGGTGAAAAAAATGAGCGACTATGATATTTTTAGTTACATCAAAAAGTGCCTGGTAAAATTCAGGAGGCCCCATTCGGATTCGATCCGTGAGGTAGAATTTTAAGTTTGCATATTCCATACAAAGTTTTTATGCAATTGGCCCGAACTTGCACAAAAGCGATAAAAATTTGACTATAAGTTATTTAAAAAATTTAATTATGGCCGAAAAGCAGTGCAATTTTTATGTAAAAACTGCACTACTACTTGACATGCGGTTTGAATTTTGTAATTTTGAATATGAACACTGAATCACTTGAGGATTTTTATCGCCAAAAATTTGATTGGCTGCCAGACAATCTGCAGCAAAACATAGGGCATTTTAATGTTTTCAGGATTGAAGATTGCATTGGCCCCAATGCCAAACCGGTTACTTATAGCCGCAGAAGTTTTTATAAGATCAGCCTGATGCATGGTGAAAACATTATTCATTACGCCGATAAAAGCATCACGCTTTCGGGTACTTCGCTCATGTTCTTTAGCCCCCATGTGCCTTATACATTTGAGCATATGAGTGATAACCGGTCGGGTTTCTTTTGCATATTCACCGAGTCGTTTTTTGCCGAAAGATTTAGGGGTGGTATAAGCGAATTGCCCATGTTTGGCCTGGGCGCAAAGCCGGTATATTCTTTAGATGAGGCGCAGAACGAATATGTAACGGGCTTATTTTTAAAGATGACAGAAGAGATTAACTCCGACTATGACTTTAAATATGACCTGATACGTAACTACGTTACCGAACTGTGCTATTATGCCCTTAAAACCCAGCCATCCGAAAATGTTTACAAACATGCCGATGCCAAATCAAGGATCACATCGGTTTTTACAGAATTACTGGAGCGGCAGTTCCCGATTGAAACCCCGTCGCAACGCTTTGCTCTACGATCTGCCAATGATTTTGCAACGCGTTTATCTGTCCATGTAAACCACCTTAACAGGGCCATCCGCGAAACTACCGGCAAAACCACAACTGATCATATTGCCGAACGCCTGCTAAGCGAAGCCAAATCATTACTAAGACATACCGATTGGAATATATCTGAGATTGGTTACTGCCTGGGGTTTGAAGAGCCTACCCATTTCAATAATTTTTTCAAAAAAAACACCCAGCTTACCCCCTCTTCATTCAGAAATGTTTGAATTTTGTAACCATTGGTTTGATTAGCGTAATGCTTTGCCTTTGTTGCCATGTTACCTTTGTTTTATCAAAACAAACAAAAACATGGACAACAACAAAGTATGGTTTATCACTGGTGCCTCCAAAGGATTTGGGCTCAGTTTAGTAAAACAATTACTGGATGCTGGTCAGCTTGTTGCCGCCACTTCCAGGAATCAGCAAGAGTTAACCGAAGCAGTTGGCTCAAACAGTACTAATTTTTTACCCCTACAGGTTAACCTTGTCAACGAGAGCAGTGTATCACTGGCCCTGCAGCATACCTATGAAACATTTGGCCGGATAGATGTAGTAATTAATAATGCCGGCTATGGCATTGGCGGCGCTATTGAAGAGGTTACTGATCAGGAAACCCGCCAGGCCTTTGATATAAATGTATTTGCCACTCTTAATGTAATCAGGTTTGTAATGCCTTACCTGCGCAAACAGCGTTTTGGCCATATCATCAATATCGCTTCAATTGCAGGCATTACCGGCGGCACTGGCTGGGCGGTTTATGCGGCAGCCAAGCATGCGGTTATCGGCCTGTCAGAAGTGTTGGCTGCGGATGTTAAAGCTTTGGGCATTAAAGTTACAGTGGTTGCTCCCGGCGCGTTCCGTACAAGCTTCCTTACCCCTGGCTCACTGGCTATTACCCAGAACCCTATTGCCGATTATGAAGATGTGAGGTTATCGCACTGTAAATACCTGAGCATGAATGGCGAGCAGGCCGGCGACCCGGAGAAGGCTGCAACTTCCATTATTAACATGGTTTATGAAGAAAACCCACCGCTATATTTATTATTAGGTGGCGATGCCTTTAACCGGGCTTTAACCAAGCTTGATGGGTTATACAAAGAGATTCACCAATGGGAAGACCTCACCTGTTCAACCGATTTTTAATGATAAACATCTATCTATCAAAACAAAAAAATGGAAAGCATTAAAGATAAAGTAATTGTAATTACCGGTGCCAGCAGCGGCATAGGCGCGGCAGCGGCCCGTAAATTAGTTACCCTTTGCGCCAAAGTAGTTTTGGCTGCCCGCCGGGAAGATCAGTTAAAAACTATGGTTGCAGAATTGGGCGATAACGCCATTTATGTAACAACAGATGTAAGTAAACGTACAGACCTGGATAACCTTATTCAGCAAGCCATTCAAAAGTTTGGCCATGTGGATGTATTATGGAACAATGCCGGCATCATGCCCCTCTCCTTTTTTGAAGAAGGATTGGTAGATGAATGGGACCGCATGATTGATATCAATATTAAAGGGGTGTTATATGGTATTAATGCCGTGTTGCCACACATGCTGCAAAGGGGACAAGGCCATATCCTGGCAACGTCATCAGTAGGTGGCATAAAAACATCGCCGGGTATTGGCGTTTATTCGGGAACCAAATTCGCAGTGAAGGCTATCATGGAAACCCTGCGCGAAGAAGTTGCCCAAACCATTAAAGTAACTACCATTTTCCCGGGAGCCACACAATCAGAGTTAGGGCATGACATTACCAGCCCTAAAATCAAGGCCTTGTATGGGAATTTAAAAAACATGCTCAAAATGGACGAGGAAGCCATTGCCGACGCGGTAATATACGCGATAAGCCAGCCCGGCAATGTCACCATAAACGATGTAGTGCTAAGGCCGCTTGGCCAAACACGATAATCAACAACAACAATCAATCACAACATTAATCAATGAAATCACCATCAAAACCGGTGAAATCATCTAAAAAATATATAAAATGGAAAATCAAAAAGTATGGTTTGTAACCGGGGCTTCAAAAGGATTGGGGCTTAGCCTGGTAAAAAGGTTATTAAATGGAGGCTATAAAGTAGCTGCCACATCAAGAAACATAAGCGACCTGGAAAACGCGGTTGGTGTTAACAATGATCAGTTTTTACCGCTGGCGGTTAACATCACTAACGAGGCAAGTGTACAGGAAGCTATCGAAAAAACCATCAGTACCTTTGGTAAAATTGATGTAGTAGTAAACAATGCCGGTTACGGTTTGCTGGGCGGCCTTGAAGAACTAACCGATGCAGAAGCCCGCGATAATTTTGAAGTGAACGTTTTTGGCTCATTAAATGTTATCCGCAAATCGCTGCCTTACCTGCGCGAACAAAAATCCGGTCATTTTTTAAACATCTCCTCAATAGGTGGTTTTACAGGTAATTTCCCGGGCGGCGGCATCTACAGCTCTACAAAGTTTGCCGTTAACGGTTTTTCTGAAGCACTTGCGGCCGAAGTTGAGCCTTTTGGCATCAAAGTAACAATTGTACAGCCGGGCTATTTCCGCACCAGTTTCCTATCGCCGGGATCATTGGTAGTACCTAAGCATCAAATAGATGCCTACCAGGCTGTGCGCAACACCGTAAACTTACACCAGGGCAGTTTAGATCAACAACAGGCCGGAGACCCGGAAAAAGCCGCAGAAGCTATGATAAAAATTGTAGCCGACCCTAACCCACCGCTCAATTTATTTTTAGGTGCCGATGCCTACCAGCTGGCCAACCAAAAAATAGCAGCGGTACAAAAAGACCTTGAAACATGGAAAGAACTAACAACATCAACTGGTTTTTAACAATGAAAAACAATGAGCATATAGGCGTTTGGGTAACCAAAGACGGTTATATACGCCATGAGTTTTTACCAAACGGCCGCTACAACGAGGCCCGCGGAAATAAAAAAAGCGCCTACACCGGCTATTATAACATTTTGGGTAAACATGTTGAATACCTGGATGACTCTGGTTTTACTGCCGATGGCGACTTTAAAGACGGTGTTTTTTATCACGCCGGCATGGTATTATATAAAGAGAGCGCCTGAATTGCAAAATTGTCAATAATTCATAATCGCCATAAAAAGCTTGCTTATTAAAGCAGGCTTTTTTTATCTTTATAAAAATCAAACCCCTGAAAAATATGAGTTTTAAAGACCAGCTCAGTTCAATATTTGTAGAGGAAAACCTAATCCCGCCAGAATTCCGGATAACAGAAGTACACCAGCGCGAATACTTAAGCAATGGCGAAATGAAGCCATGGCACGGTGAAGTAAGCGAAGTTTACTCGCCCGTTGGCTTTTTAAATGGCGATGGCTTTACCCGAAAACTAATAGGTACCTACCCCGTTTGTACAGAAAAAGAAGCCTTTGAATCATTAGATGCCGCTTTGGCCGCCTATGATAACGGCCGTGGCGAATGGCCCACTATGAGTATTGCCGACCGCATTAAATGCATGGAGCAATTTATTTATAAAATGAGCGAGCAACGCGCCCTGGTTGTCAATTTGCTGATGTGGGAAATAGGCAAATCATACGGCGACTCGGCAAAGGAGTTTGATCGTACCATCGAGTATATTAATGCTACTATAGATGCATTGAAGGATATCGACCGCCATTCCTCCCGCTTTGAAATGGCCGAGGGGCTTGTCGCCCAGATCCGCCGCTCGCCGTTGGGCGTGGTGCTGTGTATGGGACCGTTCAACTATCCACTTAATGAAACTTTTACCACCCTGATCCCCGCTTTGATCATGGGCAATACCATATTATTTAAACCACCCAAGCATGGTACGTTATTACACTACCCATTGCTTAAAGCTTTCCAGGAATCATTCCCCAAGGGAGTGGTGAACACCATTTATGGTCGTGGAGCGGTTGTTACACCGGGGTTAATGGCATCTGGCAAGGTTAACGTACTGGCCTTTATTGGCTCAAGCAAAGTGGCCAATGATTTGAAAAAACGCCATCCAAAAATTAACCGTTTACGTGCTGTTTTGAGCCTTGATGCCAAAAACGCAGCTATTGTTACCAAACATGCCGACTTGCAGCAAGCTGTTAACGAATGTATTTTGGGCGCGCTATCATTCAACGGGCAACGCTGTACTGCCATTAAAATGATATTTGTACAAAAGGAAGTTGCCGATGAGTTTTTAAAACTCTTGAGCGAAGGCGTTGCCAAACTAAAATTTGGTTTACCCTGGGATAAAGATGTAAAACTTACTCCCCTGCCCGAGCCGCATAAACCTGCTTTCCTGACCGATATTGTTGAAGATGCCATAGCCCATGGCGCACGCATCATTAATGAAAATGGCGGCGAAACTGTGGCCTCATTCTTTTACCCGGCCATTATGTATCCGGTTAACGAAAAAATGAAACTCTATCGCGAAGAGCAGTTTGGTCCGGTTATCCCGGTAGTTCCGTTTGAATCGATCGAGGAGCCAATTGATTACCAGATAGATTCGCCGCATGGTATGCAGGTGAGTATTTTTAGCAACGATGCTAAAGAGATTGCATCACTGATAGATCCGTTTGTGAACCTGGTAAGCCGTGTTAATATCAACAGCCAGTGCCAGCGCGGACCAGATGTGTTCCCTTTTACCGGGCGTAAGGATAGTGCCGAAGGTACCTTGTCTGTACATGATGCCTTAAGATCATTCTCTATCCGATCACTGGTTACCACAAAAATGACCGAGACCAATAAACAGATCCTCAACCAAATTGTGAACGGCAACGAATCCAATTTCCTGAGTACCAAGTTTATATTGTAGGTAATAATTTCATTAAACGGCAATCGCGAACTTTACAGGGTAAACCTGCATAGTTCGCGATTGTCGTTTATAAGAGGCTGTCTAAAAATAAAAACAGGTCGTCATTGCTGTAAGGCGTAAAATCCGGAGGACACTAAAAGTCAAATGACGTTTGAAAATTTGTCATCCCGGAACGCAGTGAAGGATCTATTAGCAGACTTTACAGGGCGAAGAAGCATGGCGTATAACAGATCCTTCACTCCGTTCAGGATGACAAAAAGTTTTTTTGAAGACACGCCATTGCGAGTGGTAAAATTCGGTGGCCTCTGAAGGGGAAATGACGTAACAAAACTGGCTGTCATCCTGAGCCTGTCGAAGGATAGCGGGCAAAGGCCTCTCCGCGCGAGTCTTCGACAGGCTCAGACTGACAGGCCGACACGCCTCAAAATTCAATACGTCATGGGTAGGAACGAAGCAATCTCTACACTGGCAGGTCGGACTTGCATAGTCGCTCTGTACAGCAAAGAGATTGCTTCGTGCCTCGCAATGACGCGGGGTATGAGCTTCATTACCAGCCTAAAAACATTTAATAAATCTTTTTTTAGACAGCCTCTAAGAAGTGGGAAATTGAGATTGACTAATCAATTTTTCGGTTTACTCAATAAATTCACAAACAAGCGGTAAGCTCCAGGTACACCTGCAGGCAATTCTCTAAAGAACGCCAAAGAGGTGTATACAAACCTGCCTTTACCATAGTCGCCAACTATTAATGAACCATTCAGGGGCGATTCGCCTTTATCGTTCATCTGGAAAATGGTTTGGTATTTAGGGTCTATGTCGGTTACAAAATATAGTCCGCGTTCCTGGATCCAATCTTTAAAATCATCCTGTGTTATTTTATTAGGATAATTGAGTACCGGGTTTTGCTGATCTAAAACAGTAACTACAGCATCCTCATCGGTAACCCTGCGGTTTACAACGGTAAATGGGTACGGACCGATTTGCTTTGTAACTAAGCCAGAATTGTTATTATACTGAACAACCAGATTACCGCCGTTTTTAACATACTCCATCAATTTGGGTTGTTCAAAAGCCAGGCGTTCATTCACGTTATAGGCACGCACACCGGTAATGATAGCATCATACACTGATAGATCGCTGTTCATGAGTTCGTTTTCTGATAGTATATGCACATCATAACCTACCTGGTGTAAAGCTTCGGGCATTTGATCGCCGGCGCCGGCAATGTAGCCTAATTTTTTTCCGGCAGTTTTCAGGTCGAGGCTCACCAGCTTGGCTTCGGCCGGCGGGAATAAGGTGATAGTTGGCACGTGCTCGTATTTTATCTCCTTTATTTCATACTCATATAAACGCGAATCAACATCAACAGCTACTCCTGTTACTGCAAGTCCGTTTTGCGCCTCGCGGGTTGGTGTTATGGTGAATTGCTCCGTCCATTCCTCACCTTTATTTTTATCCTTAAAATTAATGATGGCCGGATTAGCCTTCCATCCTTTAGGTAATTTTAACTGGATGCTTCCTGTATGTACATTTTTAAAGCTCTTGAGCTTTACCTGCAGGCTTTGAGATGATGGTCCGTAGGATATAAATATATGGTTTGTCATATTAACCGTAACCGGCGGAGTAATAACCAGCGGCTGATAAACCTCGCCCCTAACGGGATCAACATATTTGTATAATAAACGGCGCTCAAAATTTACCGGCTTACCCTCAATAATAAACTGAAAGTTCACCTTTGTAAGATCTGGATTTTCCGGATTACCGGCCAGTGTATCTGGAATGTTGTATGTACCTGTTTTATGCGGAGTTTCTAACCAGTATGGCTGGGTAATTTTATCGGCTATAGTTGATCCGCTAAATACTTGCAGCTGATTAGCCGGTACTTCTTTGGAATTTAAATTTAAAGTATTGTATCCTGCACCTATCGTATTAATCTTCACCTTATCGTTATACCTGTTCACCACTTGCGCAGTAAAGTTAACGGTATCGTGAATAGCAACCGTAGGAGCGCTGGCGTAAGCCTCAAACCATAAACCCGCACAGGCGGCTATCAAATTGCTCAGCTCTTTTGTTTTTTGCGCTCTCCAGTAAACGTCAGATACCTTTTCAACCCTGCTCAGTAAAGCTACCAATGCAGGTACCGATTTTTCTGGAGCTTCGGCATCAAAATTCCTCCTGATCACCTTGATAGATTCGCCAATGCTCTCTCCATCCTTAACACGTTTCCAGGACGTTTCTACGCCATCCATCAGGTCGGTTTGTGGGGCGTCGCCTAAAATAGTCTTGAAAAACTCAAATGATTCTCCACGCTGTTTAGCCGAGCCAAATCCCTGCGTTTTGTGGTTGCTGCGGCTTTCGGCAGCTATTTCGCCATAACTTTTGCCAATGGTTGGGTTATATACGCCAACATCAATCTTAAACTGATCAGGCGCGGTAGTATTGGTGTTGCCAAAGTTGAAAGTATTCCACAAAAGGCGTTTAACCTGCCATGGCTTTACATATTTTAACTGCTCGGGATAACGGCTTGGATCGGCAGCGGCTGCAAAAGCTTCTTTGGCTAATATAGCCGAAGAGGTATGGTGACCATGTCCGCCCTCTCCTGTTGTTGGAAACCGGCAAATGATCACATCCGGACGAAACTTGCGGATCACCCAAACCACATCACCCAAAACCTTTTCCTTATCCCATATCTTCAAGGTTTCTTCGGGGCCTTTTGAAAAACCAAAATCGTTGGCACGGGTAAAAAACTGCTCAGCGCCATCAACCTTGCGGGCTGCCAAAAGCTCCTGCGTGCGTATTAGCCCTAAAAGCTCACTTTGCTCATTACCTATTAAATTTTGCCCGCCATCGCCACGGGTAATAGAAAGATAACCTGTACGGTAATGTTTTTCCTGTGCCAGGTAGGCCAGCAATCGGGTATTTTCATCATCTGGATGGGCCGCCAGGTATAATACGCTGCCCAACGTATTAAGCTTTTTAAAATTTTGTTGAATGGTACCCATATCCGTAGGCGGCGAGGTTTGGGCAATTACACAGTTATATAAAAATAATAAGGCAATAACGAGGTTGGTACGCTTCATGGAAACAAATATATTGAAAGATACCTATTTACAATTTGATGTATCAAGAATATAACAGAGACATGATGCAAAGCATGGTTTCAGCATAAACCTGAATTGTCAATAATATAACCGTTTAAACACATAATTGCCAATTTCAAAAAAATTAAAGCAGATAAAAACAATTTTGTCATTCAATAGTAATCATTAATCAAACGATTAACTTTTGGTGTTCGAAGTCTTTGATTAATCAATCGTTTGATTAATTTTGTGCCGTTAAAACAATGGACAAAGATAAAATAGACAAAAAAGACCACATTCTCGACGTAGCAGAACGCGTGTTTGCTGACTTCGGTTTTGATGGTGCCTCCACCCGTACAATTTCTGGTGAGGCCGGTGTTAATATGGCTATGCTCAATTATTATTTCGGTTCAAAGGAAGGACTCTTCCTGGCAATTTTTGAGCGTAAGATCTCGTCGTTCCGTACACTGCTTCAAAACATCGGAAATGACGACAGCATGACTGCATGGTGCAAGCTTGATAAATGCATCGATAATTATGTGGAGCGTATCATCGTAAATAACTGCTTTCAGAAACTGATTAACAGGGAAATATCGATGAACAAGCGCTGGGACCTTACCGATAAGATCACCGAAATACTGATGGTGAACATTGTTGAGATCAGGAAAATCATTGAAGAAGGCCTCAACAACGGTAGTTTCTACAAAGACATTGATGTTCCCATGGTGATAGCTACCATCTTCGGTACCAAAAATTATATAATTAATACGCCGCAGCTATCCTCCTTAATAATAGGCCATGATATTCGTGATGAAAAATTTATGGAAGAAGAACTGAAGCCCAGGATTAAAACATACATGAAAAGACTTTTAAAAGCTTATTTAGTTAATGAAAATGACAACTCAAAATAATAAAACCGACCACCTTAAACTGTTGAAAAACACAGCCCGCGTGTTTTTGAGGTATGGTACTGCCCTTGCAGTATCTGGTTTGCTATTCGCAGGAACAGCAACGGCCCAGGACCGCACAATCACTTTAGATGAGGCCATTAAGCTGGGCCTTGATAACAGTAAAGTGCTGAAGCTTTCGCAATCAAAAATTGACCAGGCTGTATCACAATACAAACAGGCAAAAGATGAGGCGCTGCCAACTGGTAAAGTAAGCTACGGATACAACCATGCCGAAATACCAGCCAACAAATTATCGCTTGGAGAAAGCAGTTTTAATTTACCTAACCGGGCCGATGCCTATTTAGGCATACTATCATTAAGCCAGGTGATTTATGCAGGCGGTAAATACAAATACGCGCAGCAATCAACTGAATTGCTTACACAGGTTGCCCGTTTGGATGTAACCAATGATAAGGACCAGATCACTTATGACATTATCTCTTCTTATTATAACCTGTATAAGGTTTTACAAAGCAAAAAGGTAGTAGTACAAAATTTATCAACTATTGATGCACAGATCAAACAATCGCAAAGGTTTTTTGAACAAGGTTTGGTTACCAAGAATGATGTATTGCGTTTTCAACTGCAACGCTCAAATGTTGAGCTGAACGGCATCGACCTTGAAACTAACCGCAGGATCATTAACTATAACCTGAATGTGTTGCTGGGCTTACCAGAAGGTACGCAACTAAACATTAACCAGATAGTTGAAGCAGACAGGCCGGTAGCCTCATTGAGCAATTATTTAGATACCGCTTACGCAAGCCGTGCAGAATTGCAACAAGCTGATTTGCGCACCAAGGTTGCCGAAACCAGCATCAAAAACATAAAAGCCAATACTTTGCCCACTTTAGCGGCATCCGGAAGCGCTTATTATGTTGATTTAAATGCCAATCCACTTCCTAAAAGCGGTCAGTACATTACTCCACTAACGGTAGGTTTAACCCTGTCATGGAATTTTGGCAACATATGGACCAATAAAAACAAAGTTACCGGAGCCCGCATTGAGCGCGAGCAGGTAGTTATCAATAAAAGCATCACTGTTGACCGTATTAAGGACGAAGTGAACCAAAACTACCAGAACTGGACCATGGCTTTGGAAAAGATTAAGCTTTTACAAACATCTATTGAGCAGGCAGGCGAGAACAACAAGATCCTCGAATCAAAATATAAAAGCAACATAGCTTCAGCCACAGACAGGGCCGATGCAGAAACATTGCTTTACCAGGCACAGATAAACCTGGAGCTGGCTAAGGCCGACGCCGGTCTTGCTTACTATACTTTATTAAAATCAACAGGAAGAATCAACAACAAATAATACTAAACCACATAATACAATGGCACAGGCACAAGAAACACAGGAACAGGAACCAAAAAAGAAACCAAATAAAGTTATCCCTATTATATTAGGCGTATTACTTATTGGTGGTATCATTTTCGGCATCAAAGAATACTTATACTTTGGCAAACACATCGATACTGATGATGCCCAGATTGACGGCGATATAAGCCCGGTAGTTGCCCGCGTTGGCGGCTATGTTGACTCTATTTATTTTGAGGATAACGTACACGTAACCGTTGGTCAAACTTTAGTTAAAATTGACGACCGCGATTACAAGGTTAAATTAGAGCAGGCACAGGCAGCACAAGTAGGTGCAAGTGCCGGCATTAACGTTAACCAATCACAAATTTATGCTACACAGGCAAACTCATCAGGCGCCAGGGCGCAGGTTGAATCAAATGTTGCCCGTTTAGATAAAGTTCAAAAAGATTATGCACGTTATGCCGACCTGATTAAGGATGGATCAGTAACCCAGCAGCAATTTGACCAGGCCAAAGCCGATCTTGATGTAGCGAAGGCTAACCTTAGGGCATCACAGGATCAATACAAAGCCGCGGTTGAGCAAATTGGTACTACACGCAGCCAGTTAAAGGTTACCAACACAGGTGTAAGCCAAAAGCAGGTTGATATTGATTATGCTAAACTGCAATTAAGCTATACTACTATTAAAGCGCCATCAAGCGGCCTGGCTGCTAAAAAGAGCGTTCAGTTAGGTCAGCTGGTACAGGCAGGGCAAACATTGTTCAGCATAGTAAATGATAACAGCTTATACATTACGGCCAACTTTAAAGAAACTCAGCTGAACGATATGAAAAACGGACAGAAAGTTGAAGTGGAAGTTGATGCTTACCCTGATATGAAACTGGAAGGCCAGGTATACAACTTTAGCCCTGCTACAGGCGCTAAGTTCTCTTTACTGCCACCAGATAATGCAACCGGTAACTTTGTAAAAGTAGTACAACGTGTACCTGTTAAAATTAAAATAACCGCCGATAAAGCTACCATGGATAGGTTACGTCCGGGTATGAGCGTAAAGGTTTCTGTAATTAAAGGATAAATAAAATGGCTGAAACAGGCTTTAAAAAATGGATCATCACCATTACGGTTATCATAGCTTCGTTACTGGAGCTTATTGATACCACAATTGTGAACGTATCCCTGCCCGATATACAGGGTAACCTTGGTGCCACCCTGGAAGATATTGCCTGGGTAATTACCGGTTACGCTGTTGCAAACGTAATTGTACTCCCGATGTCAGGTTGGCTGGGGAGCCGTTTCGGGCGTAAAAATTACTTCATTACCTCCATTATAGTGTTTACCATTGCCTCGTTTTTATGCGGTAATGCAACCAACTTAAATGAGCTGGTAATGTTCAGGATATTGCAGGGTATTGCCGGTGGTGGTTTAATATCAACCTCGCAGGCTATTTTGATAGAAACCTGGCCACGTGAGCAAATTGGTACAGCTACAGCATTATTTGGTTTAGGTGCGGTAGTAGGCCCAACTGTTGGCCCAACCATAGGTGGTTATATTACCGACCACTCTTCATGGAGATGGATATTTTATGTAAACATTCCGGTAGGTGCCCTTGCAGCGTTTTTTGCTTACACCTTTGTGCGCGAAACACCCAAAGATGAAAAAGGTAAACCTGTTGACTGGTGGGGTATTGGCTTGTTAGCAATAGCTGTAGGTAGCTTACAAACTATATTGGAGAAAGGTGAATCTGAAGATTGGTTTGCCACGCCTTATATAACTGTATTAACTATTACTGCCATATTAGGATTGATCCTTTTTATATGGCGCGAAATGAGCATCGACTACCCTATTGTAAATTTCAGTATATTGAGGCACCGGAGTTTTGCTGTAGGGATGTTCACCTCCTTTATTCTCGGTTTCGGGTTGTATGGATCGGTGTTCGTGTTCCCGGTATTTTGCCAGAACCTGCTTGGTTTTACGGCACAGCAAACGGGCGAGATCCTGTTCCCCGGCGGGTTATGTACCATAGTAATGATGCCATTTATTGGTAAAATGCTCAATAAAGGTATCCCGGCGCAGTTTATGGCAACCGCGGGTATGTTCCTGTTCTTTGTATTTACAACGATGCTCAGTAATTCAACACTGGCCATGGGTACAGGAAACTTCTTTATTCCGCTGGTGATACGCGGTATTGGTATGGCCTTGCTATTTGTACCATTAACTACACTTGCTATTGCTGACCTTAAAGGGCCCGAAGTTGGGCAGGGTACAGGCTTAAACAATATGATGCGCCAATTGGGTGGTTCATTTGGCATAGCAACCTTAACTACCGTTATCCACATACGCCAGGGGGTGCACCGCCAAAATCTGTTAACAAACATTACGGCAACCAACCCGGCCTTTGTTGAACGCTACAACGCTGCACTGCATGGGTTTATGGCAAAAGGGCACTCCATGATGGATGCAACCCGTATGGCCTATGGTGCTATTGAGGGCGCACTAACCAAACAGGTGCTATTATTAACCTATGATGATGCTTACTGGATCTCGGGTTTAGTGATGCTGTTTTCAATACCATTGCTTTACCTGCAGCCGTTCAAAAAATCAAACGTTAAAATCCCTGTGGACGCACATTAAAACGATAAAAGCCGTTCCACTATTACCTGGAACGGCTTTCCCCAAAAAAAATTAACAATTAAAATTTAATAACTCGCCCCGAGGTACAATTGATTTAATGAAAAATTAGTGTAATCGAGGTTTGTTTAATCTTAGGCATAAATTTAGAAGTTTTTAATTAACAAACACAAATTAAATTCAGTAATAAACTGTTATTTATGAAAAAGGCATGAAATTTTTAAATCTCATGCCTTTTCTGTTGAAATTAATAATTAAAGCCTTAAAAAATAACTTTCCCGGTAGCTGTTACCAATGATGCAATACGTATGGCATCAAAAATACGCTCCTCGGTAGTAGCCAATTTTATCAATGAATCTTCGTGAGAATTTACGCACATTTCGCAACCGTTAACGGCTGATACTGCAAGGCTCATCAACTCAAAAAATTCTTTACCTGTTACAGGTTTCATCATCAGCTGCATACGAATGCGGGCAGGAATCTGGGTGTATTTTTCCTTTTGAGTAAAATGCCTGAACCTGTAAAACACATTATTGCACGCCAACAGAGATGCACAGCCAACAGCCTCAGCAATTTCGGCAGCGGTTGCTTCCTGCGCTTCTGCGTATTTAGTAAAATAAGCAGTTAGCGGCGCGTTGTTGTTATTTACAGCGATGCTTAAGCCTAATAGAGCACACTCCTTAGCACTTAGCTGCGCAGAGGTAAGAATGCTTGTAAAATTAAGTTTCAGATCGCGCAGGTAGCGTGACTCACCTTTTTCCAGCAGCGTAAGGCTGTTGGTACGATAATCTTTATCTAATCCAATACTTTCCAGTATTTCCTCGATCACTTCGGTACTTTCGGTCATTATATTTATTTTGAGCTTAAAGCAAAAAGCCGATAGCTTAAAGCTTTTAGCGAAATTTGATTGTTGTAATTCGTTTAAACCATTTAGGCAGCCTTTTAACAGCTGTCTAAATCTATTTCCTGACGTTTTTGTAAAAAACTTTAAAACGTCATTTCATCATTCCGAATTTTGCAAAAACACAAAGGCAAATAAGACCTGTGTCTTTTTAAACAGCATTTAGGCTTTCGGCCCTATGCCTTCTTCTTTCAGCTTATACACAGCTTAAAAAGAAATCCCCGCACAATGATTAATTGTACGAGGATATATATTAATAGGGGTAATTAAACGGTAAGGGTTTCCTGGCCTTTTTCCCAGTTACATGGGCAAAGCTCGTCAGTTTGTAAACCATCAAGTACACGTAAAACTTCTTTAACGTTACGGCCTACGCTCAGGTCGTTAACTGATACCCAACGGATGATACCTGTAGGATCGATAATAAAAGTTGCACGGTAAGCAATTTTTTCTGTTGGCTCCAAAATACCAAGATCTTCGGCTAATGATTTTGAAGTATCAGCCAACATTGGGAATTTAAGATCGCGCAAATCATCATGATCGCGTCTCCAGGCAGCATGAACAAATTCAGAATCTGTAGAAGCACCAATTAAACGGGTTTCACGGTCGCGGAACTCGCCATAGTTTTTGTTGAACTCAGCAATCTCAGTTGGGCAAACAAAAGTAAAATCCTTTGGCCACCAGAACATTACTGTCCAAACGTTATCATCATTTACAAGATACTCAGAAGTAAGTGTTTCAAACTCTTTTCCTTTTTCAAGACTTGTTACAGCAGTTTTAGAAAATTGAGGGAATTTTTGTCCTATCGTTAACATATTTGTTCTTTTTTTATTAGATATGCAAATATACTGATTTATAAGTCAGCGTTTCATACTAAAAATCTATACGATATAGATTTTATTGATATACATATTAAACATCATCTATTTTAGCTATTTACAAAAAACAGGCAATTTTATAAATGTTTTTTTGCGGTTCATTAATATATCTATATTGGTATCATGAAAACCAAACCTGTCGTTATTGTTGTTATAGCAGTTATTGTTATAGCTGCCTGCGGATTCCTCTTTATCCGGAGCAAAAATTTAGTATCACCAAAAAAGGGAGAGATCACGCAGTTTTTAAATGCCTTTAACGTGCAGATTAAAGCAGGCAATATAGATTCGGCCAGTTTGTACTTTGAAGACAAGCAAAAAAGTAAGCTTGTAAAAGTACTGTTAAGCGTGCTTACTAATAAAACCAATACCGGTGGTAAAGCGAAACCTATATTTAAAGTAAGCTTAAATACCGAAGACGCCCTTATTACAGTTGTAAACCCCGAGTTTGCAACAGCTTTGGTAGTTACAAGCTTTAACCACGACAACCTGCCAACAGAAAAATCATCCCTGTTATTCACTATTCATAAAATAGATAACAAACAATATAAAATAACCCAGGTAAACGCTACCGACTTTGTTAAAGATTATATTGCCTACCAAAATAAAGTGGTTAACAAAACCATCCCCGAAAAAGATATTTATAGCCCAATTACCCTTGCCGCGTTTAAAACTGCCGAACAGTTAAAAGCACGCTATGATAGCGTAGTATGGTTTGATCATATAAACAACAAAACATATTACTATGTGGTAAAAGGTAAACTACCCGAAAACTTCTACTACCAGGACGACCGTAAAATCAACCACGATGATTTTAAAATAGGACTTGTAAATCCAGAGCTGAAGGAAATCATTCCGGCGGAGTACGACCTGATACATAACATCAACGGAACCATTGAAGGGCTTATTGAGGTTGAAAAAGCCGATAAAAGAGGGCTTTATAACCTCGACGGTAAACTGGTAGTACAGGTTGAATATGACCAGATCTATCCATTAAAAGCAGGAGATAATTTGGCCGTTTTAAAAAATGGAGAGAATTTCTTTTACCTTAAGGCAGACACCACACTATCAGAAAAAATAGCTGATTTTAAGATAGCAGATATTGTTTCGCAGATTAAAACCCTTGGCCAATCCTATACGCTAACTGAAGAAAGCTCAAAAAACGTGATGGAATATAATTCACGAACACAAGGCACCTCGCTTATTATCCCGCCATCGTATCTCACCGGCCTGGAGATACTGCCTAAATTTATTGATTTCCCAAATCCGCTGAGGAAAATATTTAGTAATGAAGACGAGGATGGCGGTGAAGGCAGCCGCTCCATAGCCGTTGCCTTTGATGGTGATAAAAACGATGATGATGCCAATTGGTTCCAAAGTGCTTATTACACCATTGTTAATGATTACCTGGGCGGCAGAGGTGGTCTTTATACCAGCAAAAACCTACTCGTGGTTGATAAGAAGCATAACCAGATCCTGGGATTTAATACATCTATAGATTTAGGCGAAGGCGAAGGGTCCGGTTCCCTTTCCAGTACTTGTAAGGAAAGCTCTACAAGGGCAATTAACGATTCGCTGTTTGAGTTTAAATCTTCATCTTACTTTTACCAGCCCTTATTAAACGAAGATGAGACCCTGGAAGAAGGCCCATCCTATCATTATCTGCAGGTTAAGAACGGCAAACTGGTTGATTTAAAGTCCGAAAGGCTCTTCCCTACCCAATTTATAAAACTCGATGATTCATACCTGCAGGGCTGTTACACCATCTCAACGGGGCCATATCGTTCAGCAAAAAAAATAACTATGGATCATGTAAATCAATCCCTGCTGCAGTACATGAAAAACGAGATCTATGCATCGTACAAATACAAATTTAAAAACCAAAAGTGGAATGATGTTTTTGAATACCGTTTTTCACAAGGCGATACAACCCGCAACGCTAATGTAGATGATTCATTAACCACCATTGATAAATATAATATCAGTTTCATCAACAGTAAGCTAAACAGGCAAAAAACAAATACACTGGCAGCTAAATGAGTATTACCGGCCGGCTATTAAGGTACTTTGCATTTGTATGGATAGCCATTTTGAGTGTTGGCACATTTTACGAAAGCTTTGCCCATAACCATGCCTTCTTTTTAGGCTTTAAGCAGGCGGCCATTAAAACAGGCTGGTACATGCCTGCGTTTTACTGCCACATTTTTGCCAGTAGCATCATTCTGCTGGTTGGTTTTTTCCAGTTTTCAAAAAAGGTATATAATAACCGGCAACTGCATAAGGCACTGGGAAAAATATATGTTTTTGGAATTTTGTTTATTGCCGCACCGGGCGCCTATGTCATGACCTTGTTTGTTAACCGGGGCAATGGTGTTTTTGCGTCGTTTATGCTCCAGAATACCTTGTGGGTTGCATCAACACTGGCAGCATTCCTACTAATTAAAAATGGCAGGGTTGATGAGCACGTTAAAATGATGCGCAGGAGCTATGGCCTCGCCTTTGGCGCCGTAACCCTGCGCTTTTATATATTACTATTCCATGTTTTTGGCAATGGCGTTAACTTTAATAACAACTACATCATTATTGCTTTTTTAAGTTGGGTACCTAACCTCATATTGGTAGAGCTGATAAACCTATATGATAAAACAACCTACAAAACTGTGTAAAAATGTTATTATAAATAATAGCCTTGCAATCACTAAACAAGCTCATTGTACTGGCATAACCTGCTCTGTATAGCTCATAGTTTATACACGCTTTGGATAACAGTTATAATAATCATCTTATCCTAAATAAACTGTTGCTAAAATTCAATTAAACCCCTATTTTTGCCGGGGTTATAATACAACAAATATGAAACATCACGAAGAAGAGAAAGAAAACTTAGATTATATATACTACTTAGTAGCATTAGTATCGGGTATGTTTGTAGGCGCAATCATTGACAAGGGTTATACCTGGATCTTTGTTGGTGGTGTATTAGGTTTATTAACTGCCGCTTTCTTCCTGAATGTTATGGTTAGAGGCCGTGGTGAAAAGGCCTGATCCTGATCTGCCCTCATTTATAAGTAATTGGAACCAGTTTTACGGCATCGTAGTCGCATGGCTGGTTTTTTTAGTTTTTGTATTTTGGCTCATTACAAAGTCTTTTGAATGAGTTTACCCGACTGGATAGTTTTAGGCTTAACGCTCTTTTGCATCGTGCTTTATGGCATGTGGAAAAGCGGCAACAATAAAAACATCGATCAGTTTTTAATGGGCAACCGATCTTTGCCCTGGTACCATGTTGGGTTTTCGGTGATGGCCACCCAGGCCAGCGCCATCACTTTTCTTTCGGCCCCCGGGCAGGCCTATTCCGATGGGATGCGCTTTGTACAGTTTTATTTCGGTTTGCCGCTGGCCATGATTGTGTTATGTATCACCTTTGTGCCCATCTTCCACCGCCTTAAAGTTTATACGGCCTATGAGTTCCTGGAGCAACGGTTTGATTTAAAGACAAGGGCGCTCACCGCGTTCCTGTTCCTGGTATTGCGCAGCCTATCAACCGGGGTGGCCATTTACGCGCCAGCCATCATCTTATCAACTATTTTAAATATCAATACCGTTTATACCACCCTTTTTATAGGCGGGTTGGTGATATTTTACACTGTATATGGCGGCAGTAAGGCGGTATCATATACCCAGCTGCTGCAGATGAGCATCATATTTGCCGGCATGTTCCTGGCGGGCATATTGGTAGTGCATTTACTGCCACAGGGAGTAGGCTTTACCCATGCCATTAAAATGGCAGGCAAACTGGGCCGCATGAACGTAATTGACTGGAAATTTGATTGGGATAACCGCTACAATGTATGGAGTGGTTTAATAGGCGGCTTCTTTTTGCAGCTATCCTATTTCGGTACAGATCAAAGCCAGGTAGGCCGCTATTTAACCGGCAGCTCGGTAGGGCAAAGCAGGCTTGGGCTAATCATGAATGGCTTGATCAAAATCCCGATGCAGTTTCTGATCCTGCTGATAGGGGTATTGGTATTTGCTTTTTACCAGTTTAACAGGCCACCCATGTTTTTCAACAATTACGAGGTTGATAAGGTAAAACAAAGCAGCTACGCCACGCAATATAATTACCTGGACCAGCAATATACCCAGGCCTTTGAACAAAGAAAAGCAAAAGCAAACAACCTGTTAACAGCTATTGACAGCAAGAACCAAGGCCAAATAGATCATGCCCAGGACGACCTGAAACTGGCGGATATGCAGGCCCGCATCATCAGGCAGGACGCTATTGCGCTGATGAAAAAGAACAACGCCGCTGCCGATGATAATGATACCAATTACGTATTCCTCACTTTTGTAAAACAATACCTGCCAAAGGGACTTGTAGGGCTGCTGATAGCTATTATATTCCTGGCATCCATGGGTTCAACAGCAAGCGCGCTTAACTCACTGGCTTCAACAACCGTGATTGATATTTATAAGCGTACTATAAATAAAGATGCATCAGACAGAAACTACCTGCTTGTCTCGCGTTTAGCAACCGTATTTTGGGGAGTTGTATGTGTAATTATGGCCCTTTATGCCAGCAAACTTGGCAATTTACTGGAGGCTGTAAACCAGTTAGGCTCCTACGTATACGGAACGGTATTGGGAGTATTTGTGGTTGCTTTTTACATGAAACGGATAAACGGCACATCGGTATTTATTGGCGCCATTGTCAGCGAGGCAGCCATATTATATTTAGGATTAAGCAAAACAGTGGCCTATTTATGGCTCAACCCTATCGGGTGTTTTTTGGTGATGATTGTGGCTTATATCATGAATAAAACTATCTCTCAAAAAAGCCCGGTAGAAGTACCAGTGGTTTAATACTAAAGCTTCCGTCGCCAGCGATGGTCCTGTAATCTCTCCTTTTAAAAATTACTGTGTATAGGTGTAATTACCCATAAAAAAAGACCTTCTGCCAAATGCAAAAGGTCTTTTTTAAAGTTCTCCCTACCGGGGAGGACTTGGGTGGGGTTGTTAATCCTTCGCGTGATCCAGAGCTTCCTTATTCAAACGTGCGTACTCATCATCTTTGCTTGCTTTTGAAAGTGCTATACCTTCTTCTGCCGCTGCAATGGCGCCAGGTTTATCGCCTTTACGTAATAACAGGCGGGATTTCCATAGTTTATACCATGGGCCTTTAGGATCTATTTTCTCGGCTTCGTAAACCCAGCCTAATGCTTTATCAACATCTTTATTGTTCTCGTAATAGTATTGGATAGCATTAAAATAATAAGGCTTCCGGTCGCCCTTCATCAATTCATCAATGTTGGCGGTAATTTTTGCATCATCATCCGTTTCTAAATGGATCATGGCCGCGGTTTTGTCCCAAACAAGGTACAAATCGGTTGCTTTGGTGGTTGTGTTGGCAAAAGCCATGGTAAAGGTTTCCCTTTTTTCGCTTACGCGGATGGGCTTAATCACAAAGCGTAAAAAATCCTCACTTTGTTTGTAGCTGTAAGCGCCCCATTGCTTAACCACTTTATTTAAGATGATGGTCCACTCATTTTTTTCGGGGATACTGAAAAATGAATAAGTGCCAGCCGGTACACTGTGACCTTCAACAAGCACTTTTTCGGTAAAGGTGATGGTGGTGGCGGCATTTGCTCCTGTGCGCCAAACCTCGCCCCAGGGAATAATACTTCCAAAAATTTTACGATCCTTCACATTTGGGCGCGAGTAGGTGACGGTAATTTTTCCTAATCCAAAATCCTGGATAATAGTTTGCGTAGAACTGGCCTCAGGAATGCGCGGAATCTGGGCATAGCTCTTATAGCTCAAACACGCTAACAGCATGGTGGCTACCAGTAAGTAAGTTTTTCTCATGTTATGTTTTCGATACTAAGATACCAAATGTTTTTAATCGGGAAATATTGTGTTGGAGTAATAATATTGGTAATAGTTTAATGGACGTTTGGTGAATTGTGAATGGTTGATTAGGTGAGTGGCTTGTATTAAGAAATCTGCTTTCAAATCTAAATACTATGCAACTACTCACAAATCAACCACTCACTACTTACCAATTTATTACCTTTGCGGCTATGATTGATGTTGTATTAAGTAAAGGCAAAGAGAAAGCTGTTGTGCAAAAGCACCCATGGGTATTTTCGGGCGCTATTGATAAGGTAAAAGGGAAACCTGCAAATGGTGATGTAGTACGCCTGCTTAATGCCAAAGGCGATTTTATGGCCTATGGCTTTTACAACGATCAATCGCGTGTTGCTCTGCGCCTTTTAGAATGGGACGAGTCGGTTGAAATTAATGACGACTGGTTTCGCCGTAAACTGGCTACCGCGGTTAAAAGCCGCGCCAATGTGCTGGAAAATGGCACCAATACCTGCCGCCTGGTTTTCAGCGAATCTGATTACCTGCCAGGGCTAATTGTTGATAAATACGCGGGGCATTTGGCCGTACAGGTGCTTACATCGGGTATGGAGCGCATGATGCCTGTAATTATTGATGAGCTGCAAAAACTGTTGAACCCCGAAAGCATCTCGGACAAGAGCGATACCGCATCCCGCGCGCATGAAGGTATGGGCGAAACCGAAAATAAGGTTTTAGCCGGTAACCCTCCGCCCGAAATCGTGGAAGTGCTGGAAAACAATATAGTATACGGTATCAACATCACTGAAGGCCAAAAATCGGGCTTTTATTGCGATCAGCGTGATAACCGCCATATCCTGGCCACCTATGCAAAAAATAAAAAAGTACTGGATTGCTTTTGCTACACCGGCGGTTTTACTTTAAACAGCCTGAAGAATGGCGCAGCATCTGTAACCAGCGTGGATAGCTCGGCACTGGCCATTGAAACATTAAAAGAAAATATCCTGCTCAATAAACTTGATGCCGATAAACACACGTCCATCAAATCGGACGTAAACACGCAATTGCGCAAGTTTAGGGACGATGGCGAAAAATTTGATGTTATCGTACTCGATCCACCAAAATATGCGCCGTCGCGCTCTGCACTAACCAGGGCTTCCCGCGCTTATAAAGATCTGAACCGCTTAGGCATGCTATTGCTGAACGAAGGCGGCTTGTTAGCTACCTATTCCTGCTCCGGTGCTATGGATATGGAAACCTTTAAACAGGTAATTGCCTGGGCCGCCTTAGATGCCGGCAAACAGGTTCAGTTCATTTACCAATTTCACCAACCCGAGGACCACCCGGTAAGGGCATCCTTCCCCGAAGGGGAGTATTTAAAAGGGCTACTGTGTAGAGTATTTTAGGGAGAGAGCAAGAATTTTTAGGAGAGAGTCAAGACGGGAGAAAAGCACAGGGAAAAAATTAAAAGCATGGGTCAAGTGCGATTCCCTCCCTCGGGAGGGTAGGGAGGGGTTTCTGCGCCATGCAAGCAAAGCAGCTATTTCAATAGCCCCAAGTCAAACTCTTTAGGTAATTTAATTGCAGGACCATTCTTAACAACTTCAATTATTGTACTTTCTAAGGTTCTGATCACATTTAGCATATCGCTTTTCATTTTGCGGGCTAAGGCCTTTAGTTTGGGGTTATAGGGGATGATTTTGGGCATATCGTTTAAATCTATTAGAATATCGCTTCAGGAATATCGCTTCAAGAAACCCCTCCCTACCCTCCCGAGGGAGGGAATCGCACTGGCCCAATGCTTTTTTCGGAGCAAGAGCTTTCATCTTGATTCTTGAATCTTGATTCCTGACTCTTACTTCTTGATTCCTGACTCTTGATTCCTGGCTTTCTTCGCTCTCATTTTCAGATTCAGCATCTCTACCAACATCGAGAATGCCATGGCAAAATAGATGTATCCTTTAGGGATATGCTGCTCAAATGCTTCGGCTAATAGCGATACGCCTATCAGCAATAAAAAAGAAAGTGCCAGCATTTTAACGGTTGGGTGTTTGTTTACAAAGGCAGCTACGCTATTTGATGCCCACATCATGATGCCTACGGCTATTACAACGGCCAGGATCATGATCTCTACATGGCTGGCCATACCTACTGCGGTGATTACCGAATCGAGGGAGAAAACGATATCCAGCAGCATGATCTGTATAATGGTGGCTATAAAGCCCTGTGGTTTTACGTTTTCGCTGCCTTCTTCTTCGCCCTCTATTTTATGGTGAATTTCGGCAGTGCTTTTATAGATCAGGAACAAACCACCGACGATCAGAATAAGGTCGCGGCCGGAAATGGCCAGTTTTTCTACCCAACCGGCATCAGTAATACTTAACAAGTGGCTCAGGTTAAACAACGGTGCAGTAAGCGTCATCACCCAGCTAATGGAAAGCAAAAGCAATATCCGGGTAATCATGGCCATACCTAAACCTACCCGGCGGCCTTTAGCCTGCTGCTTTGCGGGCAATTTATCTGATAGGATGGATATAAAAACAATATTATCAATCCCTAAAACAATTTCTAAAAGGGTTAGCGTAACTAATGATATCCATGATTCGGCCTGGGTAAAAATCTCTAAATCCATAGGTGTGATGTGTTAAGCCCAAAAATAACAAAACCCCTGCCGTTTAGGGCAGAGGCTTGCGTAAAAGGGTAAATTTATTGATTAATCAAAGTTTACACTTCCGAAGGTGGAGTTGATGGTAATGGTTTTATCGGTACCGCCTTTACCAAAATGACCTTTATAATTTTTGGTCGGGTTAAATCCGCGTTCGCCATCTGCAGGAGTTTTACTGGTCAAACTTACATCGCGGTTGCCATAGTTAAAGCTGCCATAACGCACAGTTACATCAAAATCGGCAGTCTGATCGTCGCCCAGGCCAAGCTTGATGCTTGAATAGCTTGATTTAACAGACAGGTCTTTCAGGTTTTTATCAACACCCTCAATACTTATACCGCCCCCAAATTTAACATTGATGTTACCAGATGTTTTTATGCGGCCAATTTTTGCCGAACTGTAGCTCAGGTTTGCATTAAGCTTATCGCAATCACCAAGGCTTAGGCTGCCATAGGCAACATCAAGGTCGCTGCCGTTTAAGTTCCCGATGGTGGCATTGCCATATTTTACCTTGATCTGGTTACCGGGGTTACTCAGCGTTTTAGCCACCAGGCTCCCGAAGGAGTTATTGATAATGAGTTTGCCGCTCAGATCGGGCAAATCTGTACTGCCATATTTATTGCTGATAGTTAACGGACTTTTAGCCGGCATATACACCGTATAGTTCACTTCAATTGAACGTACCGAATTACGGCTCCCCTTAAAAAGCGAGCCCCATGAACCATTGCTGTCCTCATCAGAGCTGATGGTGGTTTTAAAGTAAACGCCATTGCCATCTTTACCGTCTTTGATATTTACATCATCCAACAGCTTTTGTGCTTTATCGTCGTTGTTGGTGGTCACTTTTATCTGCACATCAACTTTTACTTCATTTTTGTTCCAGGTGTTTACGATTACCTTACCAAACTTATTGTCGATATTTATCACATCATTAGCATCAACATTATAGCTTTTGCTATAGCTTTTGGTTTTTACTACTTCTTCAGCGCTTTGTTGCTGTTTGTCGTTATCGTCGTCGCTGCTATCATAGCTAAAGTTAAAGCTTTTATCAAAATCCTTAAATCCATAAGCAATCATGGGAGCTATATTGGTATCAAATTTATAGGCAAAGTTTAACATGCTATCGTTAAGCTTAAAGGCGAAACCTTTTAAGGTATCCAGCTTGAAATTTTTATCGAGCCCTTTGAAGCTTTTGTTGAATTTCTTCATGTTCAGCTTCATGGTTTTGTTGAATTTTTGCTTGTTAAGCGCGCTCATTTTTATTTGCAAGTCCTTCATTTTTATTTGAAGGTCTTTCATTTTAAGCTGATAGTCTTTGGAGTCCATGTCGGCATCATCGCTGTCATCCTCATCATCGTCAGTCTGGGCAACTTTAGGCGCAGCAGCAGGTTTGGCCGGCCTTGCCGGTTTAGCGGGCTTTTTTTGCTGTGCAAAACTTCCTGTACCAAGGGCCAATAAAATCATCAGCGCAAACAGGAAGGGGTTAAATATTTTTGATTTCATCTTTTTGATCTTTATTAGTTTCGTTAAACTGCTCTATTACATTTAATTGCTGACTAAGCACCTCGGTTTGTATTTGCAAGTTCCGGATCATTGCACGTAAAACACGTTCCTGGTTAGGGCTGGTGGCTAAATCATTATTTAGTTTTTTATAAGTAGAGTCCATTTTGGCAATCTCGGCAGTAAACTCCTTAAACAGTTGCGGATCGCCTTTTGAGGCTGCCTTCAACTCAGTAAGCTGGGTTTCAACCAATGATGCATAGTGTATTTGTTGTTTGGCATACTCTGGGTTGATAGCAGCCAGGTCAACGTTTTTTGGGCCTTTTTGGCTTTGGATATACACCCCGAAACCTATGCCCATCACCACGATGATGGATGCGGCCACCTTTAGCACAAAAGCGAGCGAAAAGGTTTTGGCTTCGCGCTTTTTTGGCTCCGCCTCCAGCACGTTTAAACGCGCCTCTATTTTACCCCACAGATCTGCCGATGGCTCGATCTCGTCAAAATCGTCCTGATTGTCTTTCATGAAATCTTCAAATCGCTTGCTCATATCACTTTTCCCTTTCTGCTTAAAATTTCCATTAGTTTTCTTTTAGCTCTCAAGAACTGGGTTCTTGATGTATTTTCTGATATATTTAAAATTTGCCCTATTTCTTCGTGGTCGTAACCTTCCAATAAGTAGAGCGATATTACAACCCGGTAACCATCCGGTAATTGTTTCATAGCTTCTTTTACCATTGTTACCTGGTATTGTATTTCATCATCATCGGCAGGCTCCTCATCGGGGATATCCTCCAAATGATTCCCATCCAGTTCTATCAGTTCCATTTTGCGTTTGCGCAACTGATTTATTGAACGGTTTACCACTATTTGCTTAAGCCATAAGCCAAAGGTGGTTTCCTGCCTAAAATCTTTCAGCTTATTAAATGCATCCAGGAAAGCTTCCTGTAAAACATCTTCAGCCTCGGCAATATCGCCCACTATTCTAAAGGCGACGTTCAACATCGCTTTAGAATATAGACGGTAGAGTTCATAGCAGGCTTTTTTACTTCCCTGCTTGCACTCAACCACCAGGCTGTAATGTTTATCTATGAATATTGCTTCCAAATCTGTTAAGCTTCAGTATAATAGACGCAGGCTATTTTACAACGTTGCACGAATGCTTGATTATTTTTGAACATTATCGATTTTACCGATAATAATGGATATAGCATCGTCAACTGAAGAAAAAAACTGCGTCATTGCGAGGCACGAAGCAATCTCCACGATGGCAGGGCGAATATGCAGGCTTAGCTTTTCTGCCTACTCTGTATAGTAGGGAGATTGTTTCGTGTCTCGCAAGGACGTATTGGATTTTGAGGCGTGTGGGCCTGTCAGTCTGAGCCTGTCGAAGACACGTGCGGAGAGGCCTTTGCCCACTATCCTTCGACAGGCTCAGGATGACAGCCTTTTTTGTTACGTCATTGTCCCTTCACAGTTCACCGGATTTTAAAACTCACAGCTATGACGTGAAAAAAACAACATTAAAGAAATGCTATCATTTCAAAAACTCATCTACCGCCTTCACCGCGTTCTGATACCTGTCATCACCCGTGCCTGAGATCAGCACATATCTTGCGTTCAGGGCATCCAACTCTTTATACCAAACATCCATAAAATGTTCGCGCATGGTGGGGAAGTTGCGCAAGGGATCATCTTGCCAGGGCAGATCGATATTGAGGAGCAGATAGAGATCATAAGGGTGTTTGGGCAATTCATCCAATACCTCCTGCGGCGATTGGCCAAACATTTCGTCGCTCCAGATTTTTACGGTGATAAAAGTAGTATCACAGATCAATATTTTATTGGCCCGGGGCAGCAGTGCATCTTCCAGTTCCAACTGACCATAAAACATATTAATTTCATCCTGCCAGGTACAGGGATCTGTAAGCTTTTCGCAATAACCACGCGCATACTCGGGCACAGCAACCGTTTGGTAATGCGCCGCCAAATAATCAGACATAGTTGATTTACCTGTTGATTCTGGACCTACTACTGCTATTTTGAGAATGTTGTTCATGGAAATGAATAATAAACGATTGTCATTTCGAACGAGGTACGAGGAGAAATCTTGTACGAGATGCAAAATCCTTTAGCATACCGCATAAGATTTCTCTTTCGCCCCACCACTATTCCTCCCCTTGCTCAATCGAAATGACAATTTTCTTTTATTAAAAACTTGTGTACACACAGTAACCCTTGGGAGAGGGGTGCGGCCGTCATGTGCGCAATGGCAGGGAGGGGTTTCGCCGGCGCACCATCTGGAACAGTGCTTGAACGCCTGATTTAACCCCTACCTCCCCTTCCCCGAGGAAGGAATCGCACGTTTCCCCAGCTTTTTATATCTTTCGAACAACTATGATTTGAAACCCATCACTAAGAGCAATTAACATTTCTATCTTTCCAGTTTAGGCACCCTTGTAGGGGTATCTGTACCGGCAACTATACTGCGCGAGCTTAATGCTATAGCCCTTATGGTTGATGTAATATTGTTTACATCCAATGAACTAAACTCATCTTTTACGGTATGGTAAAGCTTATCAATATCTATTTGATCTGTTGATATGGTATGCGCGGGTACACCCACTTCGGCCAGTGAGGCGTTATCGCTGCGATAAAAAAGGTCTTGTTCAGGGTATGGATCCGGGTAAAACTTAAAGGTGGTTTTTTCCAGGTTCTTTTGCAGGATCTTGCCAAAATCAGACCGCTCATAACCGGTGATGAATGCCGAGTTTGTACCAAATTTTGAAGCCTTGCCTATCATTTCGATGTTAAACATCGCCGTCACCTTATCAGGCGCAACCTGTGTGGCAAAGTACTGTGAACCGTATTCGCCAATCTCTTCGGCAGTAAAGGCTACAAAAATAAGCGTGCGGGCATTATTGTTTAGCTTTTTGTAGTATTTGGCTAAGGTTAAAACCGCTGTTGTACCCGATGCATCATCATCGGCACCGTTAGCGATACTATCGCCTTCCATTGGTTTTAAAATGCCCAGGTGGTCATAATGGCCCGAGAATACTACAAACTCTTCGGGTTTGGTTTTGCCGGGAATCATACCAGCCACATTAAACAGAGGTAGTTCTTCGGTTTTGCTTTCGTAACTTACATCAAAGGCAGTTACCGCATCCAACCTGCCCAATACAAATACAACTGGAGTTGCTGTTTTACCCTTGAAGCTCATGCTACCCCTGTTGTTAAAACTCCACACACGGCTAAACAGGTCTTTAAATTTAGGATCAACCAGTACCAGTGTTTTTTTGCCACTTTTGGTAATAGCGCCATATTCCTGCCTGAAATTTTTATCAGCCGTTACCTGTACCACCTGCACATCGGCGTTGGTAGCCCAGCTAAATGATTCGCCTCCTGTTGTAAAAGCGCTGTCGGCTGCTATGCTTTTGCCATTAATGCTCACAGTTAGCTTAACCGGCTTGGTACGCACCATAGTAAAATTCTGCCTAAAACTGCTATTACCTGTTAATGGTACCAAACCGGCCTTGGTATATTCGCCCTCAATAAATTTGGCGGCTTTTTCAATACCGGGGGTAAAGGTAGCCCTGCCCTGCATATCATCTGCCGAAAGTGTTTTAATGATGCGCGCTACATCATCCTGATTGATCAGTTTATTTACGTCCTGTGCAAAACCGCAGGTTGATACAGCTAATAAAGCCGCTGCTAAAAAGGTTTTTTTCATCATTATTTGACTTTTGATTGTAACCAATTGTTACGGAAGGTTTCCTGTTCTTTAGATAGTTGTTTACCTGCTTTTTCGAAAGTAAGTACTTCAAAATTAGGATTTTCTTCCAGTACGATGGTAGTTTCGTGATTACCGGTACGGTTTTTATAATTTACGGTAAGCTTATCTCCCGGTTTTTTCCCGTTTAGCTGATCGTCAAATCCTTTTTGATCTTTAATATCAACACCGTTAACTTTTAAAATAATGTCACCAGCATCAAGCCCTGCTTTGTAAACGGGCGAGCCTATGATTGTGCTTGATAATATAGGTAAACCATCAGCATTGGCGGCCCGTGGCTGACCAGCCCTTCCACGACCGGCAGTAGTTGCCAATGAGCCTGCCCATCCCTTCTCAGGGTCTATCCTGCGTAAAACCAAACCTGCTTTGGTTAATAATTCGGCGTAATTATTTTTATCGATGCCTGTAATATATTTCTTGAAGAAATCGGCAGCGAATTTGGGGTTGTTGGTTGCTTTGGCCAAATCGGTTTGCAGATCAGGCACGGTATAAGGTTTCATAACTTTACCGCGGGTTAACCAAACCTGGCGCATGTAATCATCAAGCGTCATATTAAAGTCGCTGCGCAAACGCAGATCAAGCGCAAGAGCTATGGCGCCGCCGTAAGTATAATAGCTTGTAAAATCGTTGGCATTATTATTTGGATCAATAGATACGCCAGCATCAGCAAATACCGAGTAGCGGCTCATTTGCGTTGCCGGATATTTTGCAGCGGCAGGCGTGTTTAATATTTGGTTGACAAGGCCACCCAATGTTCCGGTATAGTCATCAAGATCAACAAAGCCCGAGCGCACCAGCAATAATTCGCCATAATATTGGGTAAAACCTTCAGCAAACCAAAGTTCACTGCTCATGTTGGCATGTTCAAAATTAAAAGGCTCCAGCGTTTTTGGGCGGATACGTTTCACATTCCAGCTGTGGAAGTATTCGTGTGCATATACACCTAACAATCTTTTCTCCAATCCTTCAACCTTTGGCGCGGGGATAGTGATACAGGTAGAATTACGGTGCTCCATACCATCGCCTGATGTAGTTGGATAAATATCGCTGATGAAAGTGTACTCGCCATAATCATAAGCAGGCAGCTCACCAAACACAGCTTTTTCTTCCAACACCATTTTGGCAACCATTTTACCAAAATTATCAATCACCTGCTGGTTATCATCGGAGTGCACAGTAAGGTTTATTTTCAATTTTTTATTATCGGCGTTCACCACATCCCAGCTGGTTACTTTATGATCAGATAGTTCGGTAGGGCAATCCATCATATATTGCAGGTTAGGGGCACTGTACACATTACTGCCTTCATGTTTAAGCTGGGTTGCAATATGCCATCCATATTTTTCAAGATCATTAAACTGGAAGGTAAGAGGTCTTTTATCCTGCCCCACTACCCACATAAATGTGGCAGGCATGTTAAGGTGGGCGTGGCTTGGGTCAATGCTGGCGTAGGTGCCATCTGTCCAGTTGCCAAACAGGGTATAGCTTACTTTTACAGTAGCGGGATGTTCTTCTACCTGGTATAAATCGCCTTCCAGCTGTTTAAGCTCAAGCGCTTTTCCATTAACATCTGTTGCAGCTACGTTGTAAATATTTTTACCAAACTCGTGCGTAGCATACCTGCCTGCTGATGAACGGCTCATGCGTAACAGCAATGGCCCTGTAGGTGCCTGCGGAATGGTTATGGATACCTCGGCCTCGTGATGAGCCGCGTTAGGGAACGATATGGCGTAATAAATGGCTTTGGGGGCATCTTGCTGCGCTATAGCAACAGATGTAAATAAGGTAGCAAATGCGAGTAAAAATGATCTTTTCATGTAATCCTGGTTATCAGCGCTGAAAATACAACTAATAGCGGAAATGTATTATATCAATATTATTACATCTTGTAAAAAGAATAAGGATAGAAGAGTGTTTTTGAGTGAGGATGAAGTAGCATGGCTAAGATTAGCCTGAAACTAATTGAGTTGTTAAACTATACGGCGGACGAAACCACTATACATAAGAAGTTACAATTTATTAACGCCAGTTTAATTTTTGAACCTATATAAAAACGTCTTTCACAAAATACCGGGCTAATTATGCGTACCTTTAAAGAAATTCTTTAATCCATGATCCTTTTTTCGCGAAGAAACCTACACTATACCGATTACAAATGGACAACCTATACCCCAACCGATCCACGTGTTAATGGTAAACCGGATGCAACTCCTTTTGCTAAGGACGAGGGTAATGAAATTGTTTATTTGATAAACAAACTGATGATATTATGGGATTACCGTTTTGCCAACACCGGCAATAAAATGGAAAAACTCATTCATGATAAACTACCTGAAGAAGTTAGTACCCAGGAAGACGTACAGCAATGGCTAAAGGCCAATTTGAAGTTTTAAGATTAGGTGAGTAGTTGATGGTTACATTAACTACTCACTGTTCTCCAAATACTACTCACCAGCTCATTCCTTCTTAAAATCATAAGGATTATACTCTACAAAATCAGCTACCTTAACTCTTACACCTGTTACCTTTCCATTTTGTACCGAGAAAGGAAAAACAGCCTTGCCCAGTGTAGGATCTGAAAAAGTTACATAAAACCGGTTGCCGCCCAATGGCTGTAGTTTAGCAAACATTTTAGGGTGATGTTCAAAACGCATCTCCAGATCGTTGTTTTCGCCCTGGGTAACCTCCATTGATCCGTATAGGCTGTTGCTATATTTACCCATATAATCACTGGCAGCCAATAATGGGCGAAGGTTTAACAATACAGAGTCGCGCAGTTTTTTATCGGTTGCCTGGGCAGTAGCCGTTTGTGTTTTAAAGTTTTTTAGGTAAGCCTCGCTGTAGTTGCGGTATCCCTGTCCAAAATAAGCATCAAGAATTTCCCAGCGCAGAGCCTCAAAAAAAAGGTTTTGATCGGTGTTGGTTAAGATGATGATACCCAGATTATCCTTTGGCGATAGCGTTACTGATGACAGGTAACCATTTACCCCACCATCATGCATCACCAGGCGATGACCGGAGTAATCCTGTATAAACCATCCCAAACCATATAACTCAAAATTATCTTCGCCATTTAAATGGTGAATGCTGCTTACAATATCCTGCGGCTGCCTGGTTGCTTGTATCGCTGCAGATGGTATCACCTGCCTGTTGCCAACCTTGCCATCATTCAGCAAAGCCAATACCCATTTGCTCATATCATTTACCGATGAGCTGATGGCCCCCGCGGGTGCAAGTCCATCTATCTGGCAATAAGGTATGGCAGATAGCCTGCCATCGGTAAAAGTATGGGGCACCGTACGGTTTAATGATTTGGGCATATCGGCCGTTAAAGCCAGTGTATTACTCATGCCCAATGGTGCAAAAATATTTTCTTTAAGATATACTTCCCATGGCTTGCCGGTTACTTTAGGGATAATTTGCCCGGCGGTTAAAAATGCCGCATTGGTATACCCCCATTTGGTGCGGAAAGCATAGGGCGCCTTAATTTGTCCTAATTTTTTAATCACCTCGTCGCGGCTGAGGTTGGTGTTGTAAAAAGTAAAATCGCCCTGGAATGTTTGCAAGCCCAGGCGATGACACAGCAAATCGCGTACTATAGCCTGCTCGCCGGCCAGTTGATTATCCAATTTAAATTCTGGTATATATTTGGTTACCTTATCATCAAGTGAAAGCTTGCCGCCAGCCTGCAGCATGGCCAAAGCGGTAGCTGTAAAGGCTTTGGTGTTACTGCCTATCATAAACAGGGTGTTTACATCAACATTATTGGGCATACCAAGTTCTTTGATGCCGTAGCCTTTCATCAACACTACCTTGTTGTCTTTTACAATACATACCGCCACACCCGGAATACGCCAGTTGGTAAGCGCCCGGCTTACATAAAGGTCCAAACTATCCCTGATGAATTTGCTCCTGTCGGCATGCTGGGCATGGGTAAAATTTATAAATAAAAGGCAGAGGACGACAGGTAGGAGTATTTTTTTCATTACAACAGATCTTATACTTTGTTAATGTACTAAATTAACGCAATTTTTACGACGGCATTAATTATTCTCAAAATAATGCCGCATTCATCATTCAAAGTAAAATATATGAGATTTTTCCGTTCAGGATCATTATTCCTGTTGATCGTTTTATTCGTTTTGAGCAGCAATTTGGTAAAAGCACAACGTGCGCTCACCCACTGGGCAAACAATGGCTACCTGTATTATAAAATTACAGGCGGCGAAATAACCGTTTTTGATACCCGCGATACCAGCAAAAAAACTGTTTGGATAAGCAGTGCCATGCTTACACCCAAAGGAGGCAAGCCTATTGGTATAAAAAGATTTACGATAGCCGATGACGGTAAAAAAGTACTCATCAACACCAACACCCAAAAGGTATGGCGTTATGATACCCGCGGCGATTACTGGGTATTTGATACCGGCACGCAAAAGCTTTGGCAATTAGGTAAAAACCTGCCAGAGTCATCACTGATGTTTGCCAAGCTTTCGCCAGATGGCAGCAAGGCGGCTTATGTAAGCGGGCATAATATTTATGTGGAGGATTTGGCAGGCGGAGTTGTAAAGCAACTCACTACTGATGGCAGCACACATTTAATCAACGGAACTTTTGATTGGGCTTATGAGGAAGAGTTTGGCTGCCGCGATGGTTTTCGCTGGTCGCCAGATAGCCGCAATATAGCTTACTGGAAAATAGATGCCACCAAAATTAAAAGCTATTTGATGCTGAATACTACTGATTCTATTTACCCATTTGTAGTACCGGTTGAATATCCTGTTGCGGGCGAAGACCCAAGCTCGGCCAAAATTGGCGTGGTTGATGTTAACACAGCGGCAACCAAATGGATCAATATACCTGGCGATGCAGTACAACATTATATCCCCCGCATGGAGTGGACGCTGAGCCCGAACGAGATTATCCTGGAGCAGTTGAACCGCGCACAAACCGAAAGCCGCGTTTTTATCGGTAATATATCCAACGGCACAACCCGCATCATTCGTGAAGAAAAAAGCGACTCATGGATAGATGGTAAAGAACGCTGGAATAATGGCGACCCGATTGGATGGGAGTGGATCAACAAAGGGAAAGACTTTTTATGGGTGAGTGAAATGGATGGCTGGAAACATATTTACCGCGTAAATCGCGAAGGCAAAGAAACCCTGATCACCAAAGGCAATTATGATGTGATCACGGTAAGCCTGATTGATGAGGCCGGTGGTTATATTTATTTTATGGCTTCGCCGGATAACGCTACCCAGAAATACCTTTATCGCATAAAAATAGCTGGTGGCAATGCCGAGCGTGTTTCACCTGCCGATGAGCCGGGAACTCATGGTTATGATATTTCGCCAAATGGTAAGGTGGCTTTGCACAATTTCAGCAATAGCTACACGCCGCCGGTGAGTGAGGTAGTAAGTCTGCCCAACCATAAACACATTGGCGGTAATATGATTGTACTGAACAAGAATGCCAAAAACAAACCGGAATTTTTTAAGGTAAAAACAGCCGATGGCATTGAGATGGATGGCTGGATGATGAAGCCAACCAATTTCGACCCCAATAAAAAATACCCCGTTGTATTTACCGTTTATGGCGAACCCGCAGGGCAAACTGTTACCGATAGCTGGGGAGCAGGTCGTAATGGCTTATACGTAGGCAGCATGGCCGATGATGGATACATCTATATGTCGGTTGAGGGCCGTGGCGCGCCTGCACCAAAAGGCACTGCATGGCGTAAGGCTATCTACAAAAACATTGGCATCATCAACATTCGCGACCAGGCGATGGCCGCCAAAGAGATCCTGAAATGGCCATTTGTTGATTCAAGCCGCATAGCGGTGCACGGCTGGAGCGGTGGCGGTTCATCAACCCTAAACCTGATGTTCCAATTTCCTGAAGTTTACAAAACAGGGATAGCTGTAGCCGCCGTAGGCGACCAATTAACATATGATAATATTTACCAGGAACGCTACATGGGCGTACCGGTGAATGACGAAGGCAGGGCAGCATTTATCAAAGGCTCGCCCATTACTTACGCTAAAAACCTGCGTGGTAACTTGTTGTACATACACGGTACCGGCGACGATAACGTACATTACAAAAATGCCGAAGAGCTGATTAACGAATTGGTTAAATATAACCGCCAATTTGAGCTAATGGCATACCCTAACCGTACCCATGGTATTTTTGAAGGACCAGGCACATCGCTACACCTACATACCATGTTCACCAAGTATTTGAAAGAACATTGCCCTCCGGGAGGAAGATAGTCTGTTGATTTAAATGAAATTAAAATGCCCCCTTGTGTAATTATGAGGGGGCATTTTTTTTATGCTTATATTTTTCAGACAATCCCATTGGGATTAACTCCGCGATTAGAAGATAACTCCGGAGCCAGGTTTTTCCGCAAACAGGTAGCCTCCCGACAGAGCATCTTTACTTTTATTTGCTTTAGGTATACTACAATAGCTTTAGTGAGATGAAGTTTTACCAGATCCTTACTCTTTTGCCAGGATCAAGCCACATCTTATCTCCTTTTTTAATATGGAAAGCTTCATAAAATTCCGGCACATCGCTAAACGGACCATTCACCCTTAAAAAGCCCGGTGCATGTACGTCGGTCAGGATTTGGTTGGCAAGGGCCTCATCGCGTTCTTGCCCAAGCCAGCCAAGTGCATAGCCTAAAAAGAAACGCTGCATAGGGCTTAAGCCATTAATTTGCTTGCCATCTTTATATTGTTTGGTTTTTTTAAATGCATCTATACCTAATACAATCCCGCCTAAATCGGCAATATTTTCACCTAAAGTGGCTTTGCCATTTACATGCAGACTATCCAATACAACGTAACTGCTAAACTGATCAGCAAGCATGGTGGCGCGTTTGGTGAATTTAACAGAGTCTGTTGGTGTCCACCAGGTTTTGAGGTTTCCTTTAGCATCAAACTGGCGGCCTTCATCATCAAAGCCGTGTGTAATTTCGTGGCCAATGGTTGATGCCGCTACATATCCATAAGCTACAGCATCATCAACTTCACTGTCTTTTACACCCGGTATAGTGAACTGCGCTGCCGGCAAAGTTATCTCGTTATTTGATGGACTGTAACTGGCGTTATAGGTTTGCGGTGTCATCCCCCATTCGGTATGGTCAACCGGTTTGCCCAGCTTGTTGATGTTCACCATGTAGGCCCAGTGCCTGGCGCGCATCACGTTGCCGGCGTATGATTCACGGTCCATCACCAATGTCGAAAAATCTTTCCATTTATCCGGATAGCCTACTTTGGGGTGGATAGCATTGAGTTTAGCCAATGCCTTTTGCTTCGTTTCGGGAGTCATCCAATCCAATTTAGCAATATGCTCACGGTAAGCCTGGCGAATGGCTTCAACCATTTCGGTATAGCGGAGTTTTGCTGTAACCGGGAAATACTCTTTCACAAATAATTGACCCAAAGCCTCGCCCATCAGACCGTTTTCGGTATCCAATACACGTTTCCAACGTGGAAGTTGTTCTTTCCGACCGGATATCACCTTGCCCCCAAAACGGAAGCTTTCCTGGTCGGCAGCATTATTAAGGTATGGCGAGTAGGATGAGATTAGTTTCCAGCGCAGGTACGCTTTCCATTCATCGGCAGAGAAAGTTTTTAAGGCGGTATTTAAAGCCCTGTAATATTCCGGCTGACCAACAATTACGGTATCTACAGGTTTTAATTCCAGCGTTTTAAAAACAGTATTCCAATTGATGTTTGGCGTAAGCGCGTTTAATTGCGCAATGGGCATTTTATGGTAGTTGGCATAAGGGTCGCGCAACTTTTCAAGCTTCCGGCTGCTATCGGCCAAAAATTTTTCTATTTTATAAATACTTTCGGCACCCGTTTTAGCCTGTTGCTCATCATAGCCGGTTAACCTGAGCATGGCAGGCAGATGGTTGGTAGTATAATCCGCACGAATTTTAACCGTACGGGCATCCGTTTTAAAATAGTAATCGCGGTTAGGTAAACCCAGGCCTGCCTGGCCTAATTGCAGCATCATTTTGGAGCTATTCTTAGCATCCTGGCTAACCCGGCTGCCAATCATGTTACGTGTACCGGTAGTTGTTAAAACAGCCGCCGCGTTTAGTATCCCGGTGATGTCATTTGCCTGGTCTATGAGTGCCAGTTGTGTTTTTAATGGAGCGATGGCGCTTTTTTCGATATTAACAGTATCTAAACCGGTAAAATAAAAATCGCCTATTTTTTGAGTTGTAGTCCCTTTGGGTGCATTGGCAGCTAAGGCATCCTCATTTATTTTCTTTAGCCTGTCGCGCAGTTCTTCTGATACCACATTGCCTATGCCCCAGCTGGAGTAGGCGGCCGGGATAGGGTTACGTTTCAACCACCCGCCGTTGGCGTATTTAAAAAAATCGTCACCTGGTTTAACCGATTGATCAAGGTTGTTGAAAACTGGGTCGTTTGGTATAGCTATGTACGCGCTTAGTGCCAGCGTGGTTAAGGTCACGCACCCTAAAATAATTTTTGTGTAATGTTTCATCATGCAGAAATACGTTTGCATCAAATTTAATTAAAAAACAAACGCCTTATTAAAAGGCGTTTGTAACAGTGTTGTGTGAATTATTTTTCGTCATGTCATTGCGAGCGTTTCCATCAGCGTGTCGCAAAAAAAAAACTTTTTGTCATCCTGAACGCGGTGAAAGATCTACTCTCTACCATGCTTCTTCGCCCTGTACAGTGTGCGAATAGATCCTTCGTTCCTCAGGATGACAAACTTTTCAAACGCCATTTTCGACTTAGAGGTTACCAAATCTTCACCCTCTTATCCGGATCTAACCACATCTTGTCGCCCTTTTTGATATGGAAAGCCTCGTAAAACTCGGGTACATCGGTAAACGGACCATTTACGCGCATAAAGCCGGGGGAATGCTCGTTGGTGAGGATTTGGCTGGATAGTGATTCCTGCCTGTCTTGCCCAAGCCATCCTAAAGCATAGCCTAAAAAATAGCGCTGCAATGGTGTAAACCCGTTGATAGGCTTACCTTCTTTATATTGTTCAGTTTTCTTGAACGCATCAAGCCCAATCACAATGCCACCTAAATCGGCAATATTTTCGCCCTGGGTGGCTTTGCCGTTGATATGCAGGCCGTAAATGGTATACCCATTAAACTGGTTTATTAGCATTTGAGCGCGCTGGGTAAACTTTACCGAATCCTGCGGTAACCACCATGCTTTTAAATTTCCTTTGGCATCAAACTGACGACCCTGGTCGTCAAAGCCATGGGTCATTTCGTGGCCGATGGTTGAGGCGGCGGCATAGCCGTAGATGATGGCATCGTCAATATTCTCATCCTTAAAACCGGGGATGGTAAAGATCCCCGCCGGCAATACAATCTCGTTATTTGATGGATTGTAGTAAGCATTATAAGTTTGCGGCGTCATCCCCCACTCTGTACGGTCAACAGCTTTGCCTAATTTGGCCGCGTTAAATTTGTGCCACCAGTTATTGGCACGCATTACGTTTAAAGCAAATGGCCCGCGGTTGATATCCAGGGTCGAAAAATCTTTCCACTTATCCGGGTACCCAACTTTAGGCATTACTTTGCTTAGCTTGTAATAGGCTTTTTCTTTGGTTTGGGGGCTCATCCAATCCAATTTTTGTATGTGTTCCCTAAAAGTTTCGCGCATGGTTTCCACCAGTTTTACATAGCGTTCTTTTGTTTTTTCGGGGAAGTATTCTTTTACAAAAATTTGTCCCAAAACTTCACCCATCAAGCCGTTCTCGGCATCAAGCACCCGTTTCCAGCGGGGTAACTGTTCTTTGTTGCCATAAAGCACCATATCATAAAAGCGGAAAAGCTCCTGATCAAAAGGCTTACTTAAATAAGAACCAAAGGTTGTTACCAGGTTTTTGCGCAGGTAATTTTTCCAATCGTCAATACTATAATCATGTAAGGCTTTATTTAATGCGCGGTAATACTCCGGCTGACCAACAATTACCGAATCTGTATTTTTGTAATCCATTTTATCAAATGTGGATTTCCAGTCAACATCCGGTGCCAGCTTGCTTAAGCCGGCCATGGTCATTTTATTATAGTTATGGTATGGGTCGCGCAGGTCTTCCAGTTTACGGCTGCTATCGGCCAGGGATATTTCTAAAGCGTATGTTTTTTTAGCGGCGGCGTTCGCGGCATCGGCAGATAGTCCACCCAGTTTAAAAATGGTTGGTAAGTGTTTCTGCTGATAATCTGTACGCACGGTTACGCTGTGCGCATCCTTATTGAAATAATAATCGCGGTTTGGCAATCCTATTCCCGATTGGCCCAACTGCAGCATGATCTTATCACTGTTTTTGCTGTCCTGCCCGGCATAGGTGCCTAAGGGAGTAGTTACTCCAATCCCGTCGAGGTGAGCAAACTCCTCCACCAGGCTCTTTATATCTTTTATATCATCAATCTTCTTCAGTTCGTCTTTAAGCGGGGAAAGGCCTTGCTTTTCAATATCAACGGTATCCATACCGCTGTAATAAAAATCGCCTATTTTTTGGGTACTGCTTCCTTTAGGAGCGTTTGCTTCAAGTGCGTCCTGGTTGATTTTTTTCATGCGATCGCGCAGCTCTTCCTGCACAACATTGCCTATACCCCATGAGGAGTAGGCGCCGGGAATAGGGTTTTTCCTGAGCCAGGTTCCGTTTGCATATTTAAAGAAATCGTCGCCCGGCTTCACTTTGAGATCCATGTTTTTAATTATCGGATCATTTTCGGCGTAAATTTTTGCGTTGTCTTTGCAAGCTGTAATTAAGGTAAGGCTCAGTGCACCGGTTAATATTGCCAATGACGAAAACTTTTTTATCATAGATTTATTAGTGTATAAAAAAAAATACAACGATTGTATGGAATAATAGAATTCAGGACAGCAAATTAAGTAAAAAGGACAACTTTAATAAATGCCCTGAAAAAAACCGGCTAAAGAAACGTCGAAATAATAGCATACTTTTCTGAGGGTATCCAGCCTGATATCTATTTTTCCAGACTCCAGCCGGGCAATGTTAATATTAGTTTCGGCGAAAAACTTTTCCTGGGTAACTTGATTTTGCCTGCGCAGATTTTTGATCTGAAGCGCGATCTTCTTCTTAAATGCCTCATCGGAGTTGCTAAGATATTCAAAGTCAGTAAGTAGCATAATTCAATTTGATTTATTGAAAAAAATGATCTTTGATAGGGGCTTCAAAAATAATTGGCAATTTGTATTTAAAGTTCGTGAAAAATATTTGCAATAATAATGTGCAAACAACTATTATTTAAGTTAAAGTATATGCCGCGCAACAATTAGTGGCAACGAATTTGTTTAGTATGTTTTGCCCTGCATAAAATCTGTGAAAAAAAAAATTAAAATCACCTACCTGTGAAAAACTTTTTTTGAATTCTCAGACGCCCAAGTTGAGATTTTTTGTTCTTTGTTTTGGGTTTAATCAATAGTTTAAATTAATTAGGGGAAAGGGAGCTTCCAAAAAGGCTCTCTTTTTTTGTTTACTATTTTTTACTATGCATGCATAGTAATTACTATATTTAGCTTTTTATCATACTATGCAATTTAAATATACAGAAGAGCAGCTGATGATTAAACAGGCTGCCCGTGATTTTGCCCAAACGGAATTAAAACCCGGCGTAATTGAACGCGACGACCAGCAAAAGTTCCCTGCCGAACAAATAAAGAAATTGGGCGAACTTGGTTTTTTAGGAATGATTGTTTCGCCGCAATATGGTGGCAGCGGTATGGATGCTATATCATACGTACTGGCCATGGAAGAAATTTCAAGGATAGATGCATCTACGGCAGTGGTGCTCTCTGTAAATAATTCATTGATTTGTAATGGGCTGGAGCGGTTTGGAAATGATTTTCAGAAAGAAAAATATTTAGTCCCCCTGGCCAAAGGTGAAAAGATAGGTGCTTTCTGCCTTTCGGAACCGGAAGCCGGCTCTGATGCCACCTCCCAAAATACTACTGCTATTGATATGGGCGATCATTACCTGTTAAATGGGGTGAAAAACTGGATCACTAACGGTAGCACCGCCTCAACGTATATTGTAATGGCCCAAACGGATGCTTCAAAGGGGCATCATGGTATTAATGCCCTTATTGTTGAAAGAGGGATGGAAGGCTTTACCATAGGTGCAAAGGAAAACAAGATGGGCATCCGCGGGTCTGACACGCATTCAATTATGTTTACCGATGTTAAAGTACCTAAGGAAAACAGGATTGGAGAGGAAGGTTTCGGGTTTAAATTTGCCATGACTATGTTAGAGGGCGGGAGGATAGGTATCGCCTCGCAGGCTTTGGGTATAGCGGCCGGGGCTTATGAACTGGCTTTACAATATTCAAAAGATCGTAAAGCTTTTGGAAAGAGCCTTGCCGATTTACAGGCTATTCAATTTAAACTGGCCGACATGGCTACCGAGATTGAGGCTGCCCGTTTACTTTGCGTTAAAGCCGCCTGGTTAAAAGATCATAAAAAACCTTATGCACAAGCCAGTTCAATGGCCAAGCTTTTTGCATCAGATGTCGCTATGCGCGTTACCGTTGAAGCAGTACAGATACATGGAGGATACGGCTATGTAAAGGAATATCATGTGGAGCGTTTAATGCGGGATGCTAAAATTACTCAGATTTATGAGGGCACATCAGAAATTCAGCGAATTGTCATTTCGCGCGAAGTGTTGAAATAGTGGGCTGATTTTTATACTTTTGACAAAGTATATCGACTTAGTAGACTATTTTTAATCGACATGAATTTAAAGGCAATCATAACCATCATATCATCCGCCGCGCTTTTGCAGGTAGCATCAGCCCAAACCAAGCTTAAAACAGGTGTTTGGCGCGGAGCGCTGACCACTAAATCAGATACCGAGATCCCTTTTAATTTTGAAGTTAAAGATACCGCCGGGAAACAGCAGCTTGCTATTATTAACGGCGCCGAAAGGTTTAAGGTAACTGATGTTACTTCCCGGGGCGACTCCGTTTTTATACAAATGCCCCTTTTCAATTCGGAATTTAAACTGAAACTGGAAAATGATAAGCTAACCGGCAACTGGGTGAGGCACCTGGCCAGTCAGGATGTTTTGGTTAAGTTTGCAGCGGAGCCCAACACGGCCTGGCGATTTTTAAAGAGCCCTGTAAAGCCTGCCTTTAATATAGGAGGCAGATGGTCGGCCGTAATTGGTGAGGGTGATGGACGGGATACCACAGTTGGTGAGTTTAAGCAGGTGGGCGCAAAGCTTACAGGTACATTTTTAACTACCACCGGCGATTACCGTTACCTGGAAGGAATTGTATCTGGAGATAAACTATACCTTTCCTGCTTTGATGGCGGCCATGCCTATACGTTTACCGCAACTATTAAAGATGAACAAACCATTACTGATGGTAAATTTTACGCGGGCTCCTCCTCTGTACAATCATGGGCTGGGGTAAAAGATCCGAACGCTAAATTGCCGGATGCTTATTCGTTAACCGCGCTTAAGCCGGGTTTTAAAAAGATAGATTTTGCTTTTAAAGACATCGACGGTAAAACGGTTTCCTTACAGGATGATAGATATAAAAACAAGGTAGTTATTGTACAGATATTAGGGTCATGGTGCCCCAACTGTATGGATGAAACAGCCTATATGGTTAACTACTATAAAAAATACCAGGCTAAAGGTGTAGAAGTGGTTGGTTTGGCTTATGAGCGCACCGCCGATTTTGCCAAATCGCAAAAAGCTTTGCAACAAGTAAAAAATCGCTTTAATGTGCCTTATCCCCTACTGATAACCGGATACACCAGTGATAAGGCTGAAACATCAAAAAGCCTGCCCATGTTATCAAAAGTGGTTGGTTTTCCTACAACCATCATCATTGATAAAAGCGGCGATGTGCGCAAGATCCACACCGGTTTTAGCGGCCCTGGCACAGGTGAATATTACACCGGGTTTATCAATGAGTTTGAGAAACTGACAGATGATTTATTGGCCGAGCCATCAGGAGCGGTAAAGGGGAAGTAAGTAAGGATTATTATCGTCATTGCTTATGACGATTTTTTGAAAAAAATTGTCATCCTGAACGCAGTGCACTGTTGTCCGGTAAAATCTTGTTTGATATATAAAAACATCTCTTAAGGCTTAAAAAAGGCCTTTTTTTGTGCATTTTCAAAACCAAGCCCCCTAAAAACTCAATAATTCATTTCTTTTTTAAGAACCGGCTGTCCGGTAAAAAAAGCACGCAATTCTCGATATTTTTGCCATTTAACCTGTTGTGAATGCGCTACAGCTTCAAAAAAAAGTTTTCACTGAAAATATCACAGCCATTTCTCAACCGGCTGTCCGGTAAAGTTTTATTCAAATCTTTTACCGGACAACAGTGAACGCAGTGAAGGATCTAATCGCAGACTTTACAGGGCGAATAACAGATCCTTCACTGCGTTCAGGATGACAAATATTTCAAAATGTTATTTTTCATTCAGTATCCCAGGATTTTTAAACTTGCACTGAGCCGGGGTATTTTATAGTTTATCAGCGGTTAGAATTTCTTTTCTATATGCTGTTTCTGCACCTTGCGATGCACTACCTCTTTTACTTTTTTTGATTTGCCTTTTTTTCGCTTCCCTAACCAGATAATAAAACCGGTTACCGGCAGCGAGGCACAAATCAAACTGGCTAAAAAAGCAATGATCTTGCCGGGCAGCCCCAGTACCTGGCCAACATGAAGATCGTAATTCATATCATTCATCTTCATGCCCGGGCTTTTTTGGGTATGTGGGGTTTGTTTTAATAGTTTGCCTGTATATTTCTCAAACACATAGCCATCACTTTTGTAAAAATGCAGGCTTTTGGCGTATGCTGTTATCCCAATGGTACCTGCCGCCGCCGCATCGTCATAAACGAGGAACATCTTAGCCTGCGGAGAACTACTTTGTGCCTGTGAAAATGCCTTATCAATAACAAAGCGGTTATCCGTCTTGGTCTTTAACAACGAATCGGATTTTGGGAATACTTTTTCAGATGGATAACTTTTGCCCAGGTTAGCGGTAGCATAAATGCCTTCCCGTACCGATTCAAAAACCATTGACAAACCTGTTAGTGCTAATATAAGGGCAATGCTGGTTGCATAAAAGCCCAGTACATTGTGTAAATCATAATTTACCCTGCGCCAGCGGCCATTCCATTTAATGTTAAAGCTGCGCTTACGGTCGCTTTTACGTTTGGGCCACCAGAGGATGATACCACTGATCATCAGTACTATAAATATGATAACAGAGATACCTACAACAAGGCTGCCAATACTGGGAGGTAGCAACAGGTAAAGGTGGATGTATTCAACAACAATAAAAAAGTTACGGGCCGGGTTTTCGGTATGGGTAATCTGCCCTGTATAAGGGTTCATGTATACATATAACATCCCTTGCTCCTTGGGCAAATTTACCAATAGTGCTGCGGGCCTGTCAAAGCCATAATAATACATATAGTTTGCCGTAGCGCCAGGGTGTGCTTTCAGTCCTTCGGCTTTTAGGGTTGATGGAGGCAGGTAGGGCTTATGGTTAAATTCAACCTTGCGGTAATTATATAATGCATCCTGTATCTCATCCTGGAAACAAAATATACAGCCCGTGATACTTACAATAAACACCACCAGCCCGGCAATAAAGCCCAGCCAGCGGTGTATAAATAATATGACTTTTTTAAACCGGGTCATTATTAAAATTTGTAGGCGATGCTTAAACGATAGTTACGCGGCGCTTCCGCCTGCCAGTAAAACGCTTTTAAATAGGAGTAATATGAACCTGAGTATAAATATTTATCAAGCACGTTGAACACGTTGGCGGTGATCTTCATTTGATTTCCTTCCCAAAACATACCACCATCCAATTTAAAATAGTTTGGCAATCTTACGTCCGATTCGCTCCAGCTATCAGTTTGGCGACCAGCCAGGTAGGTAAAGCCAGCAGATACACCTGTGCCTTTTAATGCGCCGTTTTGCAATTTATAACCTAACCAGGCGTTGGCTGTGTGTTTTGCATAACCCGGCACAACATCGCCAACTTTGATAGTTGCAGGCGTATACTGGTCAACCTTGCTCACTTTCGAATCGGTAAGCGCATAGTTGGCGGTCAGGTTTAAACCCGGCAATATTTCGCCACGTAAATCAAACTCAATACCCTGAGCCCTTTTTTGACCAAGCAAAAAGCTGACCGGGCTTTGAGGTGTACTGCCCGGATCAGCTTGTGCCTCGTTGTTTTTAATTATGCGATAAACCGATAGGGTGGTGTTCCATTTGCTGTCGGCCCAATCTTTTTTGATGCCGAACTCCAGGTTGCTGCCGGTTATCGGCTTAACTGATCCACCATCTAAAAGCCTGGCTGCACCCTGTGGTATAAATGCCTGGTCGTACAAACCATATACCGATGTGTGCTCATCTACCGAAGCACTTAAGCCAATACGCGGGGTAAAATGTTTACCAGTTACAGCTGCGCTACCGAAATCGCCTTGTTTTACATAAGTATACCGGCCGGCTAAAGTAAGCCTTACCCTATTATCAATAAAGCCAAGTTCATCCTGTACATATAAGCTGCTGTAAGTTTGGTTAATATTGCCGTAACCTGCTGCAGATCGTGCTTCCAGGTTGGTGCTGCGATCAAACACGGGGTAGCCGTTGCTGGGCACACCAAGATTAGGGTTTTGCGGATCAAACTCAGCCCCCGCTTTGTCTAAGGGGTGCGACTGAGCGTAATCTGCATCGTAATTTTTTGTACCCATGTCTATACCGGCAAGTATCCTGTGGTGGATGCTGCCTGTATTTGCCTTTCCATTAATGAAGGCCTGGGCCAGGGTCATATCGCTTTTAGCGTCCCAAATACCTATACTCCTGATGTATTTACCACTTGCACCAACAGAATCGGCCCACATGGACGAACCTTTTTGACTGTAATTATAGTAAGCGGCCTGCGCGGTTAGTTTCCAGTTGCTATTTAACTGGTGTTGCAGGTTTATGGTAAAACTTTGATCGTTGATGTTTGTAGGAGGTAGGCCTGCCGGCAGCGCTGTAAAATTACGCGGCAAAGTGGCATAACCGTTAGGACTGAAAACGTAGAATGAGCCCACATCAGACATGTTAGCATGCTGCAGGGTGTATTCGGCGGTTAGTTTAGTGGCGCTATCTACCTGGTATGAAACTACCGGCGCTATGCTGTAACGGTTATTAAATTCATTGGCGCGGAAAGAACCTTTCTTTTGGCCTGCCAGGTTTAACCGGTACAAAAATTTACCGTCCTTACTTAATTTGCCGTCCAGGTCGAGCGTACTTCTGTACAAACCAAAGCTGCCAGTGGTTAAGCTAAACTCACCTTTGGTTTCGCCTGTAGGCTTTTTAGTAACCACGTTATATAAACCACTCGGATCGCCGTTACCCAGCATAAAACCGGCAGGGCCTTTAACAAATTCAATATGGTCAACAAAGCTCATGTCTTCGGTAAGCGGTCCCCAGTATGAACTTACTACATTAAACCCGTTTCTGAATGCCTGAATCTGCGAACCGCGCATGGTGATATTGGTATATAAATCGCCCCAATGCTCTAACCTTACGGCACCGCTAACATTGCGTATTAAACCGTCGCTCATGCTTATTACCTGCTGATCGGCCAGTACTTGTGAGGTAACCAGCTGGATATTCTGCGGAACCTCCAGCAATGGCTCATTCAGCCTTAAGCTTGGCGATGGATTGCTGATTTTATATTTCTGTTTGGTGCCGGATATGGCTACTTCCTTTAGCTGGTTGGCAGTAGCTTCTAAAGTAGCGTTTACTATTATTGTTTGGCCGGCTATTACTTCAACCGCGGTTTCATATACTTTAACACCCACATGTGTGAAGGCTAAAGTGTATTTTCCATGAGGGGCTCTTAGGGTGTAATCCCCGTTTTCATCGGTTATCACCCCGTATTTAGTACCCTTAAGCAATACAGAAATATTATCGGCCGGTTGATTAGTGTTGGTTATTACATGCCCTTTAATTGTTCCGCGGGTTTGCTGAGCCAGTGCCGGGATGGTATTGGAGAGTAATACGATGGATAGAAAAAGAGAAAAGAATAGTTTGTGACCAGATAGTTGGGGTTGCTTCATTTTATTTAGACTAATTAAAAATAATGCCCAAAAATACTCCAACATGACTATCCATCCAAATTTATTTAGAAAGATTATAAATAGGACGCCGGGAAAGTATCAGGTAATTAGTATCAAGTAGCAAAACCTTAGGAATATAGGCTTGCAGATAAGCGGAGTTTGCGCCGGTAGGTCAGCAATAACTGGGCAACGGATTTTCAGATGAAGAAGTCATTAAACAATATCAATCTTCATCTGCATATTTGCACATCTGAAATCTGCACATCTGAATTTGCACATCTGAAATCTGCACATCAATTAAATGTCCATCAATTCTTTCTTCTTTTTACTTTTCATTCGTTTGGGTACAAATTCAAGTATTTCGTTCTTAAGGGCTTCTATCATGCGGCGCTTTAAAAAATTGCGTTGTATCACGATGCTCACTTCACGGGCGGGCTCTGGCGATTTAAAATAGCGCACCTTGTCTAATTGCTTGTCAGAAAGTTCGGCCAGTGCAAGTTCGGGCAGTATGGTTGCGCCATTGTTTTGGTCAACCATGCGTTTAAGAGTTTCCACGCTGCCGGTATTATATTCAAAATGCTGAAATCCTTTGGTCGCTTTACGGCGTTGGCAGATGTTTAATACCTGCTCGCGCATGCAATGCCCTTCGTTCAGGATCCAGATCTCTTCCATATCAATATCATCCGGTGTGATGCTTTTCTTTTTGGAGAGTTTGCTGTGTTTGGATACGTAGGCCACAAAATTTTCATAAAACACGGGTATCTCAGTTAAGTTATTTTCGTGCAGTGGGGTAGATAGGATACCGCAATCAATCATACCCAGCTTTAACTGTTGAACTATCTCTTCGGTAGTTTGCTCCCATACTATCAATTTTACCTGCGGATATTTTTCAATAAAGCCATGGATTATCTTGGGTAATATATAAGGTGAAATAGTAGGGATGATGCCAACCCGTAATTCGCCGGATAGTTCCTTTTGCCTGTCGGTGATGATCTCCTTAATCTTCTCACTTTCTGACAGCATAACGCGTGCCTGGGTAATTATTTCTATACCTATTTCGGTAGGTGTTACGGGCTGTTTGCTGCGGTCAAATAGCTTTACGCCCAGGGTATCCTCCAGCTTTTGCACCTGCATGCTCAGGGTTGGCTGGGTAACAAAACATTTCTCGGCGGCTAACACAAAACTCCGGTAAGTGTCAACGGCTACTATGTATTCGAGTTGGGTAATTGTCATATAGATAAATTCTATACAAACATAGCAATTATTGATTTTTTCTATTGATTTATTATTGTGAAGTTTGATATAATAAAACTAACCTATATGGAAACCAATAAAAGAAAGCTGACCACTGCCTCTGGCAAGCCTTATGCGGAAAATGAGAATACCCAAACCGCGGGACCAAGGGGGCCAATTTTGCTGCAGGATTTTATACTGCATGAAAAAATGGCGCATTTTAACCGTGAGCGTATCCCTGAGCGTGTTGTACACGCAAAAGGTTCCGGCGCTTATGGAAAGCTCACCATTACGCATGATATTTCGCAATACACACGTGCCAAAATATTTAACATGATTGGTAAAGAAACAAAGGTATTCTTACGTTTTTCTACCGTTGGCGGCGAAAAGGGATCAGCAGATACCGAGCGCGACCCGCGTGGTTTTGCTATTAAATTTTATACCGAAGATGGTAACTGGGACCTGGTTGGTAACAACACCCCGGTGTTTTTTATAAAGGATGCTAAAAAGTTTGGTGATTTTATCCATACCCAAAAACGCGATCCATACACCAATAGCAAAAGCGCTACCATGATGTGGGATTTTTGGTCGCTTAATCCCGAAAGCCTTCACCAGGTAACTATCCTGATGAGTGATAGAGGTACACCTTACGGCTATCGCCATATGGATGGCTTTGGAAGCCATACATTTTCGTTCATCAACGCCAAAAACGAAAGATTTTGGGTGAAATTCCATTTCAAAACCCAGCAGGGTATTAAAAACTTTACAGATGCAGAAGCTGCAGATATGCGTGGTAAAGCACCTGATTTTGCCCAGCACGATCTGCTGACACATATTGATAACGGTGACTTTCCAAAATGGAGCCTGAAAATACAGGTAATGCCGGAAGCTGATGCTGCAACGTACCACCTTAATCCCTTTGATTTGACCAAAGTATGGCCACATGGAGATTATCCGCTGATTGATGTAGGTGTGTTGGAACTTAACGAAAACCCCGACAATTATTTTGCTCATGTGGAGCAGGCTGCTTTTGCCCCGGCGCATGTGGTAGATGGTATTGGCTACTCGCCCGATAAAATGTTACAGGGAAGGATATTATCATACCCGGATGCACACCGTTATCGCTTAGGAGGTAATTATGAGCAAATTCCGGTAAATAAATGCCCTTACCTGGTAAGCAATTATGAAAGGGACGGACAAATGAGGGTTGACGGCAATGGTGGTTCGGGACCTAACTATTTCCCAAACAGCTTTGATGATATAGAAGCCGATCAAAGCTACAAAGAACCAGCCTGGGATTTTGGAAACTCTGTTGGCGATTGGTATGACAGGAACGCAGAGGGCGAGAACGACCATTACACGCAGCCAGGCGACTTATACCGTTTAATGGATGCGCAGGCCAAACAGGATCTGATCAACAATATCGTGAACTCTATGAGTGGCATAGATGGCCCTAAGAAGGACATTATCACCAACCGCCAGCTTTGTCACTGGTTTAGGGCTGATATTAACTTAGGTATGGCTATTGCCAAAGGCCTTGAGCTTGATTTGGCAGAAACCATGAAACAAATGCCGGCTTAGGTTAGTTTGCAGTTTTGGGTTTGCAGTTTGCAGGCTCTCATATAATAAAAAAAGCGATGGTTTAAACCATCGCTTTTTCTATTATATGTTTTTTGTACCCGCTGTTTGTGTCCTCACAAACAGCTTGCAGAAAGCCGCTCTCATAGTTGTTTGTGGGGACACAAACAACGGGAAATGATATTAAACAAAATGAGATTTGAGACGCTTTTGAAGCTTTCTCAAATCTCATATCTAACATCTCATATCTATAACTACTCTACCGTAACAGACTTGGCCAAATTCCTTGGCTGATCAACGTTACAGCCGCGCATTACGGCAATGTGGTAAGCCAATAGTTGTAACGGTATGGTAGCAAGCAGCGGTACAAAAGCTTCGTTGGTTGCGGGGATCTCAATTACATAATCGGCCATCGCTTTAACTTCTGTATCACCCTCGGTAACTATCGCTATTACGTGGCCTTTGCGGGCTTTAACCTCCTGTATATTGCTGATTACTTTCTCGTACGATGAGCTTTGGGTGGCAATTACCACAACCGGCATATCATCGTCAATTAAGGCGATAGGGCCATGTTTCATTTCGGCAGCGGGATAGCCTTCCGCATGTATGTAGGAGATTTCCTTTAGCTTCAAAGCGCCTTCCAGTGCAACCGGGAACGAGCTTCCCCTGCCCAGGAACAGGCAATTGGTGGAGTCTTTAAACTTCGCTGCAATCTCCATTACATGGTCGTTGCATTTTAAAGCCTGCTCAACCAGTTGCGGTATTTCATCAAGCTCGGTTAAATATTCAACCAGTTTGCTTTGGGTTATTGTACCGCGTTGTTGCGCTATGTAAAAAGCGATAAGGGTTAAAACACTCACCTGTGCAGTAAATGCTTTGGTTGATGCTACACCTATCTCGGGCCCGGCATGGGTATAAACTCCCGCATGCGTGGTGCGGGGTATAGAAGCCCCAACTACATTACAAATACCAAAAATGGTGGCTCCCTTTTCTTTGGCCAATTCAATGGCTGCCATGGTATCGGCGGTTTCGCCGGATTGGGATATGGCTATAACCAGGTCTTTCTCCGTAATAATAGGATTTCGGTACCTAAACTCCGATGCATATTCAACCTCTACAGGTACGCGGGCATATTCCTCAATGAGGTACTCGCCTACTAAGCCGGCATGCCATGAGGTGCCACAGGCAATAATAATAATCCTGTCTACATTCTTTAGCTTCTCGGTGTATTCCTTTATCCCACCCAGTTGTACTTTGCCCTGCTGCGGGTAAATACGGCCGCGTAAACAATCGCGGATAGAACGCGGCTGCTCATAGATCTCTTTCAGCATAAAGTGATCGTAGCCGCCTTTTTCCAGCATTTCCAGTTTAAGATCGAGTTCCTGGATATATGGGGTTTGTACCGAATTATCGATATTTTTTATCAGCAGGCTATCGCGGTTAATAAAGGCAATTTCGTTATCATTTAAATAGATCACGTTTTTGGTGTACTCCACAATAGGCGTAGCATCAGATGCAACAAAGTATTCGCCTTTGCCAACACCAATTACCATAGGGCTGCCTTTCCGGGCTGCTATAAGCAAATCGGGCTCATCGGCACTCATGATCACAATGGCGTAAGCACCTATAACCTTGTTCAGGGCCACCCTTACTACTTCGCGCAGATCAAGGCCGGTTTCGTCCTGAATATCCTCTATCAGGTGTATTAAAACTTCCGTGTCGGTATCGCTTTTAAAAACATGGCCCTTGGCGGTAAGTGTTTCCTTGATGATGCCATAATTCTCGATGATGCCATTGTGAATGATGGTAAGCTTACGGTTACCTGAAGAGTGCGGGTGAGAGTTACGATCGCTTGGAGCACCGTGTGTGGCCCAGCGGGTATGGCCCATTCCTACCGTACCTTTAAGGTCAATATCTTTAACAAATTTTTCAAGGTCATCAACCTTTCCGGCCTTTTTGTAAACTTTAAGTTCCTTATCAAATAAAGCAACGCCGGCGCTATCATAGCCCCGGTACTCTAAACGATGAAGGCCTTTTATAATGATGGGGTAAGCATCCCTGTAACCTATATAACCAACAATTCCGCACATAGTAAATTTTATAAAATGTAAATGGAGCAAAAATAATCAGCTATATAACATACTTCACAGCTAATTATTTTAATTATTTGAGAATAGTGCAAGGTTTTTACTTACTTAAAAATTATTTTTAAGAAGTGCTATTGGCTTAAACAAAAAAATCCCCTAAGCGGGGATTCTTTTTATTTAACTTGAAGTTTTTTTACTTGGGGATCTTGGTGTAAATGATATTCAACTTAATGCGGTAAGGCGAATTTTTATCATTACCAATCAGTATAGCGCGGGCAGCGGTTTGTACACTTGTAGCAATACCTGATGCACCTGTTGTTGAATTTACCTCGGTGGTATCAATAGGAGCTATGTAAGTTCCGTAATCCACCGTCTTTTTACGGATCAGGTCCTGAATGTAGCCGGTGATAACAAAACGATAGGCTTTAACAGGCTCTTTGGTTGTCCGGGTGTAAAAGCCGCCAAATAAACCAGCCTGGTAACGGGCATCAGTTGACGAAGCATCCTGTATCAGGATACGCTGATGGGCAATATCCAATTGATACATTGTCAATTTAGAAAAAGGCGCATATGGTATTCCTGAGCCTTGTACCGGTGTTATAACCAGTTCGGCACGGTTTAGTACAATTGAATCCGGATTAAGCTTACTCAGTCCAGGGAAAGAAATCTTACTGCGTAAACCACCTAAGCCTTGTAAGTAAAAAGTGGCTTGTGTAGTTGTGGCGGCCCTGGCTGCAGTTATGGTTGAATTATATTTGTGGATGATCTCTGCCGCATGTATCGGGAAGGTTAATGACACGGTTGTTGTATCGGTTGTCGTGTCGTTTTTGGCCTTGTAAAAAATATCTAAATGAGATGCAGTAGAAGCAAGATTTAACTGTAAAGTACCGCCTGCATTTGATGGCTGAGCCCTTTCTACAGTAAGGTATAAACCCTTAACGGCATTTTGAAAAGCCGCGTCAGATGATAATTGAGTACCACTTGCATTAAACAGGTTATCATAAATGAACTTTTTGCTGAATGCTACGCGTAATTGAGGGGCTACCCTTTGCACAGTATCAATTGTGTCTTTACGTATCCTGGCAATTGTTAAACTATCATGCGTGTTAGCTGTAAATGTTTTGGTTGCTAAAACGGTTGCCTCATTATCCCAGTGCTGGTTACTGTAGTAGGTTTGATTAAGCGGCTTCACTTTTAGCTGATACACATTGATCTTGTAACGTGTAGCTACCGAGTCGCCATAAAAACCATTTGCATACCCCAATACCAATACTGCCGAATCAATGGTAAGCGTACCCGGAGGTACTGTATAAGGAGCGGTAGGCAAAAGCATACCTAAGGCAACATTTGCTTTTACTGTGCCAAAAGCAGGATCAACAAAATCACCCAGTGGTGTTTTGGTAAGGCCTGATGTAATTACCGTGGAAGAGTCTTCGGCAACGGTATTGATAACCACATTGGTATCAACAATTAAGTTACCGCTTATCTGGTTTGATGTATCAATACCTAAACCAATGCCATCCTGGCGCTTACAGCTATTCAAAATAAAAAGACTTATTAACAGGGTCAATAAGTCTAATCGGAAAAATTTCATATATAATATTAAGTATTATGCAACATGCACCAATTCGTCGTTGGTAATTTCGTCGTAAAAATTGTAATAATTTTCGAAATCTGCGGTAGAATCAAATTCTAAAACCGATTTATTGCTGTTTTTAACATTATTTAACACATCTGCATCGATATTTTCGCTGCCCAAAACAATGCCATCAGAGTATTGAATGGCGCCTGCATATAGCGCAGAATTTGTACCTTCCTTATAGGTATCCACATGCTCTTCGGTCATGTTGCTCATGATTGCTTTTTGGGCAAAATCATCAGCCAACTTGTCCTTAAAGTCATTTTCATAGATGGAATAGATGATCTTTGAATTTTTAAATGTCGGATCGTCTTTATAGGTAGTTTTTAAATAAGCAGGTACCAAAGCACTTAACCATCCATGGCAATGGATGATATCAGGAGCCCAGCCTAATTTTTTAACTGTCTCCAATGCACCTTTGCAAAAGAAGATCATCCTTTCATCGTTATCGGCGTAAAATTTGCCGTCTTTATCACCAAACACATGTTTACGCTGAAAATATTCTTCATTATCTAAAAAATATACCTGCATACGTGCTGCCGGGATAGATGCTACCTTGATGATCAGCGGGTTATCATTATCGTTGATAATAATATTCATACCCGATAAACGGATAACTTCATGAAGTCTGTTCCTGCGCTCATTGATATTGCCAAAACGAGGCATAAGGATACGGATCTCGTAACCCTTCTCCTGCATTGCCTGCGGAAGTTGTCTTGTTATTTCAGCAATTTTTGTGAGTTCAAGGAAAGGAGACATTTCATGAGTTATAAACAATAGCTTAGATTTACCCATCACTTAATCAGTATTAAAAATATGTAAAGAAGTCAAAAAATTTGAGTTTGCAAATGTAATCATTATTATATAAACTGTCAACGAATTATGCAAGTAACTTTTGGAATTTTTTACAAAAAAGTACACCTTTGCCAAATTTTGTAATTTAAATTGCATTGAAAATATTTACCACCAGGCAAGAGGTAGCGCAGTATTTTACCTATAAAACGGGCAAAACTATTGGCTTTGTTCCTACTATGGGCGCACTTCACAACGGCCATATATCATTAATTAAACAGGCACAGCAAGTGTGCACCGAGGTTGTTTGCAGCATTTTTGTAAACCCTACACAGTTTAATGACCCTAAAGATTTAGAAAAATATCCCCGCCCAATAGCTGCAGATATTGCAATGCTGGAGCAGGCTGGCTGCGACATTTTGTTCAATCCAACTGTAAGCGAAATTTATGATGACGATGAGAAATGGCATTTGGACATAGGCGATATGGAGCATTTGCTGGAAGGCAAATTCAGACCGGGGCATTACCAGGGTGTGATGCAGGTGGTAAATAAACTGTTTAATATTGTTAAACCAGATATGGCTTTTTTTGGCCAAAAGGATTACCAGCAGGTTATGGTAATCACTAAAATGGTTGAACTGCTGAACATGCCTGTTAAACTGGTGATGTGCCCCATACAGCGCGAAACCGATGGGCTGGCCATGAGCTCAAGGAATGTTCATTTAACAGCTTATGACAGGGAGCACGCGCTCATCTTATCTAAAACCCTGGGCTGGGTTAAGGAGCATTTTAATGTGGATAGCATACCAGAGCTACAACAACAGGCAGAGCAGATGCTGAATAACGAACCGGGCATTATACCGGAATATTTTGAAATAGTTGATGGGGACACCCTGAAACCGGTTGCCGCCACTACAAAAAAAGTAGTTGCCCTTGTGGCTGCCCGCGCCGGTAAAACGAGATTGATAGATAATATGTTGATATATTAATGAATAGATGATCCTACTTTAGGGCATGTTAATGGGGGTATTTATAGCTAAAATGCAGGTGTTAATCATTTTACAATCCATGGACTATCGACCATTAACAATGGACCGAATTATTTATAACTTTGCACCATGATTATTGAGATATTAAAGTCCAAAATTCACAGGGTGAAGGTAACACAGGCGGAACTGAATTATGTGGGCAGTATTACAATTGACGAAGATCTGATTGAGGCAGCCAATATTATACCTAACGAGAAAGTTCAGATCGTAAATAATAACAACGGCGCCCGTTTTGAAACGTATGTTATAAAAGGCGAGCGTGGCAGCGGTACGGTTTGCCTAAACGGCGCTACCGCACGGCTGGCCCAGGTTGGCGATGTGGTTATCATCATGTCATACGCATATATGGAGAGGGAAGAAGCCCGCGTGTATGAGCCAATATTGGTATTTCCGGATGGCGATAATAAGCTGATTAAATAACAGCATTCTTTTTCCCCAATAAATTCCTGCGGCGGCCCTTAAAAATGTCGCTTTAGCTTGCTCTGCAATAGCTCATGGGCCAGATGAGTTAATTGTACAACATCTGTTTAAGCAGTAATTAATAAATTATCGCTGCCTCGGTTCGGCGCCAATGCCAAGTGATACTTTTAAACTGATATCAACGTCGGAGGCTTTGCGCAGCAAATAAACCATTCTTACGCGTACGCTCGGCTGGCGTACAAGCTCATCCAAAAAGTGGGAGTTATCAATATCAAGAACAATGCTATTGCCTACGTTTGGGGTAATATCCTTACGTACAGCCACTAAAACCTCGTCGCTGCCATCGGTTTTTGACATATAGATTCTTAATGCCTCAATGTTGCCAATATTATAATCTGACGGATCTTTGGATTGTAATTTAGCCGAGATAATACGAACCTCGCTGATTCTGTTGGCGTTGTTACCGTCTTTTGTAAAATCCTGATCGAAACTGTTTGCAATGCTTATGGCCGTATGAGGCTCACCTACCTTTGACGATGCAGGGATTGCCAGATCGGCAGTATAAGGAAAAGTAGATTTCATTATTGACTGCAGCATACCGCAACTTCCTAAAAACAAAATAGCAGCAAGCAAAAAAAATGTTGGTTTCTTCATCATGATTATCGCCGTAAGGTAATTGTAGAATACTACAATTACAAGTTTAATTGGTTTATTAGGTAATTTACACACTATAAATATATTAAGATTTTATGGAAACAACAGGCTTATTGCAGGTATTGAATAATATAAATATGTATACAAGAGGAGATGAAAATCGTACCCCTGGAGATGGTGATAAACGCTGTGATAGGCGGCTTGTTGATGTTTCCATCTCTTATTAATAAAAGAAAATGTCATTTCGAGCGAACCAGAACGGGAATTGAGCGCCGTGGTGAGGAGAAATCTTCGACGCCTGCATAGCCGACCGCCTGTCGCATAGGATTTCTCTTTCGCGCCCCGCTCATTCCTCCCCATGCTCCATCGAAATGACATTTTTTTTAACAATCCCTGGTGAAAAGATGTGTACTCCCTCCTGGGACTAAACCCCGAAGCCGGAGCTATATACACCTTGTGCACCGCTTTGGGCGAGTTTTTTTATCATACCAATATAAAAACCCCGAAATGGATTGGCTACATTTTTCAAAGACCCGAAATGCACCGCATACACCACGAGTACGAAAAACATACCAGTAATTACGGCGATATTGTTTGGTGGGATATGTTATTTGGCACCTATGCAAATCCACAAAACTTTAATACATCATGCGGGTTTGATACCGAAAAGGAGCTTAAACTCATCCAAATGCTCAAATTTAAGGATGTACATAAAATATAAATATTAATTCAAAAAAAAGATTAATTGTGTTTAACAAAACCCTATCTTTGCACCCCGACACTGAGGTCGGGATTTCTCGCCTTCAGTGCATAGGAAAAATCGTTTACAGGCTTGCAAAAAGCCGGTAACTTTTGACTTAGAACTTTTGAATTAAAAAAAAGCCCTATGCCCAAAGATAATTCCATCAAATCCGTTCTGATCATTGGCTCTGGTCCCATCATTATTGGCCAGGCCTGCGAATTTGATTACGCTGGCTCACAAGCCGCCCTTTCCCTTAAAGAAGAAGGTATTACCGTATCCATCATCAACAGCAATCCGGCAACTATCATGACGGATAAGGTTATTGGGGATCATGTTTACCTGCTTCCACTCACCTGCGCAAGTATTGAACAGATACTTACCGAACAAAAAATTGATGCTGTACTGCCTACCATGGGCGGCCAAACCGCGCTCAACCTTTGTATTGAGGCTGCCGAACGTGGAATTTGGGAAAAATACGGTGTTAAAATTGTAGGGGTTGATATAGCCGCGATTGAAAAAACAGAAAACCGCGAGGCTTTCCGTCAATTAATGGTTGATATTGGTGTAGGTGTTGCAAAATCAAAAATTGCCAACTCTTTTTTAGAAGGAAAAGAAGGTGCGCAAGAGATTGGCTTCCCGCTGGTTATTCGCCCAAGTTATACACTGGGGGGTAAAGGAGCAGGATTTGTTCATAAAAAAGAAGATTTTGACGCCGCCTTAAACAAAGGCTTACAGGCATCGCCAACCCACGAGGTTTTGGTTGAGCAGGCCGTTATAGGCTGGAAGGAATACGAATTAGAGCTGCTGCGCGATAGTAACGACAACGTGATCATCATCTGCTCTATCGAGAATTTTGATCCAATGGGAATCCATACCGGCGATTCAATCACCGTGGCCCCGGCCATGACCCTGAGCGACCGCTGCTACCAGGATATGCGTAACCAGGCTATCCGTATGATGCGGGCCATTGGCAACTTTGCCGGCGGCTGTAACGTACAGTTCTCGGTTAACCCTGCCGATGAATCTATCATCGCTATTGAAATTAATCCACGCGTTTCGCGCTCATCGGCACTGGCATCAAAAGCAACAGGTTACCCAATTGCTAAAATCGCTGCCAAGCTGGCCATAGGTTACAACCTTGATGAAATAGAAAACCAGATCACCAAAACAACTTCGGCCTATTTTGAGCCTACTTTGGATTATGTGATCGTTAAAATACCACGCTGGAACTTTGATAAGTTTAAAGGCGCAAACAAAGAGCTTGGCCTGCAAATGAAATCAGTAGGCGAAGTGATGGGTATTGGACGCAGCTTTATTGAAGCGTTGCAAAAAGCTTGTCAGAGTTTGGAGATTGGTCGTGCCGGTTTAGGTGCCGACGGTCGCCAGAGTCGCAATCTGGATGAGATCATGTACAGCCTTGAGCATCCAAGCTGGGATAGGTTGTTCCATATTTATGATGCATTGAGCTTAGGCGTGCCTATTGAATCGGTACGTAAAGTTACCAAGATAGATCGCTGGTTCCTGAACCAGATCATGGATGTGGTTAATTTAGAGAACGAACTGCGCCGTTATTCACTGAATAACATTCCTGAAGAATTCTTCTTCACCCTTAAACAAAAAGGTTTCTCGGATACGCAAATTGCCTACATTTTGGGTAACGTAACCGAAGAGGATGTTTACCAGCGCCGCAAGGGATTGGGCATTAAGCGTGTTTACAAAATGGTTGATACCTGCGCTGCCGAGTTTCCTGCAAAAACCCCTTACTACTATTCAACTTACGAGGGCGAGAACGAATCTGTTTGCTCAGATAAAAAGAAGATCATCGTATTAGGATCAGGCCCTAACCGTATAGGACAGGGTATTGAGTTTGATTATAGCTGCGTGCATGGTTTACTGGCCGCAAAAGAATCAGGCTTTGAGGCCATCATGATTAACTGTAACCCGGAAACAGTATCTACCGACTTTAACATGGCTGATAAGCTGTACTTTGAGCCGGTTTACTGGGAGCATGTTCGCGAGATTATTGAACTGGAAAAACCTTACGGTGTAATAGTTCAGTTAGGTGGGCAAACTGCTTTGAAAATGGCAGAAAAAATGCAGGAGCATGGCATCAACATTATCGGAACATCATTTAATGATATGGATGTGGCCGAGGATCGTGGCCGCTTCTCAGATTTGCTGAAAGAGCTTGATATTCCATATCCTAAGTATGGTGTTGCCGAAAGCGCTGAAGAAGCTTTGGAGGTTGCTCACCATGTAGGTTACCCTGTATTGGTTCGCCCAAGCTATGTTTTAGGCGGACAGGGTATGAGTATAGTTATTAATGACGAGGACCTGGAGAAAGCTGTTGTAAGCTTATTGCGCAACCTGCCGGGTAACCGTGTACTGATAGATCACTTCCTTGACCGTGCGGCAGAAGCCGAGTCGGACTCGATAAGTGATGGCGATGATGTACATATCATTGGCTTGATGGAACATATTGAACCTGCCGGAATCCATTCTGGAGATTCGTTTGCGGTGTTGCCGCCCTTTGATCTATCTGACAATGTGATCAGCCTGATGGAGGAATATACCGTTAAAATTGCCAGGGCATTAAATGTGCGTGGCTTACTGAATATACAGTTTGCAGTCAAAAATGATAGTGTATATGTAATTGAAGCTAACCCGCGCGCATCACGTACGGTGCCTTTTATCGCGAAGGCTTATGACGTGCCATACATCAACATTGCCGCCAAAGTAATGCTTGGAGTTAATAAACTGAAAGACTTTACCATAGAGCGTAAGCTATGGGGTTATGCTATAAAAGAGCCGGTATTCTCCTTTGATAAATTCCCTGAGGTAACTAAGGAATTAGGCCCCGAAATGAAATCAACAGGTGAATCCATCCGCTTTATACCTAACCTGCAGGATCCATACTTCAGGCACTTGTACAAAGAGAAATCAATGTACCTGAGCAGGTAGTAAAATATTGAATTAATAAACGTTGTAGTTTAAACGCTTATAACATTTGCCTGTAACCAAACCCGGTTACAGGCAAATTATGGTTAAATTTAGTTGCTATAGTTTGAAAGTTAATTTAAGTAATAACCAGGCATTCAACCTTAATAATGTTGATCCTGAGGATTTGGATGACGTTCTTGTAAAAATTGAAAGATCATTTAATATAAGTTTAGAAGATACATCTTTTAAAGATGTTAAAACCTTCGGCAAACTTTGCGATATCGTAGTTGAAAAAGTAAAGCAAACCAACAACGAAAGCTGTACCACACAGCAGGCATTCTATAAGATCAGGAATGCTATTAACACCACCATTGCGGCCCCTAAAGAGCTTGTAAAACCCCAAACGAAACTGGAGGATATCTTCCCCCGTGATAATCGTATTGTAGTTATAACCGAGATAGAAAAGGAAATGGGCTTTCAGCTTAACCTGCTGCAGCCTAAGCAAGGTATCATAACGGCATTTGCATTTATACTTATTGCCTCATTGGCCGGGTTCTTTTTTCAGCCGGTAATGGCTGCTTTAGGTCTTATCGTAGCTCTGTCAGGATTTGCACTTGCCGGCAGGTTTGGGAAAGAGCTAAAAGTAAAAACGCTTGGCGACTTGGCCGAAAAAGTGGCAAAAGAGCATCACCTGAAATGTAAACGTGATGCCGCTACCGTGAACCGGGCCGAAATAGCGCAAAAAGTAAAAGAGCTTTTCACTAAAGACCTTTACCTGGAGCCGGCAGTATTAACCCGCGACGCAAAATTTAATTAGGCATATCCGTATTTTGTAATTTCAACATATTGTATTATTTTTCAAAGGCTCTGTTCAGGAGCCTTTGTCATTTGCCCTAAAACCAACCTTATGAATACTGCCTGCAAAGCTGTAATAACCCTTATCCTGTTTGTTTTTATTGCCGGTTACGCCAACGCACAGGCCAAAAATGCAATCGGGCTTGGCCCTGCGTTTAGTACGTCAGCAGAAAATCCTACAGGCTTTGGCATAGTTTTCCAGGGCGAAATAAAACTCAATAAAAGTTTTAGTATAGTACCCTCGGTTGGTGTAGAGGTACCTTACGTTGTTTATGCAGGATTGGCCGGAAGATATTATGTGGAGCCCCGGTTTTATCTGCACCTGGGTGGTTTCATTCGTGCCGGTGGCGATACTTTCAGCGATAGCGGCCCCGGCGGAACCGCTGGCTTAGGGTATATGCTGCTCTCCACCAAAAGAAACGTTATTGATCTTAACTTCCATGGCGATATCCTGAGCTCTGAAAACAAATCAAGGGCAGTAGGTGGCATCCGTATAGTATATAGTTTTTCGTTTACACGCCTGGATAAATAAGTTATTGGCAAAAAGAGGCTACTTATCCACCATCAGCCCTGTCACCTCAAAAATTAATCTTCTCCTGGCATCTGTTTTTACCTTGTGTTGCTTTTTTCCGGTAACGGTGTCACCGGCCAGGTGTTGCAGATCATCAGCGATAAATAGCTTTTGAGCAACACCTTCAATAATTACCCTGCGCCCGGTTATATTTTGGGGAATGGTGATGTTATAATCTTTAAAATGAGCGGCAATTACTTTGCCGCTGCCGGCATCCATTTCAAACCAGCCGCCTTTTTGTTTGGTAACCCGCGTAACCTTGCCCTCAATGGTGGTGCTGATGCGTGTTTTCTTACCCATAAACGCCTCCGTTTTTCCGGCAGCCATTAAGGTAGTGGTATCCGGTTTTTTTCCATAAACCATACCATGTGGCAGCGGTGTATGCAATTGGGCCAATGACATTGTTGTGCAAAACACAGGAACTATTAACAGCGCTAATTTCATTTTATAGTTTATTGCTGAATAACATCATAAAATGTAAAATGTTGGCCACTCTTTTTATTGAATATTGCTTGTTACGTTTTAGCGTAACCAAACGTATATGTTCACAGTAAACTCATTTATTTATGTTCAATTTGCAGCTATCATTTGTTAAAATGTTAATGAATGTTAAAATATCTTAATAAAGTAATAAGCTTTAACAAGTTGGACTATTTTTACAGCTAACAACATACCCTTGCTTAATTAATTCATATAACAACCCAATGAACAAAACCCATACTAAATTAGTCCTGTTTGTGGCAATCCTTTTTGCTTTTGCCGTTACAGGATGCGTTAAAAGCAGCGATCCCGTGGCTGGTTCCATACCAGTAATTACTACTACCGATGTAGTTAAAGATGCCGCCGATACAAGTGCCCACAGCGGTGGATTGATCACCGAAACACTTACCGCTGGTATTACTTATTATGGTGTTTGCTGGAGCACTACAAATACAAGCCCTACCATTACCGATTCAAAAACCCAGGATACTGTTATCTCGCTAAGTTTTACAAGTAAAATGAAAGGGTTAAAAATCAATACTAAATATTATGTGCGTGCTTATGCAAGTAATGTTGTTGGTACCGGCTATGGTAAAGTAATTGAGTTTACTACCGGAGGTGATCTTACCTCAAAAGTTGGTACAGTAAGCACATTTGCAGGTAATGCTGCCCCGGCCTTTGTTGATGGTAGCGGTACCGCTGCATCTTTTTACAGCCCACAGGGTATTACACTTAGCAGCGATGGTAATTTTTATGTGGCCGATGCATTTAACAGCGCGATAAGGAAAGTTACAAGCGCCGGCGATGTAAGCACACTAACCGGTAATGGAACCATTGGCTACATAGATGGCTCATTGGCTAATGCCCGTTTTTATGCGCCGCAAAGCCTGGTAACGGATGCTGCCGGTAACATTTACGTTGCCGATTTCAGTAACAATATTATCCGTAAAATTACGCCTGCAGGCGTGGTAAGTACCCTGGCCGGAAGCGGTAGCGCGGGATACGATGACGGTACAGGTGTTGCTGCTTCATTTAATAATCCACGTGGCCTTGCTATTGATGCAACCGGTAATATTTATGTAGCCGATAGAGGTAACAACCTTATCCGTAAGATTACACCAGCTGGTGTGGTAACAACGTTTGCAGGTAACAGGTCATCTGCCTATGTTGACCAGATTACGGGCACCAGCGCTTCATTTAATAAACCATCGGGGCTGGCAATTGATGCTGCCGGTAATATTTATGTGGCCGACGCGCAAAACTATGCTGTTCGTAAAATTACATCTGCGGGTATTGTTACTACTTATTTGGGCAATGCAAAACACCAGGTGCTTGGTTCACCAGCAGCAATAGCAATTGATGCTAAGGGAAACCTGTTTATAACAGATCAAACCGGTCGTGTGTTTGAAGTTACTACTGATAAGGTTTTATTGCCATTAGCCGGCCGGAGTTCAACTGCTGGTTTTGCAGATGGTGCTGGAGCAAGTGCTTTGTTTAATTCACCACAGGGTGTGGCTGCTGATGCCAATGGCAACATTTATGTAGCTGATGCCGGTAATAACCGTATTCGTAAAATAGTATTACCTACTTTTTAAGCTAAAAGGTGAAAGCCAAAAGCTTAAAGCAAGACCTTAATAAAAAAAGCTCAGGGAAATATTCTCTGAGCTTTTTTATTGATTATCTTTTTGCTTTGAGCTTTCTGCTTTAAGCATTCCCTGCTATCCAAATAGCTGGCCAAAAACCTCCTCTATGCTGCTTACAATTTTTATGTCGATATCATAGCGGGACAAGTCCATCCGTTTTTTGTCCTGCCCTCCGGATGGGAGGTTGTATTTGGAGATAAATATTTGGTTAAATCCCAGCTTTTGCGCCTCGGCTATGCGCTGTTCTACACGGTTCACCGCCCTGATCTCGCCAGAGAGCCCTATCTCGCCGGCAAAGCAGGTTTTAAAGGGCACAGGCATATCCTCATGCGATGATATAATGGCAGCTGCCAAACCCAGGTCGATAGCCGGATCTTCAACCCTGATGCCCCCCGTAATATTCAGGAACACATCTTTGGCCGCCAGCCTGAAGCCACAGCGTTTTTCAAGCACGGCCAATAACATACTCATCCGTTTGGTATCAAAGCCCGTAGCGGTGCGCTGAGGCGTGCCATAGGCCGATGTACTTACCAATGCCTGGGTTTCTATCAGCATCGGCCGCATGCCCTCTAAGGTTGCGGATATGGTAATGCCACTTAAAGGCTCATCCCGGTGTGATAACAGTATTTCGGAAGGGTTGGATACTTCCCTGAGGCCCTCGCCTAACATTTCATAGATACCAAGCTCGGACGAAGAGCCAAAACGGTTTTTTATAGTGCGCAGGATGCGGTATACATGGTGCCTGTCGCCCTCAAACTGCAGTACGGTATCAACCATGTGTTCCAGTATTTTGGGGCCGGCTATCATGCCATCTTTGGTAATGTGGCCTATCAGGAATACGGGGGTTGAAGTTTCTTTGGCAAAGCGAAGCATCTCTGCCGTACATTCCCGTACCTGTGACACACTCCCCGGTGTAGATTCGATATGTGATGAATGCAGGGTTTGGATGGAGTCGATCACCACCAGGTCGGGCTCCAGCGATTCTATTTGCTTAAATATGTTTTGGGTGGATGTTTCACAAAGCACGTAGCAAGCGCCCCCGCCCCCTGAAGGGGGAGTTTCTGAGTTTATGATTAATGAGCTATTCTTTTTAGCTCCCCCTTCAGGGGGCGGGGGGGGCATCGCCAGCCTTTCTGCCCGCATCTTAATCTGCCTTTCGCTTTCCTCTCCCGATACATAAAGTACCTTGAGGTTGGGCATGTTGAGGGCCAGCTGCAACATCAGGGTTGATTTACCTATGCCCGGCTCGCCGCCTATTAATACCAGTGAGCCTGCAACTATGCCGCCGCCTAATACCCGGTTAAACTCTTTATCGGGAGTAAGCATGCGGTGTTCTTCACTAAAGGTGATATCGGCAACCTGCACCGGCTTATTGGCTCTTTGCTGGGTGTTTGAAGTAACCTTCCATGTAGGTACGGCGTTGTTGGTGTTACCCTTATCTATGATTTCCTCCACAAAGGTGTTCCACTGCTGGCACGATGGACATTTACCCAGCCACTTGGCCGATTCGAAGCCGCAGCTTTGGCAGAAATACGCAAATTTAGTTTTGGCCATTATTGTTATATGTGCAGATTACAAATTTCAGATATGCAGATTTTTTTCTAATGCGTTCATGAAACCACGCCATTTTAGATGTACAAATATGCAGATTAAATCATAGGTTTTACTAATTAAATTAGTAAAATATACCCGTTCGCATTTTGGTGAGTATAAGTATTACCGGGGATTTACTTAAAGCAGGCACGCTGTTTTTAAAAATCAGAACAATGACAAGATCATAGCAGTGTTTTTTATCACGCTTTATCACTTATTTTTGTTTGATAACCGCTTAAATTAGCTGACCTATAATTTCAAAAATAATGAAGCCTTATGAAAACCATATTTGACCAAACAACCAGAGAGGAACTATTAACCCGAATTAAAAAACTTGACGAAACCAATACTGCGCAATGGGGCAAAATGAATATTTACCAAATGGTGAAACATTGCACCCTTTTTGACGAAATGGTATTGGGCAGGCAAAAGTATAAACAATCTTTCATCGGTTTTTTATTTGGCAAGATGGCTTTGAAAGGTATGATTAAAGATGAGCTCCCGGTAAAGAAAAATATGCCCACTGTTGCCGGATTTAAAGTAACTGGCAACGGGGATGTTATAGCCGAAAAAAATAAATGGATCGGCCTGGTTGAGGAGTATTCGGATTTTTCAAACTATGATTTTGTTCATCCGTTTTTTGGAAAAATGACTGCTGAACAAATCGGCTATTTGGTTTATAAACATACTGACCATCATTTGCGGCAATTTAATGCTTAGCAAGCAACAACAATTTACTATTAGCGCATACTGCCGATCCAAAACAATTGGCCGGTTTAAAATCCGGACTATAAAAAAGGCAAGTGCTAAAAATGTGTAAGTACCTCGTTGACTACCCTGGCCGGGTTGCCATACGCCACAGAATTGCCGGCAATGTTGTGGGTAACCACTGAGCCGGCTCCTATGGTAACATTAGAGCCAATAATTAGCCGTGGTAAAATAGTTGCATTGGCGCCTATGCTGCAATTGGAGCCTATCTTTACATCTCCCAGTATGGTTGCCCGTGGTGAAATTTCTGTAAATTCGCCAATTTGAACACCATGATGAATTTGGGCTCCGGTGTTTATTAAGCAACCTTTTCCAATTACAACTCCCGAGCCAATGAAACAATTTTTCATCACATCGAAACATAAATTATTTACAAATTGACTAAATGTAGATGTGATGGATTTTAACGGGCAATACACCCCTCCCAGTTTAACAAACTTGTTGAAAAGAAACCGCCTTTTAGCAGGATCGCCAATGCCTAAAATGAAATTGAATTTACCATGTGAAATACCTCTAATATCATCTGCTGATTTCAGTACATCGTAATTCCGCAATCTGACGTTTGAAATATTGATGTCGTCATAAAAAAACATCTCATCAGTTACCGGATTTTCCAATAACACATCCAGCACTTCTAATGCGTGTCCGCCTGCTCCAATTACTATCATGTCAATTCGTTTTTTGTATTTTTTGGTCTATTTCATTTAAATGCTTTAGGTTATTGCCTGTTTCATTAAATTTTTAATTCTTAAAAAAAATTCAACATTTAATATTGATATGAACCCGGCTTTGAGACATGTATTTATTGCAATAAACGTACCAACGCTATTTTTTAGTGTTCATTAATGATTCATTTTTCAGCTAATTTAAAATGCATTTCAGCTGTGAAACAGACATGTATTTTTTTGCCGGTTTGTGTCTAATTGTAAAGAGATTTTACACTTTTTGTAAAACATTTGGTTGCTATTTACAATTTTATAAAATTATTACAAATTTCTATAGCATTGACTTTCAATTAAATACATTTGGAAAATGAACTTTGGGCTGAGCAATACTTGCAGGGTTTTGCAGACATTAAATTAAAACGGTATCCAATAAAGGGCACAAGTTGCTTACAACCTGCATTATCTACTTTAACCTTTAGCTAATTTTATCGTTTGCAAAATAAACCGAAATGAGTGAGTTATGATGAAAAAGCGCGAATTAGTGGTAAGCATATGCTGTATTACTTTCAATCAAAAACAATTTATTTTCCAGGCGCTTGATGGCTTTATCATGCAGCGAACGAATTTTAAATTTGAAATTGTAATTGGAGACGATTGCTCAACCGATGGTACATCGGAGGTTGTTAAATTTTTTAAAGAAAGCTATCCTACAAAAGTTACAGTGATTGCAAATGAAAAAAACAAGGGTTGTTATTATAACCTGATGAACACACTTAAAGCTTGTAAAGGTAAATACATTGCGCTTTGTGAAGGTGATGACTATTGGACAGATGAGCATAAATTACAAAAACAGGTCGATTTTTTAGATCAGCATCCCGAATACATAGTTTGTTGCCATTACACCCGGGTAATTGACGCGTTTGGCAAAACGCTGCACGAACACCCAAATCCGGTACCGCGTGAATATACATACCTCGATTTACTTGTGGGGAAGCAGGAAGAAACCAAAACAGCCACCGTGGTATATCGTAATGTACCGCAGGTAAACCAGTTTTTCCAGAAGCCCTGGTATTTCAACGTTTTTGCTGCCGATAAGCTATTAAAGATTTTTGCAACCTATACCACAGGTCTTAAAATATATGTCATGCCAGAGGTAATGAGTTGTTACCGTAACCACGTTGGCGGTATCTGGAGCATGATAAAAGATGATGCGCGGATGGAAATGATGATCAGTGATTTTAATTTGATCATTAAACAATTTGGCTATCCCGTAAGGGAGAAAAGAAAGCTACTCTTGCTTTACATAAAAAGATATTTATTATTTGAGCTTACACGATATAAAATGCGGAAGGCTTACAACACCGTAAAATACCTGCTTTAAGTATTTGGATGCATGTTCGGGCGGTAATGGCGTCGATTGCCTGGGGACTACCCTTTTTGTCATCCTGAACATAGTGAAGGATCTGTTCGCAGACTTTACAGGGCGAAGAAGCATCGCGAATAATAGATCCTTCACTATGTTCAGGATGACAAATCTTTGGGAATGTCATTTCCCTCCCCCTTAAAACAAAAAATGTGCAGACGTTTTATCAACATCTGCACATCTTATAGCTGTATATCAAAAAAACTTACAGTTTAATCTCTTCGTCTTTATTGGAGAAGAAGTGAAACTCGGTGATCTGGTAGGCGGGGTTACTTTTAACTTTAATCCACTGCCCGTATTTCAGGAACCACTTCATTTGGCGGGTATAAATACCCTGTTTAATAAAGGCTTCAATATATGGGTGCACGGATAGGGTAATTCCCTTCTCGTTTTGCTCATCCAATATATAATTGAAGTTATTTTCAATGTCGTCCATCAGCAAAATGGTTGGCCTAATGGTACCTGTACCATTACATGTAGGGCACACTTCGCTGGTTACAATGTTCATTTCGGGCCTTACACGCTGGCGTGTAATTTGAACCAATCCAAATTTACTCGGAGGTAAAATGGTATGCTTTGCCCTGTCCAAAGTCATTTCGGTACGCAGGTAATCAAACAGTTCTTTACGGTTTTGGGGCTTGTGCATATCAATAAAATCGATAACAACAATGCCGCCCATATCGCGTAAACGTAACTGGCGGGCAATTTCTTTAGCCGCTTCTTTGTTTACCTGGTAAGCGTTCTCTTCCTGGTTTTCTTTACTGGCTGTACGGTTACCGCTGTTCACGTCAATAACGTGTAATGCTTCGGTATGTTCAATAACCAGGTAAGCGCCGCCGGCAAGGTTTACGGTTTTACCAAAGGCTCCTTTAATCTGTTTATCAACGCCAAAATGCTCAAATATAGGCTCCTTATGCTTATGCATGCGGACTATACTTTCCATATCGGGCGATATTTCATGGATGTATGACCGAATTTCTTCGAACATACCGTTATCATTTACATAGATATGCTGAAAATCGGGGTTCAATATATCCCTTAGGATAGTTGATGTACGCCCAATTTCGCCCAAAACCTTTTTAGATGGTTCTGTTGACGGCAACCTTGTTATAAATGATTCCCACTTTGATATCAGATCAAGCAAGTCTTTTTGTAATTCCTCAACGCCTTTACCTTCAGATACCGTACGGATGATTACACCAAAATGCTTTGGTTTAATACTTTCAACAACCTTGCGTAAGCGGTTACGCTCTGTATTACTTTTTATTTTTTTGGAGATAGAGATTGCTTCCGAAAACGGAACCAATACAACATATCGCCCTGCGATAGAAAGATCAGAACTTAAACGCGGTCCTTTGGTTGATATAGGTTCTTTGGCTATTTGTACCGGTATAAGCTGGCCCTTTGTCAATATATCAGAGATCTTACCTCCTTTATTGATATCGGCTTCCAGCTTAAAGCCATCCAAAAGCTTTGACTGATATCCCCCGCTACGTACTTGCTTGGTCAGCTTCAGCAGGCTCTGCACCTGCGGACCAAGATCAAGATAATGCAAAAAGGCATCCTTCTCGTAGCCTACATCCACAAAGGCAGCATTTAAACTGGGCATAATTTTCTTTATACGCCCAAGGTAAATGTCTCCAACAGTATAATTATTGCTGGTTTGTTCTTTGTGAAGTTCTACAAGTTGTTTGTCCTGTAATAATGCAATGGTAGCCCCATTGGGGGATGAATCGATAATTAATTCTTTTATCAACTGCTACTCCATTTCTTAAAACGGCAAAAACCGTATGTAAATAAGTGGGTAAAAAACACTCGTAATAAAAAGTTACCCACCTTTAATAAAGGCAGGTAAAATCTGCTAATTTATAGCAGCTTATTTCTTTTTATGTCTGTTTTTTCTTAAACGTTTTTTGCGTTTGTGGGTAGCCATTTTGTGTCTCTTACGTTTTTTACCGCTCGGCATAGTAATAATTTTTAAATGTGATTAATTCTTTAATTCCTTTATGTATTCATCAATACGTTGCCCAAACACTTGGTCGGGCATCATTTCTTTGCATTTTTGGTAAGCAGCAATTGCTTCCTTTTTCATGCCCAGTTGTTTGTAACTTTCGGCCAGGTAAAATGTTGGCTCCAGTTCTGTTTTTTGGGCAAGTAACGTTTTAAACCTTGTAACCGCTTTTTCGTACTGTCCCGATTTCATGGCAAACATTCCTAAGTTGAGGTTTGCACTCCAATTGTTCGGGTCTTTTTTAACTACTTCAAGCAGTAAGGCTATACCTTGCATAGGGGCACCTGCGCCATTAACGTACGCTATACCTAATCCTGTTTTACCCACAAGGCTTTCAGGTTGTAACTTTAAGGCATTTTGAAAAGCCTCTGCAGCATTTGTAACAAAAGCAGGCTGCAATAAAGTATCCTGGGTAATTTTGTATGCATCGTTAAAACGATTACCTGCATTTAACCAATCTTCGGCTTTATTTTGCTTACGGGCCAAAGCCTGGTAGTAAAATGCTGCCGGTGCGGGCTGGTTATCATCATCCCACTGTTTTGCCAGTTGCTGTTGCAACATATCGGCATCAGTGCCTGATGCTTTTTTTAATTGCCCTTCAAGGTCGTTTATCTTAGCTGCCAAACCCGCCCCAATTGCGGCTTTGGCCGGTTCTGATACCATATCAACCGTTACTGTTGAAGCCTTGCGGCTGGTGAGCACGTTTGTTTTATCGCTTTTGGCCTCTTTGGGTTTTATTAAACCTTTAACAGGTAAATAATACAAATAGCCCATAACAATAACTATTGCTACACTTATGGCTATTTGTTTCTTATACATATCTTTAAAATTATTTGGTGGTTTTGTTGCCTGTTTTTACTTTCTCAACAAAAGTTTTTGCTGGTTTAAAGCTGGGCACAAAATGCTCGGGGATAATGATGGCAGTATTTTTTGAAATGTTACGTGCTGTCTTTTTTGCTCTTTTCTTTACTACAAAGCTACCGAATCCTCTAACGTAAACATTTTCGCCACCAACCATTGAGCTTTTAACAACTTTAAAAAACGCCTCAACAGTTTCCTGCACGTCTACTTTCTCTATACCTGTCTTAGATGAGATTTCAGTTATAATTTCTGCCTTAGTCATATCTGATTTACTTTTATTTAATTATATAAATACTTAACTGTTTTGGGGTTGCAAAAGTATCGCTTTAAAATTTAAGAGCGAAATATTTAATAGATTTTTTTTACTCAGTACCTAAAACGCATATTTTCGTTACAAAGTATAGACAATTGGGCTTATTTACGCCGCTATATGAATACGTTTTTTGGGATGAAAGATTAGTTGAATAAAGCGTGAAAACCTGGCAATTCTCCCGGCTTTTCAAACGGCACTTTTAGCCAGTATTTTTCTTTCGTTTGGGTTATTTTATTATCCCTGTTGTTTCTTTTAATCCAGAAATCGTCCGTCTTAAATTCCTGCCACCAAAATCCATTACTTTTACATCAATGAATTTTACCGACGAACTGGTGCAATGGTACCTTGAAAATAAACGCGACCTGCCCTGGAGAAACACTACCGATGCTTATACCATTTGGCTGTCTGAAATTATTTTACAGCAAACCCGTGTTGAGCAGGGTTTACCTTATTTTAACCGGTTTGTAGAAAAGTATCCTACAGTAAGCCATTTTGCTGCAGCGCATGAGGATGAGGTACTTAAGCTATGGCAAGGGCTTGGTTATTACTCCCGGGGGCGTAATATGCTTAAAACGGCGCGCCTTGTGCGGGAGGTATATGAGGGCGTGTTTCCGCGAAGTTATGATGAGCTGATTAAGTTGAAAGGTATTGGCGAATATACTGCCGCGGCTATAGCGTCGTTCTCGGCAAATGAGGCAAGGGCTGTTGTTGATGGTAATGTTTACCGGGTACTGGCCCGCTATTTTGGAATTTATGATGCTATTAACTCTACCGCCGGCAAAAAGGTATTTCAGAACATCGCAAACGATTTAATTAATACGAAAAATCCCGCACTGCATAACCAGGCCATGATGGAGTTTGGGGCTATGCTCTGCAAGCCCAAAAATCCGGCTTGCGGTACTTGCCCGGTACGTACCGGCTGCGTGGCGTTTATCAGCAATGCAACCGCTGCCTTACCGGTAAAACTAAAAACGGTTAAAGTTCGCGAGCGCTTTTTTAACTACTTTTTAATTACTGATGGTAACACTGTATTGATGAATAAAAGGGGCGATAAGGATATCTGGGCCAACATGTTCGATTTACCAATGGTTGAAACCTCCTCTTTATTGACTGCCGGCGAACTGGTAAAACTACCAGAGGTGGCAGCGATTTTTGGCGACGGCGCTGCCATAAATATCATAGAAGATACCCCCCTATTGAAACACATTCTTACCCACCAGCGATTATTTGTGAGGATGATTAAAACTATTAGCACCCCCCAAATGTTAAATAAAAACTGGATATATATACCCATAGTCGATTTGCATGAATTGGCGCTTCCAAAGGTTGTTTTTATATTATTAAAAAATATTTTTAATTTGTAAATAATTTTTCAGTACTTTATACCATGTCTGGAATAAATAAAGTTATCCTTGTTGGCCATTTAGGCAAGGATCCCGAGTTGCGAACATTAGATGGCGGGGTTGCTGTAACAAGTTTCCCCTTGGCTACTTCTGAAACCTTTAATAAGGACGGGCGCAAGGTTGAACAAACCGAATGGCATAATATTGTTATGTGGCGTGGCCTTGCTGAAATGGCGGCGAAGTTTTTACAAAAAGGTAAATTGGTTTACATTGAAGGTAAACTGCGCACCCGCTCGTTCGAGGATAGGGATGGGGTTAAAAAATACACCACCGAAGTAGTTGCCGAGAATTTCACCATGCTTGGTAGAAAGAGCGATTTTGATCCCGATCTTACCAAACATGTTGCAAAACCAGGCGAAACATTCAATTATATTGAAGGGGAAGATAACGTTAACGGTTATTAAAGTATAACACGTTTTTTAAATAACGATAATTGGATACTCCTTGCTATTAAGCAAGGGGTATTTTTTTGCGCTTTTTACTAATGGGGTGTGGATTGGAATTGTATTTTATACTTATATTCAGCACATAAAACCTTACCATTAATATTATGAAGTTTTTAAAGAGCCTCCTCTTCGCTTGCCTGCTACCGGTCATGTTGCTGGCGCAAACTACCACCGATATTAAGGAGTTTGATAAATATGTGCAACAGGCCGTTACTGATTGGCATGTGCCTGGTTTGGCTATAGCTGTTGTAAAGGATGGCCAGGTGATATTTGCTAAAGGCTATGGTCTGCGCGAGTTGGGCAAACCGGGCAACGTTGATACACAAACCATTTTTGGTATTGCATCTACAACAAAGGCGCTAACGGCCGCCTGCGCCGCCATGCTGGTTGATGAGGGTAAGCTGCACTGGAGCGATAAGGTTACAGATTACCTGCCCGATTTTCAGCTCTATGATTCCTATGTAACCCGTGAGCTTACCGTTAGCGACCTGTTTCTGCATGATAGCGGCGTTGGCAATACCGATTATTTATGGGGAACAATGAATATATCATCTGATGAGATCCTGCACCGGATGAGGCTGGTAAAGCCTCAGTATGGCTTTAGGGCGGGCTTTGTTTATCAGAATATATTTTACATGGCCGCTGGTAAGGTTATTGAAAAAGCCAGCGGCATGCCCTGGGAAACTTTTGTTCAGAAAAGAATTTTTACGCCTTTGAAAATGACACGCACGGTGCCTGTTTTTTCAAAATCCAAAGGTATGCCTAATCAAACGGCGGCTCATGTTAAAGTTGACAGCGCCATTATTGTAGTTGAAAAAGATATGACAGATGCCATCGCCCCGGCGGGCGGTGTATGGTCATGCGTGGATGATATGGCCAAATGGGTTAACTGTATGCTGGATAGCAGCAAGTACGGCAATCAGCGTTTGCTGAAACCTGAAAGCTGGGCCAAGTTGCTTAAGCCGCAAACATTTGTATCGCAGGAAGAATTTTATCCAACCGCCCGCATTACCCAACCGCATTGGATCACTTATGGCATGGGTTGGTTTCAGCAGGATTATAAGGGGCAAAAGATTGATTTTCATACCGGGAGCCTTGGCGGCTTGGTAGCTATTAACGGCATGATAGTAGACAAAAAGATAGGCGTATATGTATTGGCCAATCTTGATCATGCAGAAGTGCGCCACGCGCTGATGTTTAAAGCCTTTGATTATTTCGCGTTGGGTGGCGATAGGGATTGGAGCAGGGAATTTCAAACCCTTTACAGCGGATTGCGGGCGAAAGGAGAAAAAGCCGAAAAGGATTACGAAGCAAAAAGGGTAATTGGTACGCACCCAACTTTGGATATAAAATCCTATGCGGGTACCTATACCGATCCGCTTTATGGTTCGGTGGTGATCGTCGCAACCGGGGATAAGTTAAGCCTGGATATAAACAAGTTCCTTAGTGCCGAAGCCACCTGTTGGAACTACGATACCTTTAGGGGTCCATATGCCCGCAAGGAGTACGGCAAAGTAACGGCGACATTTAGTATTGATGAATTTGGTAAAGTGAGCACGGTAAATGTTGACGGATTAACGTTTACAAAGCAGTAGGGCAAGTATTGTTTTCGGGCCGGAAAACGTGTTGCAAAATAATTCATTAGGGGTAGCCTCTGCGAGGCAAAGGTAAATGCCCTGCGTTTTCTACAAACAGGTAGCACCTAACGGTGCAGAGCTGCCTTTTATTGGGGTATAAACAGTAAGTCACCCTAAAAAATAGATTTTTTTGATTGGTTGGCTAAAATGAAGCCCCCCTTAAAATCTGCGTATTTATTTTATACTTTTCTTCAGCACTATAAAATAGCCCAGTATAAAAACAACTACGGCTACCGCCATGCTTACAAAAACATCTTTGGTAAAAATATCTATTTGGATTCCCTTTGCCGGATTATCACCACCATGTAACATCGTAGCTATAGCTACCATAGGGTGCGAATATGGAAAAAGATAACAATACTCCCAGTGTTTAGTTGCGAGGATAACGCCTGTAATTGTGCAAACAAAACCTATCCCCATCGGCTTTAAAAAATCGGCCCAAAGCAGGCTGAGCAAAAACTGGATGGAAAGTATGCCCAATGACGATAAAAATAGCTTTAAATATACTTGCCCAAGCTCCTTTTCCATATGGTAATTATCAAACCTTAAGTCGGGCTTTACCACACTTAACAAATTGCCAAAGCCTATGGTGAACAGCACAAACAGCGCGAGCGTTAAAAATATCAGGAATACCGCATATGAAAACTTAGCGCCATATACCACCCAACGCGAAATTGGTAAACTAAACAGGCTTTTCCAGGTATCAGCCTTATGCTCTATACTATTTACCGAGTAGGCTATAAAAATGGTGAACATGGGTAATAACAACGACCCCATGATGCCTAATATAGCACCCGCAAATTGCAACCATAATGTAATGGGTGGCATACCGGTTAGCTTTTCGCTTTTAACATAAAAGCCTACAAAAAGTAATAGACATATAAACAAAGGCAATAATATGGCCGCCCAAAAACCCAGCGTTTTGCGGCTCTTGTAAAACTCCGAGCGGAACGATAATATAAATCCATTCATGGGGTTCAGGCTTTTTGGGTAATATCTAAAAACAATCGCTCCAGATCTTTTTGTTGCTTGCCAATACTGTATACAGCATGACCATTGCGGTTTAGTAAGGAGTTGATCTCGGCAGTTTTTTGTTTGCTGCTGTAAGGTACATACAAGTAGTTATCGGTAACATCGGTTACGGTAAAATGATTGCGGGTAAGCAAATTAGCGGCATCAACTGTATTATCTGCTTCAATACATACCTGCGGCTGGCTCAATGCCTGCAATTCATTTATACTGCCCTGAAAAAGCAATTCCCCATTGTTAATGATGCCTACATGTGTAGCCATCCGCTCCACCTCGGCCAGTAAATGGCTCGATATAAATACGGTTTTTTTATATTGCTTTACCAGTTTAATAAGTAACTCGCGTACTTCTATAATACCGTTAGGGTCAAGGCCATTGGTAGGTTCATCCAGTATAAGCAGTTTAGGATCAGCAAGCAGGGCCAGCGCAATACCCAGGCGCTGTTTCATCCCCAATGAATACTGACCTGCCTTTTTATCGCCAGCGTCGGTAAGCTGCACAAGCGCCAGCATATCATCAACCCGTTTTACAGGAACACGTAATAACAGGGCACGATTAAGTAAATTTTCTTTTCCGGTAAGATGCTGGTAAATGGCTGGCTGCTCAATAAGTGAGCCTATTTGGGATAATATATTGATGCGGTGATGTTGAATATCCTGTTCAAATATGTGGATGCTGCCGCTTTGTACTTTCAGCAGGTTTAACAGGAGTTTGATGGTGGTGGTTTTCCCGGCACCATTTGGGCCAAGAAAACCGTATATGCTTCCCTCAGGAACTTGTAGACTTAGCGATTTAACAACTTGCTGATCGCCAAAGTTGAAAGATAAGTCCTGGGTACTAATTACCATACATTGTAACTTTTTGCTATAGAGCAAACGGTTTTAACAAGGCTTACACCTTTGTAAAACAATGAAGTAGCATGCACAGCTGAAGCACCCATCATTGATGATTCCTTTTTTTGTTCAAACTGATAGCTTACACCTAAAATAAGGGCAAACATTACAGGTATCAATAACATGATAAAAGGATTTGAATTTTTGATAAGCGTTTTCATTGCGAGTGATTTGATAGAACAAAGAAATACTTATTTCTTCACCCGCTAAAAAGTATTAGACCAACACACGGAGTTTATAGATGAACGGCTTTTTACCCACTTTAAGTGGTTCATCGATTGTAAAGGCCAGTTCATCGACAAAATAAATTACTATATATAAATAACCCCCCATATAACAATCAAAACATTAAATTACATGCCATTATCACTGGTATATAAAGGTATTTTCAAAATAGCATGCAGGACTCTATTTCAACTGATAAACAAACCCGTATTATAAAAGCAGCCTGGCATATTTTCTGGCATTTACTTTTTTGGCTGGCCATGATCTCATTCTTCGTTTTCCTGGCAAGCATGAATGACCATTTAAATACCAGGCAACTGCTGATTATATTTTTATTATACCCCGCAATTAATATCAGCTTGTTTTACCTCAACTTTCTGATCTACATTCCACAATTTCTTGATAAAAAACGATACTGGGCTTATGCCTTTGTTATACTCATCACCATTATTGTTTATGGTGTTAGCAAATATGGCGTAGGTCTGCTTTTTAAGGATGTTGTACTCACCCGGATGAAAGGCCAGGTAATTAGTTTTACCGCCTATTTCTTTAGCACGGTTTTTGCCAGTTTGATATTTGTTTTCCTGAGTACGGTACTCAAGTTTACAACAGACTGGTTTATGAACGAACGCATTCAGCGCGACTTGGAAAATCAAAGGCTAAGCGCCGAACTGGCTTTCCTTAAATCGCAAATAAACCCGCACTTCTTATTCAACTCGTTAAACAGCATTTATTCGCTCGCCTACCAGCGATCTGAAACTACCCCCGAAGCCATCCTGAAGTTATCAGAAATTATGCGCTATATGCTGTATGAGTGCAATGATAATAAGGTTGATTTAACTAAAGAGCTCCAATACCTGCAAAACTATATCGACCTGCAAAAAATCCGCTTTGGTAACAAAGCGTTTATTGATTTTAAGGTGATGGGAGATGTAACTAACCAGCAAATTGTTCCCTTACTCCTTATTGCTTTTATAGAGAACGCCTTTAAGCACGGTGTGGCTAATGATGTGATGACGCCAATTAAACTGCTCATCAATGTTGAAGAATGTAAGCTTCACTTTTACATTCAGAATAAAAAGCATACCCATAACCGTGATGCCATAGGCGGCATAGGCTTAACTAATGTGCAAAGGCGGCTCAATTTGCTCTACCCCGGAAAATACACTTTAAATATAAGGGATGAGGCAGACACCTATACTTGCGAATTATCTATAATTTTATAAGATAATAACCAAACCTATGAACCAGTTAAAAAGCACCTTACTTTTCCTGTTTTTAGTAGTATGCGGATACCATGCTTCAGCCCAAAACGACCCCAAGCTTACCGAAGTATGGGATCCCGAACCTGCTGTTGTATTACCGGGCGCTGGTAATAAAGCGCCATCAGATGCTATTATTTTGTTTGATGGGAAAAATCTTAACGAGTGGACCAATCAGAAAGGAATGCCGCCGGGCTGGACCATCAAAGATGGCATCCTCACCGTTAAACCGGGCAGCGGCTCCATCATCACCAAAAGAAACTTTGCCGATTGCCAGCTGCACATTGAATGGCGCACACCAGCAATAGTTAAAGGTGAGGGCCAGGAGCGTGGCAACAGCGGTGTAATTATGCAAAGCCGGTACGAACTGCAGATATTGGATAGTTATAAAAACCGCACCTACTCCAACGGGCAGGCAGGTTCTATTTACAAACAGCATGTGCCCCTGGTTAATGCCTCCCTTAAACCCGGCGAATGGCAAAAATATGATATCATTTACACCGCGCCCCGTTTTAACCTCGATAGTTCGCTTAAAACACCGGCCTATATTACCGTATTGCACAATGGCGTATTGGTACAAAACCACGTAGCTATAAAAGGCACGGTAGCCCATGTTGGTCAGCCTAAATATACCAAGCATAATTTTGCCCAGCCTTTATTGTTGCAGGAGCATGAATTCCCGGTATCGTTCCGTAACATCTGGATCAGGGAGATCAATGTGCAAAAGCTATTTAACGGTAAGGATAAAAAAGGGTGGTACACGTTTTTAGATACTTTGGGTAAAAACAATGATATCCATAACAACTTTGCCGTTGAAAATGGCGTGGTACACGTAATGGGTAAGTATTTTGGGTACATGAGCACGCTTAAATCGTATTCCAATTATTACCTTAAAGTTGTATTTAAATGGGGAACCAAACAATATGCTCCCCGCCAAAAAGGGAAACGGGATAGCGGTGTGCTTTATCATTTTGGTGAAATGCAGAAAGATACCGTTTGGCCAAAATCATTGGAGTTCCAGGTGCAGGAAGAGGATTGCGGCGATATCTGGTGCGTACAGCATACCAATGTGGATTCGCCGAATAAATCAGAGATAGCCTGGGATCAGAAACACATTTTCCGCACAGCAAATTTCGAGAAACCGAATAGCGAATGGAATACCATTGAAATTATTTGCAATGGCAACCAAATTGAACATTATGTGAACGGGCATTTAGTTAACTGGGGCTTGGGCTCCATTTGGGAAGGGAAGATTTTGCTGCAATCAGAAGGGGCAGAGATTTTTTACAAGTCGGTGGAGTTAACACCATTTTAACAGGGATAAAAAAATTAATTATTAAATCATTTTAACACTTATTTTTACAGCATGATCAGATGCCTGGTAGTTGATGATGAGCCTTTAGCGCTGCATATATTGGAAGACTATATATCCAAAATGCCTTTTTTGCAATTGGTGAAAGCCACAACCAATCCTATTGAGGCCCTTACCCTGGTACAGGCGGGCGAAGCAGACCTGGTTTTTTTAGATGTTCAAATGCCCGAGCTTACCGGCATCCAGTTTTTAAAAATAGCCAACGGTAAGGCCAAAGTGATATTAACCACCGCCTACCCGCAGTATGCGCTTGAAGGCTATGAACTTGATGTAGTTGATTACCTGCTAAAGCCAATAGCTTTTGACAGGTTCTTTAAATCGGTACAAAAAGCGCAAACCATTATACAGCCGGTAACCAAAACCGTTATACAGGCCGAACCCGCGCAACAGGATGATTTTTCTACAGATTTTATTTTCGTAAAAACCGAGCATAAAATACAAAAGGTTTACCTGCACGATATTTTGTTTATTGAAGGCCTGAAGGATTACATTTCCATATTTACCCCGGCCGAGCGTATCATTACCCTGCAGGGAATGAAAAAAATGGAAGATGCCCTGCCCGAAAAGCATTTTGTAAGGGTACATAAATCATACATCGTAGCCCTCAATAAAATTGACAGCATCGAACGCAGTCGTATCCAGATAGGTGAGAAGATTATCCCGGTTGGCGATACTTATCGTGATGAATTTTTCAAGATTATTGATGATAAGAATGTTTAGCCCCTACCCCCCTGAAAGGGGGAACTATGGTGATTATGGTTAGCCCTCGGGCATAAAACAAGCAATCCCCAACTTGCAGAGTTTCTCTGTTAAGTTGGGGATTGCTTCGTACCTCGCAATGACGCGATGCTGAGACCTACTCCACTTCCACTGTAACCTTTTCGCCTATTTGCTGGCGCCACATGGCGTAGTAAAGGCCTTTTTGAGCTATCAGGTCAAGATGCCTGCCTTGTTCAATTATACGGCCTTTTTCAAGCACGTAAATACAATCGGCATGCATAATGGTTGATAAGCGGTGGGCAATCAGGATAGTGATATGATTTTCCTGCTCTGATACGTTGCGGATAGTTTCTGTGATCTCTTCTTCGGTAATTGAATCCAGGGATGAAGTAGCCTCATCAAACACCAGGATATCGGGCTTACGTAACAACGCACGGGCTATAGAAAGGCGTTGCTTTTCTCCGCCGGATACTTTTACACCACCTTCACCAATCACTGTGCTCAAACCTTTATCAGCACGGGCCAGCAATGTTTGGCAGGCAGCACGCTGCAATACATTCATACACTCCTCATCAGTAGCATTTGGCCTAACAAACAGCAGGTTCTCGCGGATTGTTCCCGAAAACAGCTGCGTATCCTGAGTTACAAAGCCTATCTTTTCGCGCAGCTGATCAAGATCAATCTCTTTGCTTAAAATATTATTGTATAAAATATCACCTTCCAACGGTTGATATAAACCTACCAATAACTTCACCAGCGTAGTTTTCCCCGAACCCGACGGACCAACAAAAGCGATAGTTTCGCCGGTATTGGTTTCAAAACTGATATGGTTTAGCGCGTTGCGGTTGGCGGTTAAGTGTTTAAAGGTAACATCGCTAAAGGTTAGGGTGTTTACTTTTTCAAGCAATACAGGCCTCTCCGGCTTTTTATCAATCGGTGTGCTTAATATTCCTTTAAAATTACCTAAAGAAACTTCTGCTTCGCGCCATGAAAGAATCACGTTACCTAACTCCTGCAATGGATTAAACAGAAAGAATGAGTAAAACAAAAAGCTAAAATACTGTCCCGGCGATATAGTGGTCTTGAATATCAGCAGCAATAGCACAACCACCATTACACTACGTACAAAGTTGACCGTTGTACCCTGCACAAAACTCATGCTGCGCACGTATTTCACTTTCTTTAGTTCCAGATCGAGGATCTTGTAAGTAGTATTATTTAGTCTTTCTATTTCCTGCTTGGCAAGCCCAAGGCTTTTTACCAGCTCTATATTCCTTAATGATTCGGTAGTTGAGCCTGCAAGTGCAGTAGTTTCAGAAACTATCTTTTTTTGGATAGTTTTAATTTTACGGCTCATGGCCATACTCACAAAAGTGATAATGGGTATGGCTGCAAAATAAACCAGCGTTACCTGGTAACTAACACTTACCGAGTACACGATAACAAATACCATCCCGATAAGGGATACAAACAATATGCTGATAAAGGCTGTAATAAACTTTTCGCAATCCAACCTCACCTTTTGCAATATGCCCAGGGTTTCGCCGCTGCGCTGATCCTCAAAAACCTGGTAAGGCAGCTCAAGCGAATGGCGCAAACCATCAGCATACATGGCAGCACCTACCTTTTGGGTAATAATGTTGGTAAAATAATCCTGGAAATTTTTTGCTATGCGCGATACCATCGCTACGCCAATAGCCGCCCCAACCAGCAATAATACCTGGTGCAGGTATTGCTCATACTGAAGGCTGCTCCGTTTTTCAATAACACGATCAACAATACGACCGGTTATCCATGGATCAAGCAATGAAAATCCAATATTCATGGCCGCAAGAAATAGCGCCATAACCACTATCCAGCGGTGTTTTTTTAAATAAGAAAGTAGTATATTCATGTTTCGGCAGTAAAAATAAAAAAAGGGAATGGCTAAGTAGCTCATTCCCTTTTAATTTGACATAAGGTTAATATTAAACCGTCATGATATCTTTTTCTTTGGCTTCTGAAAGCTGATCAACCTTAATAATATAAGCATCGGTCAGTTTTTGAATTTCGGCTTCGCCTACTTTTATCTCATCTTCAGATACACCTTCAGTTTTTAATTTTTTGATTTTTTCGTTGGCATCTTTACGGATGTTACGAACAGCTATTTTACCGGTTTCGGCTTCAGCTTTTGCTTTTTTAACCAGGTCACGACGACGCTCTTCGGTTAAAGGCGGTACGTTGATACGGATGATGATACCATCATTTTGTGGGTTAACGCCAAGATTAGCTTCTTTTATAGCTTTTTCAATAAGTGGTAGTAATGATTTTTCCCATGGTTGTACTATAATAGTACGCGCATCAGGAGTGTTTACGCTACCAACCTGGCTTAGTGGCGTTGCTGTGCCATAGTAATCAACCATAACATCATCCAGCATAGATGGATTGGCTTTACCGGCACGTATTTTATTTAATTCGCTGTCAGCATGATCAATGGCTCTATCCATGGATGCCTTTGCATCAGTTACTTGTTTTTTAATGAGTTCGCTCATCGGGTTTTAATTTTTCACAAAAATAATAAAATCTATCATTTTACCGCCACCGGATGTATTAATCACTTAGTACTGGTTGAGGTTTGCCAATTAACGTAAATATTATCCGTATGTTTTTGATAATAAATGCAAAATAACTTTTTTTAACACTTGAAATGTCGATTTGTATTTATATTAGTATAAACCTGTTACAGCAATGAAAAAAGTATTCCTATTTATTATGCTGGTCACTTGTGCGGGCCACATAATGGCACAAACTTTAAACCAGCCTCTTTTAGGTAATAAAAAATACTGGAGCCCCTATTTAAAACCTAAAACTGGTGATGATTTGTTTAAGATAGCTCCTGTACTGCCCAAGTCAGATCAGCTTTTATTAAATGATTTGACAATAACCAAAACAATACCGGCTATTGCAGACGCCACGCAGATGAAATATAATATGCCAATAGCTAAGGTTTCAAGTAATGACAGGATGCCTGTAGTGCAAACCGATGAGCCGGGCGTTCATTATACCATGCTTGTTAAGCGATACGGCTTACTTAAACCGGATAGTTTGGCTAAGATAATTCCTTAATCAGGAGTTGCCAGTCAGCTTCCTTTACTTTGGCCGATATAACTTCTTTCTCTTTACGCTTTTCAACCACAGCTTCAAAGCTTTTCTCGTAGTCGGGATGGTTGGTATTCATCAGCCTGTCCCAGATATTAAAATACAGCCCGTAGTTGCATTTAACCAGGCGATGATGCATGTTATGATGGGTAGATGTATTGTGCCATTTAAACAGCTTATGACTTGCAAATCCTTTAGGAAAAAGTTCGAAGCCCAGGTGGCCGGTAACATTCAGCAACAAAGAATAAAGCGAAAACAAAGTTAAAGCGGTACCATGATAGGGTATGGTGAACGCTATCAATGGAACTATACCAATTTCAATAACAGCCTCAAGAGGATGGAACGCGTATGCAGCGAATGGCGTAGGGTTTGTTGACAGGTGATGGGTTTTATGCACCAGCTTAAACAGTGGCTTCCAATGCATGGCACGGTGGGTCCAGTAAAAGTAGGTATCGTGCATAAATATCATCAACACAATACTGAAAATGTAATAGCCATAGCCGCGATCGCTTATGCTGGGGTAAATGCGGGTATAACCTGCATTACTGGCAAAAATAACTCCCATGATCACCAGGCCAAAAATGATGATCGTAATAAAAGAGTTCACGATCTCGCGAATCACGTGTTTATTTTCGGGATAACGTTGCTGAATTTTGGCGCGCCAGATGGCCTTGTTCTTCCAAACGTAAAACACCAGGTAAAAAGACCCTGCAAATAACAGGTAGCGAAAGGCCAGCCGAAGTAAAACGTTCGATATCGTGATTAACTGCTCTATGTGGAAATCATCAAACATGGCTTTAAATTATATATCCATTTACCTGATATTAAACGCTTATTGAGCCAGGATTATATGCCATATTAAAAATCCTTATTCAGCACTTTTTCCAACTCGGCAAAGCTGATATTCATTTTTACACGCCCTTGTTTGGCGTAAGATATTTCGCCGGTTTCTTCGGATATGATAATGGCTGTTGCCTCGTTAGCCTCGGTTACACCTATACCCGCACGATGGCGTAACCCAAACTGCGCAGGCAGATCTGTTTTTTCGGTAAGTGGTAAAATGCAGCTTGCCGATTTAATTTTATTCTCAGATATCACTACAGCACCATCATGCAGCGGACTTGTTTTTTGAAAGATACTTTCCAAAAGGCGTTTAGAAATCCTGGCCTCCACCACCTCGCAGCTGTTTTGGTAAAACTGTTCATCGTAATATTTAGCAAACACAATGAGCGCGCCGGTACGGGTTTGCTTCATGCTTTTACAGGCATCAATAATCGGTTTTATACGGGCGAAGTTATTCTTCTCCACTTCCTTTTTACCAAAAAAATATTGCCACCATGCTTTATTGCGCTGTAACGATGCGTTTTTACCCACGAGCAGCAAAAAGCGCCGCACTTCCTGCTGAAAAACCACAATAACGGCAATGATCCCCACATCAACAAACTTGCCTAATATGGCGGTAAGCAATTTCATGTGCAATTGATTAACCACCAAATTCATGGCAAATATCACCGCGAAACCAATAAAAATGTTGGCCGCTATGGTACCCCTAATAAGATTATAGAGTTGGTAAATGATGAAGGCAACCAAAACCACATCCACTATATCGAATACGGTGATCTTTGGAAAGTTGAGGAAAAAGGAATGCATTTACGAAGTTAACAAGTTTCGGGAAGTTAAGAAGCAGTTATTTATTACCTAAATAAGGGCCCCCAACCTCACCCCAGCCCCATCTGGGCATTGGAGCATCAATTGCTTCTGCTGTTTCATCCAACCTGGAATTAATAACCGCAATGCGGGTGCCCCATTCCAGATAGGCCAAAAAAGCCGAACGAAATTCAGGATCATCAGGAAGCAATAGCTCATCGGCAGTTTGCAGCAACAGTTCCATCCAGCGCTTACGATGCGCTTCGGTGAGGTATTTTTGCAAATGTTTGCTTATCATAATGAAGTGGCTCCCTTCCTCCGCGCTGTACAGTTTGGGTCCGCCTAAAACTTCGGCTACAAAATGCGCCACATGTAGCCGGTGATGGGCCGACATGTGTTTAAATACAGGCTCCAGCAGTTCATCGGCTAAAACCTTATCGTAAAACTTATTAAAAAGCGTTTCGAATACCTTCATCCCACCTGCCCACTCAAAAAGTGTAGGAATGTGTTTATTATGAGTTGCCATATCCTTGTCTGGTTAATTCATAATAAAGATAAATGAGATCAACCGATATGCGCCAACAAATTTTAAATAAGATGAATGATTGTTATTTATGTACTACGCTCAGTAGTAAAGCGTACCAGCTGCTCCAAAGCTTTATGCGAATCACTCTCGGGGAATGTGTTCAGTATGGCAAAGGCTTCGTCCTGATATTTTTTCATTTGGGTTTCAGCATACTGCAAGCCCCCGGTTTCGTTCACAAACTTAATGATCTGGGCAATTTTAGCGGGATCATCGTTATGGTTCTTAACCAGGTTGATGATTCTTTTCTTTTCGGAAGATGTGGTATTTGCCAGCGAGTAGATCAGCGGCAGCGTAACTTTCTTTTCCTTGATATCGATACCCAAAGGCTTGCCTACGTCATCGGTACCAAAATCAAACATATCATCTTTAATCTGGAAAGCTATGCCAATCTTCTCTCCAAACAAGCGCATTTTTTCAACCACCTCGTCACTTGCCCCTGCAGAAGAAGCCCCACAGGCACAGCAGGATGCAATAAGCGACGCCGTTTTTTGGCGAATCACCTCATAATAAACCGGCTCGCCAATATCCATGCGGCGTACCTTTTCTATCTGCATCAGCTCGCCTTCGCTCATTTGCTTTACCGCATCAGATACGATACGAAGTAACTGGAAATCATTATTTTCTATAGATAGCAGTAAGCCCTTCGATAGCAAATAATCGCCCACTAAAACGGCTATCTTGTTTTTCCATAAAGCATTAATGGAGAAAAAGCCCCTGCGCTGATAGGAGTTATCAACAACATCATCATGTACCAGCGAAGCGGTATGCAACAGTTCAACAAGAGCAGCGCCCCTGTGCGTTGATTCATTAATGCCCCCGCAAATTTTGGCAGCAAAAAAAACAAACATCGGTCTGATCTGCTTGCCCTTACGTTTAACAATGTAATGAGTAATGCGATCAAGTAATGGCACTGAACTTTGCATAGAAGACTTAAACTTCTCCTCAAACGCATCAATATCAGCTTCGATAGGTTTCTTAATGTCGTTGATGCTCAGCATTTAAACTAAACAAGCTTTAAGGTGTAAAACTGCCTTGTGGCAATATGAGGCAAACATAAGCTAAAATTATTTATCTGCATTGGCACGATATATTTTTTACTCAAATTAAACCATTGGCGTTACTTATTGTCAATACAGATGAATGCCATATTTTATTAAGTTGAGTTAAAGTTTTAGTGTGAGCGGGCCCTGTAAAAAGGTACCCGCTTTTTTATTGCCTATAAATGCAATAATATTTTACCTTTGCAATCCATTTAACAATCCGGAGAGGTGTCTGAGTGGTCGAAAGAGCACGCCTGGAAAGTGTGTATACTTCAAAAGGGTATCGAGGGTTCGAATCCCTCCCTCTCCGCCAGGTAAATTTTAAAAAACAAAAAACGCTGTAAATAAATAATTTACGGCGTTTTTTGTTTATATCAACAGTCAAAATAAGCCAAATAATCGCATACTTCTGGTGACCTCTGGGTGACCTGTCGAGGTCAAAAACCAACAGGTCACCAGAAAGCTTATAAGAACCTGAAAATCAACATGTTCAATAACTAAACATCTTGATTTCAGTATGATTAAAAACTACTTTTATTCACTTAAAAAGCGACCCGCGATGAACAAATCTTTTGCGCTACTCTTTTACGTAAAGAGATCTAAAACTACTGGTGAAGGCTCGATAAAAATAATTTCAGTTTAATAACCTGTACTCACTCGGCGATTTCCCTGTTTTTGTTTTAAATATTTTTGTAAAGTGCGATGGGTGCTCAAACCCAAGTCCGTAAGCAATTTCGCTGATGGACTGATTGCTGCCCCACAGCATGGTTTTTGCTTTATCTATCAGTTCCAGATGAATATGTTCCTGTGTGGTTTTACCCGTGAATTTACCCAACAGATCTGACAGATAATTAGGCGACAGGTTGAGCCTGGAGGCAAAATAACCCACATTGGGCAGGCCGGTTTCTATGAGGTTGTTTTGAGAAAAATAATCTTTTAATAACTTTTCAAACTGCTGTACCACATCCGAATTAACCTTTGCCCTGGTATAAAACTGGCGGTCATAAAATCGGTTGCAATAATTCAACAGCAATTCAATATTACTAACGATAAGGCCCTGCGAATGCTTATCGATGTTTTGCGCGTACTCTTTTTCGATCTTGGCCAAACAATCTTTAATGATCAGTTTTTCCTCTTCCGAAATGTGCAGCGCCTCGTTTATCTCATAATTAAAAAACGAATACTGATGTATCTTTTTGCCCAGGTCGGTGCCATGGATCAGGTCTGGATGGATGAACAGCGCCCAACCTTCTTCCACCTGAACATCAGGTCCGGGTCCAAGAACCTGGTCGGGAGCGGTAAACATCAGGGAACCCTCATTGAAATCATAATGTCCCTTACCGTATTTTAACACTCCGTCAAACTTTTTACACGAAATGATATAAAACCCGAACCGGTAAAACACATCTGCCTTAGGATGATAGCTTTTATAAAAGTCGCAATGATTTATCACACTCACAAGGGGATGCCTGGGTGGGGTGTATTGTACCATCCGGTGCAGATCGCTGATCGATTTGATTTCAATATATTTATCCGGCATGTTTTTATTGTAAAGTTAAAGCAAAAAATCATTGGCTGCCCAACCCGGGCAGCCGATGATTTTTAAATGCCCATTTGGCCCACTATCATGTTTTTGAAATCCACATCATCCATTTGATGCCTTGCCTCAATTATTGGCCCGGCGTCATGACCTACGGGGTAACGCAATTTTTCGGTACCATCGGTGGCTGCCTCATAAATGGCTTCAGCCACTTCGCCAATGTTTTCAGACATCGGCCATTGCTCTACCGCGCTGATAAATTTATCAAAAGGAGCCTGGTAATCGCCTGATTCGCCTACGCCGAAAATGGATATCGAACGACCTGCGAACTCGGTTTTATAGCCGCCCGGTTCAACAATTTTTAACCGGATACCCAAGGGGTTGAGTTCGTATTGTATAGATTCAGTTAAACCCTCCACCGCGAATTTAGTGGCATGGTAAAGCGACGAAAATGGGAAGGTAACCTTGCCGCCTATAGAAGAAACATTGATGATAACGCCCGATTTTTGTTGACGCATAACTGGTAGTAAAGCTTTTGTCACTTCGATCAATCCAAAGAAATTAACGTCGAACTGTCGTTTGATCTCGGCTTCTGTAGCGGCTTCCAATGCGCCAAATGAGCCATAACCCGCGTTGTTCACTAATACATCAATCTGGCCAAACTTTTCGATGCCGGCTTTCAAGGCGTTTTGTATGCTGGCTTTGTCGGTTACATCTAATTTAGTTACCAAAACCTGGTCAAGTGCTGATAATTCTGTTTCTTTTTCTGGTGAACGCATGGTAGCGATCACGTTCCAGTTGTTTTTATGAAATAATTTAACGGCCTCTTTCCCAAAACCTGATGAAGCGCCGGTTATTAATACTGTCTTTTTCATTGCTTTTATATTTAATTGCTGAAACAAAGGTGCGGCGAAAGGCAATGGCAGGCTTATACTTTTCTACTGATCACTTATACATTTCGGGGATTATCACTCAACTACCGAAGAACAGTCAAAAAGGCCCTTTCAGGCTGCTTTTTTTCTGAGATTTTGTGCGATAACAGGTAAACCCCATTAAATCGTTACTTTTTCCCGGTTAGCTTTCAATTTATGACAGGCACCGTTTAGCGGGCAATTCCTGCAATTCCTGGCCTGGTATCTTTTTGCATTCTGTTCAAATCCGGTGCTGGTTTTCCTGCTGTAATTTTAAATAAAGTCCATCCGCTGGCCCATCGGGCAGATGTAACAATCCTTTTCCTGTTTATAAAAGTGGGAGCAAATGCAGCGATACAGGATTAAAGCAACAAGAAATTGAGCTTAATAAAAAAGAGGCTGATCATGACTTATGATACAGCCCCCTTTTATGGTTTATCAAAATTGGAGGTAATAAACCTGGTTGTTTTTTTATAAAAAGAAGCTTTTTTACTCACGCCTCCTGAGCTTTTTTTGGTCTGTTAGTTTTTTCATTTCATCGCCTGTTTCTTCCTTTCTGTCGCTTTTTCAGAATTTAATTGAAGTATTTCTTTACTTACGTTGGGTTTGAATGGGGGCGAAGATTTATTTAAAGATGAAATAGAGATTGAAAATTCTACCGGGATTTACATAAATTTCTTATTATGAATGGTTTAAGCAGGAGTGCTTTTCTTGAAACTATGGATCAGGCTATTACTCCAATTATTATAGTTGATGATTGGGCAGGCGCAAGCGCACTTTATTTGAACAAGGTTTTCTGTGCGGAGATAGGATACGATATTCACGCAATCCCTGACAAGGCAAGCTGGTGGTTAGCCGCGTATCCCGACCCTGATTACCGGGCAGAAATAATGCTTGCCTGGAATGCGAAGGAAGCACTGGCCGAAGAAAGAGGCGATCCTCATTTTAGTTTAACAGCAAGAATACGCTGTGCCGATAGCTCCATGAAATGGTACGAAGTTCATTGTGTAGAAGTTTATTGTTTAACTATGGGGCGGGTGAAAGTGGTCACCTTCCTGAACATTAACCGGATAAAAGAGAGAAACGAAAAATTGATTAATGTAATTCAGCAGAAGGCCTTATTGTTTTCTATCCTCACGCATGATATCAGATCGCCTTTAGGTAACATAAAGTCGATTTTGGATGGTTATGAGATGAATTACCTGAACAAGAATGAAATTTGCGAAGTAGCGGTGACATTAATTGATCAGATTGGGTACCTGCTAAATATGATAGATTCTACCCGGTTACGTGTTGGCAGCGAAAGGGGTACGTTCAAGTTTCGATCTGAGGAAATAAAGTTGAATGTTTTTTTAGATAGCTGCCGGCACGTATTCAGCAAAGTGCTTAGCAATGCTCAGATCAATCTGATTTTTGAAATTCCCGAACCCGCCATCATTTATTATGATCAGTTTATACTGGAGATCATTTTCAGGAATATTATTGATAATGCTATAAAATATACACCTAAAAATGGGGTAATTAAAATTTCGTTGATTCATCATGAAAAATACTCCAGTTTGGTTATCACCGATTCGGGAAAAGGAATGACGTCTAAACAAATTGATGCTATAGCCCATAACACCAATCAAAGAGCTGCCAGCCGGGAAATTGTTGATGGCTTTGGTTTAGGCCTTATAAGCGCGAAGGAAATCTTAGAAAAACACAGAGGTAAACTGGCTATTTCCAGCACGCCGGCAAAAGGCACTTCATGTGAGATAATGATATACAATTAATAGAACTAATTAGTGGTTGTGCAGAGCAGGAAGGTAATTGCGGGGTTATTATGTGTTGTTTTTGTTTTGGCTGAGCGTAAAAGCTACGCACAGTACAGGCAGAAACAGATTGACAGTATGCTTAATATAGCTACCCAAACAATTGACATTCAGCAAAAAGAAAAATTAGGGATTACAATTTACCTGGCATCCAAAATCATAAACTATGATGAGGGTATAGCCAAAGGGCTAATGATGCGCACCGGCGCCTGCTTCAACTCCGGCCGGTATGAAGAAGCTTTCAAATACGTTGTTGAGTCGGAAAGCGCAGCACAAAAAATACATGATGTTTTATTGACTACACAGATCCAGACAGCAAAGGGAACTATATACAATAAGCTTGGCTATTATAAAGAGGGCCGGCAAACGTTGAATAGCGCCATTGTTGTTGCAAAAAAGATAAATGATCCAGGTTCGCGGCATTACTGGTTAGGGAACATTTATACAGGCCTGAGTCAATGTAAAGAGAGTTTAGACCGGGATTCAAAAGACCCGCTCTTTTTTATCAGAAAAAGTTACCTGGAGTTTAAAAATGTAAGCACCAACGCTAAATATGTTAGAGGTTATATACTGGCCACCTATAACATGGGCAGCATTTTTCTGGAACTTCACCAAATTGACTCAGCCTCGTTTTATTTACACAAAGCGGCAACCCTTGCCGAAAATTATAAAGACGATAATGTATGTGCCTTCACTTACAAAGACCTTGGTGATCTTTATTATACACTAAAGCTATATGCCTGGGCCGAAGATTATTACACCCTGAATATTGGCGTATCATCCCGTTTAAATAACGCGTACCAGTTAAGGGATGCTTACAAAGGCCTGGCTAACGTTTATTTCATGTTAAAGAAAACAGATAAAGCCGCCAATTTCCTGGAGCGGTATACTACACTTACAGATAGCCTGAATATAGTTGATAAATCGGCAGCAAAGGCCCCGCTGGTTTACCTCCTTAAAACACAGGGCGAAAAAACCAATGAAAATAAAAAGCGGTTAGTCTGGCTCATCGCAGCTATATCACTTATACTTAGCATAGTAGTTCTTACAGCACTGTTTATATCTGGCAAGCTAAGGAGAGAATTGAACCTTAGTGTTGCAACGGTAGATAAGCTGACTAAAGAAACTGAAAGTAATATTGCAAAAAAGAAAAAGGAGGATTTGAGTGACATTTTACATCTGGCCATGGAAAATAACCCTCTTTTTTTAACCAGGTTTAATCAGTACGATCCCGAATTTGTACAAAATATACTTGGTAAAGCTCCCCATATGGTTGCGGCAGAAGTGGAGATGTGTGTGTTACTGCGGATTAATTTTGATACCAAAGAAATTGCCCGTTTTACACAAAGTTCTGTTCGTTCGGTAGAAGGTAAAAAGCGCCGGATACGGAAGAAGCTAAGCATTCCATCGGCAATTGATATTAATGTTTGGATGGCGAATGTATAATTAAAAAGGTGCCCTCAATAAATTTTATAAGTTAAAATACAGGCGATACATCATCAATGATGTATCGCGGGTAAATGTGGGTAGTGATTATTGGCTCCCCCAAATTTTATAATTAGTTTTTTTGCACTTAATAAAATAGCCTTTAAAAGGCGTTAACCGAATTTTATGAATTACAACGATAGACCCTTTATCCGATGCCGTAAGTGTTCAGCTCCCTTTCATTATAAAATGCCGAGAAACTGGGTTGGGCGCAATTTGTTTTTTTTTCTTCCGGTTAAACGTTTTTTTTGCGCTAAGTGCCTCAAATCCCGTTATCGGATTATGACGTTGGAGCAAGAGCGGGCTTTTAAAGTGTGAACCTTATTGCCTTTTTATTTTTGAAATAGTATAGTGCTTACTTAATCCACCTACCTTGGAAAATATCACTAATTCTGACAGTTTTTTAAAAATTGCGGATATTATGGTTATGCCTGTTATGATCGTTAATAGTTCCGCTTCCGGCAATGATTATTTATACAGTAATAATGCCTTTTTAACGGAGATCGGTTACAATCTTCACGGTTTACAAGATTGGTTTGAGAAAGCGTATCCTGATCAGGACTACCGGAAAGAGATCATCTGCAGTCGCGACAAACGGCAGGAGATTGCTAAAAAATACGGGCACTCGTACTTCCATCTGGAGACAAAGGTTTGTTGCGCAGACGGATCATATTATTGGTACGATATATATGAAACCCGGATAGACAATTTAACCGTATTTACTTTTTTGAACATCAATGAGCTGGAAATAGAAAATAACCGGCTTAAAGATGCCGTTGAGGAAAAAAACCTGCTGCTTTCCCATATTGTGCAGGATGTGCGTGATCCATTATTAGTCATCAGAACGTTGCTTGATAACCTTTATCATAACAACCAGGGTTTAGAGAAAAAACAGTTTGATAATATACTTTCCGATTTGGGTTTGCATGTTGGGCACGCCACAAACCTGCTCAATGCAGCGCTTTTTCGTACCGGAATTGAAAGGGGGGCGTTTAGTTTCCAGCCAGATTTAATTGAACTCGAATCTTTTTTAAAAAAACGTTACGAAAGTTTAAGGCATCGTCTTACAAAAAAAAATATACGATTGCTTTTTAAGCTGGATTTTCATAAAATTATATTTTATGATCGCTTTATACTGGAGATAGCTTTTGTAAGTATTATCAATTACATTGTTTTGACCGGTAAACAGGATGGTGACATTGTTATTTCTAATATCGACGAAAATTATTTTCAAAGTTTGATCATCGCAGATGAGCAAACGTCATATGATTTAGAGGGCAAACCAGGAACCCCAGGTAACACCAATTTGAATACAGATGGATTTAATGCAGGATTACTTAATGCAGAAAAGATCCTTGAAGAACATGGCGGCAAATTATTAACTTACAAAAAGCCTTATAATACCACTGTCTGGGAAATCAGAATAAACAAATACAATGTTTTATAAAAAAGACTCAACCTCCACCAAAATTAAAAGTATTTCAAGAAAGATCCTGCTTGCGTTTATAGCGTTAGCAATCACCCTTGCAATAATTGCCTTGTTCGTAAATACTTCTATATCCAACCGGCTAAACGCATTATCAAAGCTCACACTAAACCTTGAATATGATCAGGCAAAATCACAAAAGGCTTTACTGTTGTTGCATGAGGCTGAGGATGACTTCCAGGCATCACTTTTAACCCCCAACGCTTTAAAAGACAAAGGCTACAAAACAAAGCTTTCAGAATCCTTTACCCTTATTGATAGTTTGCTTAAAGATAATGTGGATACCGCAAAATTAACAGCGGCGCAGCGTGCCAAAGTTAAATACCTGTATTTAAAGAAGCTAAAGCTCTCTGGCAGCCTATATGTTTTAAAGCATAGCTTTGATTCGCTTTTAACAGCGGCCTCAGGCTTAAGCACGTTGAACGATAGTGCGGGCGAATACTCTACCACTGTTTATCGAAAAAAGGGAAAGGGGATGAGAAGCAGCGATACGGTGAAAAAAGAAGCCCCGATAAAAAAGAGAGGGGTTTTTGGCAGGATAAAAGATGCGATTGCCAACAAAAATGCAAATGCAGGAGTATCCAATTTAACAATCATCAACCGCAACCGAACTGACAGAATAATTGACTCTGTGAACAGGGGAATAGCCCGGCGCGACAAAGATTTGTACAGTCAAAAATTACAACAGCTGCAACGGCGTAATTCTAAATTATTCACCACGCAAAAGCAAATGGTTGTTCTTAATATGCACATCAATAGCGAACTGGAAAGGATTGTTAATGAAGTAAACAGCATGAATGCTGGGCTTATTAATGAGCTTAAAGAAAACACGCTTAAAAACTACCGGGAAACAACCTCATTATTAAATAAGTTTTATCTCTCTTCGCTTTTTCTTGTTTTGGTATTTGCTACCCTGCTTATTATATTTATAATTAACCTTAACCGGGCCGAAGTTTACCTGCTTCATGAAAACGAACGATCTGTAGCTATGGCGCAGCAAAAAATGGATCTGTTACTGCATATGAGCCATGAAGTGCGTAACCCGCTTACGGCAATAAATGGTTTTTTATACATTTTTAGCCGCTCAAACCTTTCGGCAAAACAGATTGATATGCTTGGCTCCATCAGGCTTTCGTCAGAGATGTTGTTGCATACCCTTAATGACACGCTCGATGCCGCGAAAATGGAAACAAGTGAATTTAAGATCAACAAGGATCCTTTTAATCCGGACCATGTACTAAAAGAAGTATTGGAAAGCATGGAATTTAGCGCCGCTAAAAAGAAGCTGGAATTGGATTACAGTTTCGAGGGTAATAAAGTATCCATGGTGCTTGGCGATAGTTTCCGGCTTAAACAGATCATGATCAATTTACTGAGCAACGCCATAAAATATACCCAAACCGGAAGTGTTAAAGTGAACGCAAGCCTTACGGAGATAAACGGTGCCGATAAGTTGCAAATAAGAATAACAGATACCGGTCCTGGCATTAGTATACAGCAGCAGGCAAGGCTTTTTTCAAAGTATTATCAAACAAATTCGGCCAGGGGGCAAACAGGCACCGGTTTGGGACTCTACATCTGTAAGCAGCTTGTTCAATTGCAGGATGGCGAAATTAACGTAGAAAGTAACGAAGGTATCGGAAGCACTTTTGATTTTTACATAACCTACAACAAAAGTACAGACGCAGTGATTGAAAATGCTGAGGATAACCTCTTGTGGAAATTAAACGGCCTAAGCATATTAGCCGTTGACGATAATGAGCTTAGCCTAACTTTCCTTAAAATGATGACAAGTAAATGGAATATTAAGTTTTACCAGGCATCCGGCGAAAAGGAAGCCCTGGAAATTCTATCCAAAGAAACAATTAATGTGGTGCTGGCCGATTTAAGTATGCGTGAAACAAGTGCGGAGAAATTGACTACAAGTATAAAAAAATCAAAAAGCCTGTTAAGCAAGCCACCCGTAATTGCCATCAGCGCCGAAGAGCTATCATTGCAAGGAGAAAAATACTTAAAACAAGGTTTTACAGGCATTTTAGAAAAACCTTTTACAGAGGCCGAGCTAATTAAACAGGTTGTATCTGCACTTGAAGGGTAAAAAAGCGGCATCGCAAATTGTGGAAAGCGGTGCAATAATTGAGTAAAAAATACACACTTTTGATTTCTTAGCGCGTAGTCAGACTTTTAACTGTCGATCATATATTAAACTAACAGATAATTTTAATTATATAATGCGACTGACCGCCAAAAATAAAACCATATTTATATATCTTTAATCAAAGGTTGGTTTTAGTTTTGTTGACTCCTTATTGTTTAAATGTTCTCCTATGTCAATAAATTGTATCATTGTAGATGATGACGAATTTGCTATCACTCACCTGAGGGTGTTTGTTAATCAAATTCCGTTTTTTAATTTACTGGCATACTATCAATCACCTGCCGAGGCACTTTCGGCAATGGAAACAAATGATGTTCAGCTTATATTTATGGATATTGATATGCCTGAAATGAGCGGGATGGAATTTGCCAGGATATTACAATCTGCACACGGTGCCGCCGCGCCGCGTATCATTTTCATTAGCGGTTATGAAAGGTTTGCGCTGGAAGGTTACAAAGTAAATGCGCTTGATTATTTGCTTAAACCGGTAGTGTATGAGGATTTTTTAAAATCAGCCTACAAAGCAAAAACTTATTTTACCGAAAAAGAGAAACAAAGCCCTGCTACAGAAAACTACCTGTTGAATGAGTTTATCTTTTTAAAAGTAGAGTATGAAATGGTACGTATTTATTTAAAGGATATATTATATGTGGAAGGGTTTAAAGATTATGTTAAAGTGTATTTAACAGGCGATTTAGGATACGTAAAGGCCCTTACCACGATGAAAGCCATGGAAGAAAAACTACCTGCTAATGGCTTTATACGGGTACATCGCTCGTTTATTGTTGCTGTTGACAAAATAGATGCCCTTACCAAAAACACCATTAAAATCAGGAAAACAACCATCCCGGTAACAGAACAATTTAAGGATGAGTTTAGGAAGTTTGCGCATAAGTGGCTGTAAATAGGCTATTTTAAAGGTTTCTCCCCGTAAATTATGCTTTAATACTGGTCTGCTATAATGACCATTCCGTCGGTTGTAGTAAACAATCTGTCGAACCTTTTTTTTCGTTGTATGATCTTGTTTTTCTTTGCTGGTAAACCGCCTTATTTGAGGGCCAGGTTATGTTACTATCAGCTAAAATATGAGGACTAAGGAATTAGAAATATCCGATAATTTCAGTAAAACCCTGATTGCCATTTTGGCTCATGATCTGCGGCAGCCTTTCGCCACCCTGGTGATGACCGCGGATATGATTAAGCACACCAGGAAGTCGCTATCTGCCGGAGAAGTTCATTTACTTTTTGAAGAGTTGCGCAATACTGCATCTAAAAGTATGGACCTGCTTGACGGCTTGCTTTATTGGGCAAAATCAACAAGTCTCGATTATTCAATCAAAACGGAACCATTGCTTCTTCATGATCTTATTCATGAAGCCAACAGCCTGTATCTTTATGATCAGCTTAGCAAGCATATTATATTGTATAATATCGTTCCGGAGCATCAGTTGGTTTACGCGCATAAAGAAATGATCCAGTTTATCAATAGAAATATACTAAGTAACGCTACCAAGTATTCTCCGGACGGAGGAGTAATTGGTGTAACGTGCAGTGAAGACGATAATTGGATAACGGTTGCTTTTACCGACCAGGGAAAGGGAATGACCGACTCCCAACTTCACGACCTTTTTCATTTAAAGGATAATCTTTCTGATACAGGTGACCTTTTAAAAGGAGCGGGAATGGCCATGAGTATTTGCAGTGATATGATAGCGCAAATGAATGGCAGGATCTGGGCAGAATCATTGGTTGGTGAAGGAACCACTTTTTACTATACTTTACCTAAGCTTTTATCAGATATTACCACTGAAAACAGTCCAAAAATGACAGCTGAAGTGTGAACTTCCTAAAGGCATTACAACACTGTTTCAATTTAATAAACCATTGTATCCCATTAGGCTTTCGTTATATTTTTTATTTGATTATTTTTTTAAGGTCCACAACAAGCTGCCGGGTAAAAACCCTACCGCCCGCGGCCTGGAGATGATACTGATCAAAAAACAGGCTATCGGTAAAAACAGGAGGGTTATGGTAATTAAGATAAACGCCTGCATGCTTTTCAATAATAGCCCGGCATTGATCAAAATGATGCTGCAATATTTGTTTTGATACCGGGGTATTCGCATATGATGCTTTGATGGGTACCTGGACGAAAATAAGCTTGATGTGTTGTGCCTGGAGCCATGTACAAAGGCTATCCAATTCATGATATTGGTAAGCGGTATATTTTGTGGGGAATATATTATGCTCGTTCCATTTTTCCCGGTTGATATCTTTGGCTTTAACGGTTAGCAAGGCGCCTCCCCAGCTATCAAGCTGAACGGGAAAAGCGGTATGTTTTCTGCGAATGATCTGGTGTATGGAGTTGTAATTTTTAAAATAAAAAACCTCCGGGAAGTTTTTTCTTATATAGCTATCGGTATTTACGTAATTGAGATAAGTTTCATTTAACGGCGCTATAAAATCGCCGATAGAGGAGCCAATGATAACATACCGGGGCTGGTAATCCTTTGCAAAACTTTTCACAAGCACCCGCATATCGCTTATCTGCAAACCCCAGGAGGCGAAATTATAATAAGACGTGCGCAGATTTTGTAAGATAATGTCTGAATTAAACTCATACAAACCTACCGAAGAACCAACAGACATCACTTTTACACGCTCAATTTGCTGCTTTTGCAAACGGATCATCTTTAGGTCGAAAATGGTAGAATTGGTGATGATGGGAAAGTAACCCAGGCGAAATAGCACCTCAAAAACAAGCAGTACCGGCAGAGCGAACAGCAGCGTTTTAAACAGGAATTTGACCGTGCTTTTCATGTTAAAATTTAAAGTAAATAAAGTCGCTGTTGCGGGTAGCTGTAAACGTGATAATAATGAGTATTAAGCCATAATATATGATAACCCTCACCGGCGACTTTTTTATAAAATCTATCTGCAAGGCATGTTGCTTATCGCGTTGCAGCCACTCGGCGGCCAACATGATCACGATACAAACCAGGGTTGCGGCGGTATTCACTTTTTCTATAATCACTGGGGCCGTGAACATAGAGCGCGAAAAAAGCCTCTGGTAATAATCAAAAGCCTGGGCTAAACTATCGGCACGGAAGAGAATAAAAGTGAACATGACCAGGATGAAAGTACCGGCCACGCTTAACAAAACGGGTAACGCGGGTTGAAGCGGTTCTGTTATCTTTTTCTTTTTGTATAAGGTTCCGCGCAGTATAAGCGGAATGTAATAGCAGCCGTTTAAAAAGCCGAAAAGAAAAAAGGTCCAGTTGGGGCCATGCCAGATGCCGATGGCAGTAAAATTGATTACAATGGCCAGTATGAGCCCCATTTTCCCCAGGTCTCTGAAGTAGATGGCAAGCGGGGCAAAAACATAATCCGTAAGCCAACCCGTTAGGGAAATATGCCAGCGCCGCCAAAAATCGGCGATATTTTGCGCAAAAAAGGGTGTATTAAAATTGCGTGTAACCTTAAAACCAATGAGGTTGGATAAACCAATAGCGATATCCGAATAACCCGAAAAATCTGCATAAATTTGTATCGTATACAGAAAAGCGCCGAATAAGAGAGAGCTGGCCGGCAGTGTTTTATAATGCTCAAAAATATCTCCAGTAAATACCGCGCAATTATCAGCGATCACAATTTTTTTGAATAAGCCCCAAAGTATCTGGCGCATGCCATCCGTAGCCTGGGCGTAATCAAACACCCTTTGCTTGGTTAACTGCGGGATGAGCGTTTTAGGGCGGTCAATAGGCCCCGATATTACACAAGGGAAAAAGGATACGTAACAGAAAAATACCACCCAATTTGTAGTGGGCTTAATTTTGCCATGCTTAATATCCAGTAAATAACTTATCGTACGGAAAGTATAGAAACTTATGCCAAGAGGCAGTATGATGTTCAGCGTATAAGTATCCAGCCTGATGTTAAACGTGGCAAATGCGGTAATGGTAGATTTTACAAAAAAGTTGAAATACTTAAAGAAAAGCAAAGTGCCCAGCCCCTGCAGCAAACCTATCCAAAGCAACAGGTTACTTTGTTTTGTTTGCCGGGCTTTATATATGCCGATGCCTAAAAAGTAGTTAAGGAAAGAGCTGGCAATTAGCAGGGGCAGAAAGCGCCAGTCCCACCAGGCATAAAACACGTAGCCGCCTGCCAGGAGCAGGAGGTTTTGCAGTTTAACGTTACCGTTAAAAACAAACCAGTATAAAAGAAAAAACAGGCCAAAAAAAATAACGAATGTGATGGAGGTAAACAGCATCCCGATATTATTTTGATCTTAATAATTCAATTAATCCATAGGAAACCTGCAAAAAGACAACTGCCCGGTTGTTGAACAATATTGCGGGTTTGGGAGGAGAAACTAATAGCGCCCCCTCGCCGGTCAGCCGCTCAATCTCAGCATAGATATCATCAACTTCAAAACACAAATGATAATAGCTGATGTTTTTTTTCACAAAGCCTTCTACCTGTTTGCCTGCAATCAGTTCAATATGTGTTCCATCGCTTAGGGTAAGTAAAGCCAGCTCGGCATCTTGTTCCGGGTCAAAAACAGTGGCGCTTATGGCAGTAACAGTATGGAGTTTACTGATGCTGTTTATCTCCGTCGCTATATTTTTGCAGGCTACCCCTATGTGATGAAGTTTCATATGTTGCTAATTGATCTTATTGCTTATGGTGTTGATCAGTTCGCCAACATTGTTCCAGCTTTGAATTTCCCATGAGGTAAACCTGATCCCGAATTGTTTTTCAATGGCCACTACCAGCTGGATATGATTTAAAGAATCCCACTCTTCCACATCATTTGCCGTTGTTGCATCGGTTAGCCTAATGTTTTCGTCATCCAGTACATCAATAAAAACATCATTTACCGTTTTTAATATTTCGCCTTTATCCATGTGTATGTGGTTATTTTATGTTTATGAGGAGGCTTTTATGTAGTTTTTCTTCGGCATGCAGGTTTGGGTATCCAATATCCAATGCCCATCATGTTGCTCAAAGCCCAAATCCCGGTAGTGATGTTTTACAATTTCGTTTTTTGGGGTTTGCAGGTATTGCCCTTTTAAATACCTAAAACCCTTTGCTTTGGTAAAAGCGGCAATGGTGTTTAAGGTAAAATGCTCCATGCCTCTTTTTAACACCCGGCAACTCATAAACCAATTATCGATGATTAATGTATCTATAGATTCTTTCTTTAAAATAATTGCGCAGATGAGCCCGTTATCGCCAAATTTATCGGCTAACGTAAACGAAAAGCTAAAGGCATCCATGGAATCTGCAATGGCTTTAATATCGGTTTCGGTATACCTCACCGTGCGTAAATTGAACTGGTTGGACCGTTGCGAAAGCTGTGCCACTCTTGGTGTATTAAAACTGTTGAAAGGTTCTATCACAGATACCATGTTCAGGCTTTGCAAAAAGGCGTCTTCATCAGCATATTGCTGCTGCTCCGTATTTCGTTTGGCTGCGCTTTGATACTGCTTTGTGCGTTCAGTATCTTCGTTGGTCAATGATGTAGTATCAAACAGGTTCAGGGTATACAGGTATTCCAGGTAATTTGCCGGATCTTCGGGCAGTTCGGGAACGGTAATGGTTGGTATATATTCACGTACCATATCCCTTTCAAAAGGATTATCATCCAAAAACACCATAGCGTCAAAGCCTATATTTAATTCGGCCTGAATTTGCCTGATATTATCTGTTTTGTTATCCCAGTTAATTTTAAAAATGGCAATATCATCACGCTTCAGCACCATATCCGGATGCTTTTCAAATGGTTCCATGGCGATGGCTTCGGTGTTTTTACTGCAGATAGCCAGGATTATACCCCTGTTTTTCAATTTTTTTATCCAGTGCTGAAACGCTGTAAATGCTTTGCCTATGCCCAGGTTTCCAAGTTGGATGTTTCCTATTCCGTCATCACCAATTACACCGCCCCACAAGGTATTATCCAGGTCAAGGATCAGGCATTTTTTTAACCGGCCATACATAGAACCGATCAAATCGGCTGTTTGGGCGGCCACCCAGGGTAATACGTCTATACTTAGCACCATCTCCGCATTTATATACAGTGGTGGTTGGAAAAAGGTTGCCTTGCCTAACTGATTTTGTTTGGATGAAATATCGCAGATGTAAAAATTATCTTGCCCCATGGCATAATGCATCAATTCATAATTGAGTTTCCGCAATTGAAACAGGTATGACGACGCTATTTTGCTGGCACCATTACCAAATACCGCATCATTTATTTCGGTGTAGTTATAGTAAATGATCTTTGCGTTCAGATTGGCGTTTAAAGCAGTGTGGAGATCACTGATCAATGTTAACCTGTTTTGGGCCAGGCTATCGTATTCCGCTGGACTTAATTTGTTGTATTTGGCTAATAATTGATGCGAAGAATGGAATATGACAACCACTTCGGGAGCAAAGGCATATAGTGCAGATTTGGGGTCGAATACCTGTAGTTCTACCTGGTTAAAATCGGCTTCCCATATCAGAAAGTCAAAATCCATATCAAAGCCTGTGCCCCTGAGCGCCTGGGTGAGTAATTGTGTGGAGGGATCGCCTAGGAGCGCGATTTTAACAGATCTTAAAGGCGAAAAATCATTCTTTAAGTTTTTTTTCAATTCCGAAAAGATCTTCATGGGCATTTTTAATAATGATGAAGGCAGGCAATGTTTTGCTTCGCTATAAAATTAGATACTTTACCTGATTGTAGAAAGTGAATATATTAACTATTGACTTATTAAAAAATCGGCTGCTTTCAGAAGGGTCGTCATTGGAAGCACAAATGACGGTTGATGATATCATAAGCTACAAACCCTGCACATGCGCTTGTGGTTGTTTTTATAGAAAAAAAACTAACCCTTGGTTGCAACAGTTTAGTTATTTTTAGTAGAGGTATCGTCGTAAACATGAACGGCAGGCGCAGCTTCCCAACTCTTGATTACATTAGTTGTCAGAATATTGAATTTTTCAACGGTTCCTCCCAATTCTCCGCAGTATTTGCCAAACACTACCGAGGCAATTTTATGATGCCTGATAACATAAGAACAAAGTATACAGGGTTCTATATTTGAATATAATACAGCCTCCTTACAGGTTCCCCGCTTTTGTATAGCATCCAGGATGGCTACTACTTCGGCATGGCGGGTAACATCTTGAAGCTGACGACTTTTTTCGTAACCTTCTCCTATAATTTCACCGTTAAGTACAACAACACTGCCCACCGCGCTTTCTCCCTGTGATGCCGCTATTGCAGCCAGTTCAAAGCAACGATTCATATATATTTTATGAGGGTTTGCATCCATAACGTGTACTGAAGATATTTGATCTTAAGGGGTGTTATTAAAGGTACTAAAAATGATAAAACATACCATTGATGTTTACTGATCAATGGTATGTTTTTATGGTGATATTATTTTTGAGTTCCTGTTTTTTTATCAAGGAACTGCCTTATTGCCGCGGCTATTTCGTTACCGTTACTTTCCAAAGCAAAGTGGCCGGCATTGTATAAATGATATTCGAGGTTTTTGATGTCTTTCTTATAAGCTTCAGCGCCGGCAACCGGGAATATATAATCGTTTTTACCATACACAATCAGCATCTCTGGGTTATAGGTACGGAAGTATTCCTGCCATTTAGGATACAAATCAACATTGGTGCGGTAATCGTAAAACATATCCAATTGTATTTGGTCGTTTTCTGGTCTTTCCAGGTGGCGCAGGTCAATTTCCCAATTATCGGGACTAATCACACTCTCGTCGGGCACGCCATGGGTATACTGCCATTTCAATCCGTTGGCATCATGAAATCCTCTTAATGTGGTTTCTGCTTCTTTGTTGTTCCTGTCTTTCCAATAAGCTTTAATCGGATCCCAGAAAGCTTCCAGGCCTTCGTAATAAGCACAACCATTTTGAACAATCAGGGTATCTATTCTTTCGGGGTGGTTTGATGCAATACGCCATCCAACCGGTGCGCCATAATCCATCAGGTATAAACTGTATTTTTCAATATTAAGCTGGTTTAATAGCTCTTGTACTATTACAGCGTAGTTTTCAAAGGTATAAGCAAACTCGGCGATGGGAGGCTGTTCGCTTCTGCCATAACCAGGATAGTCGGGGGCAATTAAATGGTATTTGTCAGATAAGTCATTAATAAGGTTTCTGTACATATGCGATGAACTTGGGTAGCCATGCAGTAATACTAATACAGGCGCATCTTTAGGACCTGCTTCACGGTAAAAAATGTTCACTCCATTGATCTTGATGAAGTGGTGTTGGGTTTGATTTTTCATGTTATTTAAATTTTAAGTTATTCAGTTATTGATTGCTTTATTTACCGAACGTTCGGTAAATAATAAAAATGTGAAAATCCTTTTCTCTGATTAGTACCACTCATTTCAGGATTAGTACTACGGTTGTTTGTATTAGATTAAATTATGCCGCTAATAATGCAGGTATCTTGGCCAGGCTGTTTTTAAAATAGTTTTTATCGCTAGTGGCGCCGGCCAGTACAAGTGAGCCCTGGATCAGGAGATTAATAAATTTTGCCTGTTGCCCCGCGGCTTCTGGCGATAAACCAAGGTCAATGGCAATATCTGCAAAACCATCTGCCAGCAGGTTAAAGCAACTGTTCACATTTTCTTTAAATGCATCAGCGTCGGTACCAACAGTTAATGTCCTGAGCAGGCAATTGTTTGCTCCTCCATTATACAATTCATCAATAGAAGCGATAACCTTTTTGAGCCGGGTTTCAGGTTTTATATTTTTATTTGCCGATACCGAAACAATATTTTGCTGAATCCATTCCTCAACAATGCTCAGGGCATGTTGTGCCATTTCCTTTTTTCCATCGGGGAAACGGTGGTATAAGCTGGCTTTCTTTAATCCTGTTGCCTTTGCCAGCAGTTGCATCGATGCTCCATCATAACCCAACTTACTAAAGGTTTCAAACAGCTTCAGATCTACATTTTCAGAATCAACTTTTTGAGTACGCATATTTTAAAATTGTTTTTTTAATATAAATGAATTCTGTTATTATGAGCTCCATTTGATATTGCTTTTTGAATTACGAATCAAATGTACTGAACGTTCGGTAAAATAAAAATAATTGTAGCATTAACAACGAAAAGTGCCACATAAAAGTTGAATAATACCACAAATGGAAGTTTACCTGGCGGTTTCAAAGTAAAATATTAATCCATACTGCCGAAGCAAGGTGTGTTAACTAAATTTACCTTGATGCATTTTGATGATGGCGAGGAGGTTGAAATAAAAAATTGGAATCTATCGAAGTTGAAAGCTTAATTCAATTTAGTAAACATATAAGTTATGAGAAGTTCGGATTCGAAAATGTCATTCTTTATCCGCGGGATTTGAACACTTAAAAAAGCATGATTTATTAATCCACCATTAAATAAATATTGTTAGTTATTATCTAATGGTAGATTTTAAAAGATGACTTAGTAAAAGTTTGATGACTTCGACCCGACCTTGCCATAAATAATCCAATTTTTATTTGGCTAATAATCATCCACATCAAATTTCTGCTTTTTGTAATAATAGTGTCAGTCTCCTCGGTAATATCCATGTATTTCTTAATTATCCTACAAGCCATTTACTTTTCGGCAAGAGTGAAAGTAATTTAACCAGCACACAAGTAGTAATAAATGTACAAAAGGCAATTAGCGGGATTTTGACCGCCGCGGTATCAAAATATTGGTTGAGTAAATGGTAATAAATATTGAGCACCATTATATGCCCCAAATAAATTCCATAACTAATGGAAGAAATGCCGGCGATAAGTCGTACAAAAAAAGAGTTTGTGTTTTTAAAGCTAATATTTTTAAAAATAAGGATCGCTCCTGCCGTCATCATCGCTACATTAATCGTATCAAATCCCCAGGAAAGTTCGAGGGTACAAACCATTTTCTCGGTACCTAAACGTTGCTCAAATACCAATGCAGTGATGGCGTAACCGATGATAATCAGCACTACTCCTAAAGGGAGGTCCAATGGTTTGGGCGCCATATGAAATTTTTTAATGTAGCTGGCTAAAATCACATAGCCAAGCAAGCCCGAAAAGTAATAAAGCAATGGCGTACGGTTCCAGGCACATTCGCCTAACACTTCGGGAAATATTAAGTGAATAAATGGTAGGCTTAAGGCAATCGCCCATATTACCAAATAAAGTTCCATCCCCCTTCGATCAGCTTTTTCTATCCACGGCGATAATATGGGTGCGAATAAGTAAATGCCGATCAACATATAGACAAACCACAGGTGCCCAATCTCAACGCCGTAGTTCACCGGAATATGCAAGATATGGATCATTGTTGTTTTCAAATCAGCACCTGCAGTAAAGTGATAATAGAACGCATATAGTATGCACCAAAGAGCAAAAGGTACAACTACCCTGCTCAACCTCTTTTTTAAAAATGTTTGTGTATCACCAACCGGAAAAAGGAAAAATCCCGAGATCAACACAAACAAAGGAACGCAGATACGAAAAAACGAGTTGTACCAACCTACAATATGCGCGTCTGGCGTATTTAAAACATTGCCGGTCGGTCCTATATAATAAAATTCACCGGTATGTATCTGCATTACCATGTAACAGGCAATGACACGTAATAGGTCTATGCCGTAATTTCTGGGAGGTTTAACAATAGTCATTGGCTTTTTTAAAAGAAGGAAGATATTGTTTTTATCAAAAGCCAACAACTCCTTTAGCCAACATTATTTGCCACCCTCTTTTGAGCCCAAAAGCCCGTGACAGAAAAGGCTTGGTTTTTACGCGATTTTTTATGGAATGGAAAATAGAAAAGCCCTTTAATGTGGAATTAAAAGGCTTTTTGATGTTTTGTTAACGTTCTCAGCGGAGAGGGGGCGGATTCCGATCGAACACCTAATAGCATTTTTTACATTTTAGAGATTTTAAAAATTCAAATCGACTTTAAAGCCGTAATTAAATCTTATTAATTTATAAGTGTGTTATTACCCTAAATTCAATCCTTATGAACAAAATGTTTTGCTTAACCTGATGAAATTGGACTCGGCACCATGTAAGGAACCGCTTTTTATTCGGTTAAACTTGCCCGTTATAATTGGGGTCAAATTCCACAATCCATTTAATACCATATTTGTCTCTAAACATTCCGGCGTATGTACCCCAGGGACTGTCGCCAATGGGTCCTTCAACATCTCCGCCTGCCGACAGTCCGTTAAATATTTTGTCTGCTTCCATTAGAGCCTGGCGAAGGTTTGATATTAGAATATCTCATAAGCTCCATAGTGCTAATTTAAGTATTTGCTTTGATGAGGGAAAGTATATCAACAAAAAGTGGCAATATCAAAAATCTACACTGCCCCCAAAAAGTTAGACGCTATTTGGGGGCATTTTTATTGCCATAACTTTAATGCCCGTAAATTGGCCCGGCTACCACTTTCCACCAATAAAAATTAATAGGGCTTTATTACTTGCCCTGTGTTTGCACCGAACACGCTTTTCCGAAAGCCATATTCCAGTTGCTTCATGGTTACGGGAATATCTCCATGGAAAAAAGCAAAATATTGCGGAGAATCTTCAATCACTGTAGGACTAACAGCATTGATACGAACACCATTTTCCAGCTCAATAGCCGCTGCGCGCACAAATGCTTCAACCGCGCCGTTGGCAGCCGATGCGTTGGCGAATTTCAAAACCGGCTCATGCGTTAAAGCGCCGGTGATTAATGTAAACGAACCTTTAGGATTGATGTAGTGTTGCCCAATGAGTACTAAATTAACCTGCCCCATCAGTTTGCCGTCGATACCTCTCCTAAATTCCTTATCCGTCATATTTTTCCAGGGACCAACATACGTAGGCCCTGCCGTACATATCAGCGCATCAAACGGACCAGCCTGCTTAAACATATTTTCTATGGATTCGGGCGAGGTAATATCTGCCCGAATATCTCCGCTTTTGGAGCCTACTCTTATTATTTCATGATCTTTTTCCAACACATTTGCCAGGTGCTTCCCCATGGTTCCTGTTGCGCCTACTATGATAATTTTCATTCTTTTTATAAATATTTTACTTTGTTAAGCTTGCATGTTTAAACCCCTGAAGCACGCTTTACCCCCAGGCTTCACTCATAACTGTTAATTTAAAAACCCTCCGAAATCATTTTTCTGCTCACCGTTATACCGGCTGTTGTTCCCATGGCTACCGCATTTGCTACTGTACGAATACGCGTTGTGTTATCGCCACAGGCAAAAACCCCATTAACTGTGGTTTCTTGAAAAGGATCAACCTTAACGTAGCCATCTTCAGTTAATTCGCATCCCAAAGATTCCGGTATCCGGCAATGTTGTTCAAAAGGACTCCGTGTGTATATAGCCTTCACAGAAGATTTTGTGCCATCCTTGAAGATGATATTTTGAAGATACCCGTTGATGTGTTCCAATTTTTCAACTTCCTTGTCTACTATTTTGATCTGATGTTTTTCAAGTTTCCCGGTTTGTTCGGCGGTCAACGTTGATGGACCATTGGTAAAAAGCGTTAAATCATGTGTCCAATTTGAAATAAGGCTTGATAATTCATAGCCATCTTCTCCACTGCCGAGGATACCGGTCTTTTCATTTCTCACCTCGTATCCATGACAAAAAGGACAATGAAGAACCGAAATGCCCCAACATGCTGCAATACCCTCCATGCCAGGCAAAAGATCCCTGATGCCCGTTGCAAAAATTAATTTCTGTGCGCTAAATCTTTCGCCCGATGCCGTCTGAATTTCAAAACCATTTTCGGTCTTATTGCCGTTTATGGCCAAATCGTTTAAAAACGTTACGGTGTGATACATTTGTACCTGCTGTTTTCCAAGAGTTGCAATTTCTGCCGGAATTTTTCCGTCCTGGGTGAGGAAGTTATGCGAATGAGGGGTTTGCTGGTTACAAGGTTTTGCGCTATCAATAATTAAAACCTGCTTTAATGCCCTGCCCAAAGCCATACCTGCTGCAAGCCCTGAATAACTTCCTCCAACGATTATTACGTCAAAATTTTTTCGGTTTGTCATTTTATGATATTTTTAAAATTGTATTAATTGAAGCAAAAAAGCGATGACGATTCGTACCGGCTGTCATCGCATACTACTTGTTGTTATCCTTAGATGAAACCAGGCGGATAATAGAATCCACCAAAGGTACGCCGGCAAACACTATCCATGGAACTAATGGAATGGTCAATAACAGCGTTCTCTGATACAATGGCAATACCGATAACGGCTTACCAAACAAATAAAGGAATAATGTGATAGAGGGGTAGATTACTATCCAAACCTTTAAAGATGCTATTAACTTAGCTTTTGTTTTCATACTTTAGAAATTACTTTTCGGGAAGCGTTTTGCTCTGTACAAAGGTAATTTCAGCGGTAAACTGAAGGGTAGGACAAAAATGTGATTATGTAGGATTTATCTAAAGTTATGCCTGAACGCCTCGGGCGAATATCCCGTGTGCTTTTTAAAAAACCTGATAAAATAAGAAACATCTTCGTACCCCAGGTGGTATGCTATTTCATTTACCTGGTTAGAAGTTGCCAGAAGGTATCGTTTGGCCTCCAATATAATATGTTCATTAATAAGCTCTGAACAGGTCTTGTTTAAGGTTGCCTTGGTGATTGCATTAAGCTGATAGGTGGAAAGATTCAACATAACAGCATATTGGGATACTTGCTTGTGGCTAAAAATATTTGTCTCTAAAAGTTCTAAAAACTTTTCAAGTCGTTCCTGGGTATAAAGGCTGACATCATCGGAAGGAGCGCTACTGTTTTGACGGATAAGCTCAATAAAGAAAACACCCATATTTGCTTTGATGACCTCCTCATATCTTTCTTGCTTATCGGCATATTCCTGAAAAATATAGGTCATTATAGTAAGTACCTTTTGTAACCTAGCTGTTGTAAACTGATAATGATTGGCGTTGCTGGCTTTGTGTAATAGCTGGTTTGATACCCTATCATAAGGGAAATAAAATTCATCTCTAAATTGCATCAAATACCCGGTGCTTCCTGCTTTTAGCACCAATTGGTGCACCTGGCCCGGGCGCATAAAGAAAACAGAATTGTCATCAACTGTGTATGGTATAAAGTCTATTTCATGGTGGCCGGCTCCTTTTTTTAAAGCGAGAATATAAAAGAAATCATGCCGGTGAAGCTCCTGAACCATGTCTTCCCCGGCAAGTAAATTATGTATATCCCGGATGCTAAAGCTTCCAGAAAAATCCGGCTCCTTTTGCGTTACATTAATATGTCTTATAGGTATTCTGTCCATTTTAACTTAATACTAAGAAGCTGTTTAACTTTGATTTATTAATGTTTTTATGCTTATAATGAAGTACTTAACCACCCGTCATTGCGAGGCACGAAGCAATCCCCACCTTACAGAGTAGCTTTACAAATCCGATCTGCACAGTTTGGGATTGCTTCGTGCTTACCTATGAAGTATTCGCTAAAACCCCTTTTGTCATCCTGAGGAACGAAGGATCTACTCTCCACCGTGCTTCTTCGCCCTGTACAGTTTGCGAATAGATCCTTCGTTCCTCAGGATGACAAACTTTTTTAACCTCATTTCTCCTTCAGTGTCTCCCGGATTTTATCACTCGCAATGAAGTGCGGGTATGTACTTCATTTAGACCAGGCTGCTCATCACGTCGAAAGTAATCTGGCCTTCCTTAAAAAACTCGTCTGTGCTGTAGTTCAGTAAGCCTTCGGCAGCCTGATTCATTTGCGATAAGGCCAATTTTAATAAACCCGGACCTACGCTTACCCTTGATACACCAAGACTTTCCAATTCTTTCAAATCGCGGATCTGGCCATATAACAGGATGTTGATGGGTACATCTACGTTTTCCAGCAACTGAGCTATTTCATGATAACCAGGAATTACAATAGGGTACACGCAGTCGGCTCCTGCCAATTGGTAAGCTTTTGCACGTTCAACGGCCAGGTTCACGGTATCCTTTTGCACGGGCTGAAAAAACAGATCGGTACGGGCATTGATGACTATCGGCACATTATATTGAATGCCTACTTCCCTTATGGCTTCTATCTTCAAACACTGTTCGTGAATGGGTGTCATCATTTTACCATGATCGTGGCTATCTTCTATATTTAAGCCGATGGCGCCGGCATCCAGCAGCATTTTTATATTGTCCTTCAATTGCGCAATGTTATCAGCAAATCCGCTTTCCAGGTCAACCGAAACAGGCAAATCAACGGCAGCTGTTATGTGCGATACATTTTCCATCAACTTTTTGTACGGGATATGTTCGCCATCGGGAAAGCCTGCGATAAGGTTCGTAGCGACGCTTGCTGTAGCCAGAGATTGGTAACCAAGTGATGCGATAAGTTTTGCACTTAGCGGATCCCATATATTAGGCAGGATCAATAATTGCGGTGCCAAATGCTGCTGGCGAAATAAATCTGCTTTTTCTTTTTGTGTTAACGACATGGCAGTCTGTATTAAATTAATAAGTTTTTAATATTCAACTATTTAGGGGCGACAGTAGATTATCTACACTCCACTTATAAGCAGGAATAGTTGATAACAATAATGAGCCTGCACTTACAGCAAATACCGAATAGTTAAATGGTGATTTGACGCCGAAAAAAAGTGCCATACACAAGGCAAAAGTTAATGTAAGCACAAAACTGCCCAATGCCATAATTCTTGTTTTATAGCCCGCAATCAATAATATCCCGAAGATGACTTCTAAAAAAGTGGCCAGCCAGCCCATAACATCAGATGCTGATTTAGCCAGGAAAGGTAGCAATGCATGAACATAAGTGAGGAAACTACCCCAGTTACCCCAGTCAACATTATGCTGACCCGCCGGCCCAAGCCAGCCAATACGATCCAATACGGGATAGATAAAACCAATCCCGAGCGCGAGCCGCAGATAGAGCTGGGCATAAACAACATGTTTTTTCATTTGCTATATTATAAATAGATATTTGGTTTTATTAAGTACCCCGGTTTTCTGAACGGAAGATCATCCGTAATGCCTGATCCCTGGTTGTATAGGCTACCAGCCAGCTATACAAGGTTTTGATCTTGTTATTATAATTAACCAGCGATATGAGGTGGATAAATAACCAGCTGAACAAACCTAAAAAACCGCTAAAGTGGAGTTTGTGTTTAAGCAGATCAGCAACCGCCGTATTTCGCCCTATTATGGCCATATCCCCGCGATCAAAATATTTAAATGGCTCCATAGGCTTTCCTTTGGCAATAGCCAGGAAGTTTTTAGCTAATGCCTTCCCCTGCTGTATGGCCGGCTGCGCCAGTTGCGGATGCCCCTTAGGATAAGCAGGATCTGTTTCCTGTATGCTGATATCACCTATAGCCCATACATTATCCAGGCCTTTTACCTGGTTATAAGCATTGGTAACCATCCTGTTGCCAGCTCCAAGACTGGTTTCAGGAATACCTTCAAAAGTATGCGAGGTAACCCCGGCCGCCCAAATCAAGGTTTTTGTTTCAATCTCCCCACCATCAGAAAGCTTCACTATATGACCATCATAGCTGTTTACGCGTGTATTTAGTTTAATCTTCACGTCGAGTTCTGTCAACGCCTGATAGGCTTCTTTATGGGTTTTATCACTCATTGGGGCCAATAAAACTGACGTGCCATCTACAATATGAATACTCCCCCCGGCACCTTTTAGTTCGGGGTAGTCTTTTCCTAAAATATATCGTTTCATTTCGGCCAGCATGCCGGCAATCTCCACCCCGGTAGGACCACCGCCCGCCACAACAATAGTTAATAACCTCTTTCGCTCGGCCGGGTCGGTTTCAATAACGGCCTTTTCCATAGTTTTCATCAACTCATTTCGCATATACAATGCGTCATCAATTCCTTTTATCGAAATAGCCTTTTCCCTGATACCCTCGTTACCAAAAAAGTTTGTTTTTGTGCCGGCCGCAAATACCAGGTGATCATATGAAAGTGCACCATCACTCAATTGGATAGTTTTATTTTCTGTATCAACCCTTAATAATTCTGCCATCCTGAAACGCACACCTTTGTCCCTAAACATCTTACGAAAAGGGTAACTGATGCTTGACGGATCAAGAAAACTGGTGGCCACCTGGTAAAGCAGGGGCGTAAAGTAGTTGTAATTATTTTTATCAACCAGCGTAACCTGGTAATGCTTGTTTTTGAAAAGCAGCCGTGCAAAACTTAAGCCTGCAAAACCGCCACCCACTACAATGATCTTTTCCCTGTTGTCAAATTCTTTTAAATTTTCCATATAGTATTAATTTATGAGGGATCAGTAGGGCAGGTATAGGCATTGCTTACTAATCCTGGTATTTGATTATTAATGTGCCCCAAGCTTATTGCGGTAGTCATGGGGTGTTACCGTCAGCAAAACACAGTTCGGTTAATTACTACCAGATGGGCAGCCTTAACAGAAGGCTTACCCTATAATAGGCACTATCCTTCAAGTGTGGATTCAGTAGTAAATAACCGGGTTACGAAAGCTCCTTTTTGGATGTTTTAAACACATTATCCTCAAACCAGCCTTTTGTTGCCCCCGTTAATTCAGGGGATGCTTTTTTATTAATCGTATCAAAAACCCATTGCAGGTTTTTTTCCCTGAGAGACTCCTTGATCTTATTTTCGGTATCAATCATGGCCTTATGAATGGTGCAATAGTCGCCCTTTTTCCAGGGCAGATTTTCCTGATCTAATAAGATACAATTGTCTCTTATCCCATTACATTCAAAAAAAGATATCTCGCCCTCAACCGCCAAAACAATATCCAAAAAGGTAATTTCGTCTGGAGCTCTGGCCAAAGAATAGCCGCCTTTTACGCCGATATTCGACTTTACAATTCCCGATTTTTTGAGTTTGGTAAAAGTTTTGGCGAGATACGTTTCAGATATATTCTGAAATTTAGCCAGATCGCGAACGGTGATCGTACTCCCTTTAGGATTACCTACAAAATACACTAAAGAGTGTATCGCATACTCCACATTTTTTCCTAAAGTTGGCATCCGGTTAGTTTAAGTGATGTTTTTGTTTGTTGCTCAAAAATAAGCAATTGATTACTATGCTGATCGTATGTATTCTAATATACAGGCATTTCCGTAAACGAATCGCCCAGGGCCTGTTCTAAATTCTCAGCAAGTCCGCCTCCAATAATTAGCAATTGTTTTACCATTTTTGTTTAATTTAGATAATTACGATAATACTTATCGCAAATAACGGAAAATAAAATCAAGTATTTATTGCCGCCCATTCGCAAACCCCGTATTTGTCAGAAATTGACGTAATTATGTCAGAAACAGCGGTGCAAAGCCCCTTATCGATTAATTAAAAGCATAGCTTCCTAATTCAGCCGCGACACCAACTCTTCCCGGTTGCAGGTTATTAAACAAACCTGTATTGTTTTTTTAAAACAACCCTTAAGTTTGTAAACATGACCATGGAAAACGCAAAAGGCTGGATCGCCCATTTGAAGCTCCAGCCACATCCCGAAGGCGGATATTATAAAGAAACATTCCGATCAAATCAAACGGTGTTTAGGGAAACCGGCGGGCCCCTTAAACAGGCCTGCACTTCTATTTATTATTTATTGGAAGGAAATGATTTTTCCGGGTTCCACCGCTTATCGTCTGATGAGATCTGGTATTTTCATAAAGGAATCCCGTTGTTGATCCACGTTATTGATCACTATGGTAAGCTGGGGAGCTTTGAGCTATCGGATATATCAACGGGCAGTTTATCTTTAGCCATTGAGGCGGGTTGCTGGTTTGCCTCAGAAACCATTACACCGCATGGGTTCTCCCTTGTTAGTTGTGCGGTTGCTCCCGGGTTTGATTTTAGCGAATTTGAAATGGGTAAAAAGGACGTGCTACAACTGCTATACCCGGAGCATAAGAACATTTTAAACAGGCTTTGCAGGGATTAAATGTACCTGTAAAAGAAAGTAAACCAGGAAGCACCAGTATATTACTGATGCTTCAGGTTACTCCCAGGTTTTAATGGTTTAGGTTTTGATCTCGAGATACTTGTTGTGTTTTCTGAGGATCTGTCCTGGGCTAAAGCTGTTATGCAAAACAGCATGATTATAAGTGTAGCGATAAGGTATTCCATTGTTTTTGAGGTTAACAAGTGCTTATAAATTGTATATTGTACCTGTTATTCCCGGTTGTAAACAGGCTTAACAGACGCTATTTTTTATTTTCCCTTTTTTGTTTTGGTAGTACAATTTTATGGAGCAGCCAGTCAGCACACAATACAAAGCTGTTGGTATTTTTTGCCGCATGAAGAAAAAGTAGATTTATAAATAATTACTACGATGGAAATGACAGCCGAAAAAATATCAGTGATCATAGCAGATGATCATACCCTATTTATAAACGGACTTTGTATGTTATTGCAAAATGAGCCCGATATTGAGATCATGAATATTGCCGCTAATGGCAAAGAAGTATTGGGCCTGTTACATACCAATACGCCCAACCTGTTATTGCTTGATATAAATATGCCGGGCATCAATGGCTTCGAGGTGCTTAAACGGGTAAAATCCTATCATCCTAAAATTAAAGTGATCATGCTTTCCACCTATAATGAAGAGCACCTGATTGAAAAAGCAAAAGCCGCCGGCGCCAACGGCTACCTGTTTAAAAATGCCGAAAAGAGTGAATTATTAAAGGCAATGCGCCTGGTAGCACAAGGCGAACTATGTTTTCCATACAAACAACAGGTTACCAATTCAACGTTTAATGAATCGGATCCTTTTTTAAAACAATTCCAGCTTACCAAAAGAGAAGCCGAACTATTACAATTCATTAAACAGGATTTTACCAATCAGCAAATGGCCAATCACCTTCATTTGAGCATTTATACGGTTGAAACGCACCGTAAAAACATCATGCAGAAACTGAATTTAAAAAACCCGGTAGAGCTTACCCGGTTTATACTGCAATATGATTTATAGAGCTTTATTGATAACGGGAATATAAACTGATACCAAAGTACCTTTACCCACCTGCGAATCAAGCTCAACCTTACCATTTAAAAAATTGATCCGCGATCGCAGGTTGCTCAGCCCCATCCCCTTGTTGATATCGGGATTGCTGGCATCAAACCCTTTACCGTTATCTTCAATGGTTAAGCTGATATTATCCTTGTCCCTTATCAATGAAATATCAAGCCTGCTTGCATTGGCATGCTTCATTACGTTGTTTACACTTTCCTGTAATACCCGGTATAAAATAATTTCCGTAGTATCATCAAATGGCGCATCAAAGCCCCTGCTAAAGAAATTTATAGCGGTGGCTTCGTTTTCAATATTTTCAATAAACTGTTTAACCACCTGCGCCAGGCCTGTTTTATGAAGCGCCCAGGGCATCATGTTGTGCGATATTGTTCTTACCTCCCTAAAGCCATAATCAACCAGGTTAATTACCTTCTCAAACCGTTTTCGTTGTTCATCGTCTACGAAAGGCAATTCGCCGCCAATAACTGTCAGGTTAATTTTTGCTGCAGACATCGTTTGGCTTACGCTATCGTGCAAATCCTGGGCTATTCGCCTGCGTTCGCTTTCCTCCGCTGCAATGATAGCCTGCATGGCGATGTTACGTTGCTTAAGCTGTGTTTGCTTATAATAAATAAACCCTATTACAAGTATCAGCAGTATAAAAATAACGATGCCCGTCATCCAGTAATTACGCTTTGTTATCTCAAACTGCTGTTGCAGTAGCTGGTCTTCCCGTTGTGTTATCTCGTATTTAGTCTGTAGCTCATCAATGCTTTTTGAATTTTTGGTATTACTCAAAGCATTTAACGCCATGTGCTTTTTTAAATAAATAAGCGCTTGCCTGTAATCGCCTGTTTGCCCGTACAAATCAGCTATCTCGTTTACGGCGCTGGCTTGCATATCTGTGTAATTTATTTTAGTGGCATATTGTAAGCAGCTTTGTAAGGCATCAAGTGACTGGGGGTACATTCTTTTACTCTTGTACAATAACCCAAGGTTAAAATAATTGATGGTAAGCGCCAGGGTATCGTTTAAGGCTTTTTTGGTATCGATAGTTTTTAAAATATCCTGGGCAGATTCATTTTTCTGTTTAATGCTCCCCATAACATCAACCATAAAGTTATGACTGTAAGCTTCGGATGTATTTTCTTTTGCTTTTTTAACAAAATCCAAAGAGTCGCTTATATCAAAAGACTGCCTGAAATAATTTAAGGCCTCGCGGTAGTTATGTTTGGTTTCATACAACAAGCCAACCTGGTTTAAAGCAGTCATCAACGTGCGCCGCGACCCGGTTTTAGGGGCGTAGGAAATTGCCCGGTTGTAAAACTCCAGCGCTTTATCGTAATTCTTTAGTTTAGCATATTGCGTTGCCAGCTCATTATAGTTGTCTGCTAAAATATCTGCCTGGTTTATTTTACTCAGAATGCCCGCAGCCTTGTTATAATAGTAAGCCGTAGAATCATAGCTGCCTGTTAAATACCAGGCTTTCCCCATATCTCTCCATATAAAGCCGAGAGCTTTTTTATTATTTAGTTTGGTTGCAAGCCCTAACCCTACCTTTGCAATTGCAAAAGTTGCATTTGGATTTTTTAGTGATGAATAGCTTGTAATTTGCTTAGCAGCGTTTAACCGTTTTTGCGCTGGGGACTTACTGAAGACTATTTTTTTTAAACTATCAATATTTTGACCGGAACACGGAATTACGGCTAAAATAAACAGAACTAAAAAAGAGTATTTCATATCCGGGTATATGTTCCCAGCTAAAGATAGTGATTTATATGCTGTCGGAAAAAAACTGCAATTGTGTAATAATAATTATCAAAGCCGATAGTATAGCCAATAAAGAGAACAGCGTTTGCCGTTGCCTGGCGTCAATAATATCTGGTATTTTACCCGTACTCTGCAATCTTTTACACCTAAGCTTATACCTGTATGCTAATACAATAAATGGGATGGGGATACAGTAAATCAAATATTCCAAATAGCTGCTCATGACATTTTTCTTTAGGTTAAAAAATCTGTTGTTATAGCCCTGTGTTTAATAAAGTCATCGATTTTCCATCATGACTTTTGGCTGTTTTTTATAACACAATTTTATGGACCTGCGCCAAGGCCTACAATACAAAGCAATTGGTATTTTTTGCGACCCTGTTAAAACGTAAGTTTACCAATAGTGAGTAGGGTGGATAAAGACAGAAAAAAAGAGCGGCATGATGCTATCAAAAAGTGCAGATGCTTTTAGCATTAATGCACCTATAACCTGCGAATTAATAAAAAAGATTAACTTTAATAATGAATGATTTGGAATGAATTTGAAACATCTGGTGGGTATAAAACCGTTTAAAAACACATGACTTTTGGTTTTTGAATAAAATTTCCTGGATATCCATCAGCTAACCAAATCCATCGTTGATAAGGATGCCGTCCGCTTTCTATAAAAAGATAATTATTGAATGAAAACATCATACCCACAAAAAAAAACGGAAAGAATCCGGGGTCGCACTAAATTACTGCCGATCTTGATTTTGACGTTTATAGCTCTTGCCTGCTCCTTAAATGAGGCAATGGCCCAAAAAAGTAATTTATCGGACTGGAACGTTCCGCCACCATTGCCACCCCGTAACCTGCCAAAAGGCAATACAGGGAAATTGGTACCCGGTAAGCCAATTGTACTAACGCTTAAGGATATTCCTGCAATTTCGCTGCCACCCGGACCGGCCGTGCAAATGCAGGCCCTGGCTGCTATTGCCACTACATCACCATTGGTAAACGCCCCCGACCAGCCAACTATATTGGGTATTGAAACGGGATCGGCAGCAATACCATTGCCCGGCGTGCCCGATGCACCACCGCTGCCGCGACAATCACCCCAGGACATCCCGGTTACCTCCACTTTTGATCTGCCTGTTCCGGAATCCCCAGAGATGCCGGTTTCTGCCACAGAGCCGACACCATCGGGGCAAGCCTCAACTTTAAAGGGACCACTTCCTGTTATGCCCGATGTGATGAACCAGCCTACTCCCGTGTTACCCCAGGGTAATGGCCCGGCTATATGGTCTACTCCCGGTATCCTGGAAAATGTAAGCTTTAAGCTGGTAAAACCGGCAGCAAAAAAAGCGATCAGATCCCGCGGTAAAGGCGCAAAAAAAGTTAAATCTCCATCACCCAAAAAGTAATGGCAATAATGGCATAATGTCAATAGATACCTATAGGCATTATTACAAAAACACAAAAATGAAAACTACACCAATGGGGTTTAAACATATATTAATTATAATATTAACATTGATTAGTGGTGTTACATCTGCACAGATGAGATTTAAGGCGGGGGATGAATTTCAAAGACATGTAATTACAAAATCAAACTGTGTACTGCAGCGCGGTAGCCAAACCTTACATGTTGGCTCGGTTTCCATAGTTGTTAAAACTTACAAAGTAACTGATGCTTCTCCAAAGGCAGCTTCATTTACAATCACCACAGATAAGCTTATTGATACAATAAATGCCATGGATCAAAACCTGGTATACAACTCAGGCAAGCCAGCCGACCCTAATTCAGTTATTCAAAGCGGGTTGCAAAAAATGGTAAATGCCCAATCAATGGTTTCGGTAAATAACAAAGGCGAAATATTGAATTTAAAACGCCCTGCTTTTGTAAATGATACTCTTTTATCGTTCACCGGGATACAGCCAGAGCATTTGTCGCCAGGCAGCACGTTACAATTCATGGTAGATTTCCCGGTAAATCCCACGCTGAAAAAAGGGTATTCATGGGCCGATGTTACGCCATCAGCAACAACCAATTATACAATTTACGCTATAAATGGCCTAACCACTACTATAACCTACAAAACCTCCGTTTTAGGCGGTAATTTAAACAGCCGCATTAATGGTTCATTATTAATAGATAATAACACGGGTGTTGTTTTAAAACGATATTCGCAAACCGTTTCTACCGGGTACGAAATGGTAAATGGCATCGTTTACACAGCCACCCGCAGAACCGCCATTACGGAGGTCAGCATTAAAAAATAAAATATCATTATACCTATCCAGGAAGGTAATTGTTAAAGCCCTTTTTGTCATCCTTTGTTCCTCAGGATGACAAACTTTTCAAACGTCATTTTCCTTTCAGTGTTCCCCGGATAGTAAACCTACCCATGACGTATTGGATTTTGAGGCGTGTGGACCTGTCAGTCTGAGCCTGTCGAAGACTCGCGCGGAGAGGCCTTTGCCCGCTATCCTTCGACAAGCTCAGGATGACAGCCTTTTTTTGTTACGTCATTTTCTCCTTCAGAGGCCACCAGATTTTACAACTCGCAATGAAGATCTATTTTTTTTAAACAGCCTCTAAGAGATAGAAAAATCCATCATCCTATGCTATCGTGTTTTTTGTATTCAACGGCTGCCATACCGGTGTAACCTGTATTTTTCCACATGAAGAGATTACCCGCAAGGGGCTGCTGTTTAAGCTCATCATCTGTCAATCCTTTTTTTGCAGTAGTTATATACAAATCCTGAAAATTTGAACCTCCAAAAGTGCAGGATGTTACGTTGGCTACCGGCAGAGGCAATGCAAATAGTTTTTCGCCTTTAACAGGGTCCCAACGTGTTACCTGCCAGCCATTCCAATGGGCAATCCATAGCATGCCTTCATTATCTATAGTCATGCCATCAGGGTAGCCGTCCCTTTCCTCAATAACAATAACCGTTCTTTTGTTAGTTATATTCCCGGTGCTTAGTTCAAAATCATAGGCAACCACATTCATGGTAGGCGTATCTATAAAATAAAAAATTTTATTATCCAGGCTCCAGGCCAGCCCATTGGATATTGTGGTATTATCAATCTTCAGGATAATGTCGTTATTGAGATCCAACATGTACAGGCTTCCCGCATTTGGCTGTTCGTCAATCGCCATTGAACCAATCCAGAACCTCCCGGTAGGATCACATTTGCCATCATTAAACCGATTCTCCAACAAATGAGATTCCGGATGAGCAAACAGGCTAAGGTTTCCGCTTTTGCGGTTAATGATACCCAAACCATTTTTTAACGCCACCAGGAAATCCCCATCGTTGCAGATAGCTACTGCACCAATCATCTGCCCAACATCCAGCGTTTTGCAGCTTTCCGTATCCGGGTTAAATTCATGAATATGGCCGCCCAGTATATCTACCCAACACAAGGTTTTAGTTTTATCATCCCAAACCGGCCCCTCTCCTAAAAAACATTCACTTTTAAAAGCAATTTCTACCATAGTTTTTTTTGATTAAGTATTTATTTTAACTATTACCTGCCCGCAGGTAATAGTTAACGCCTTTTATTTAATTCCGTTGGGCAAAGCGCTTACCGATGTCCATCCACCATCAACAATAAGGCTTTGGCCGGTAATATGTTTGGCCTCGTCAGATACTAAAAACAAAGCGGTGTTTGCTATATCAGCCACATAAGCAGGGCGACCCATCGGGGTAATGTCCGACCAGACGCGTTCATAGTCGGCCTCCTCCATAGTACGCTCGGTGAGTGTTGCCCCCGGCGCTACCGTGTTTACGTTAATTTTATACGGCGAAAGCTCAATAACCAGGTTTTTGGCCAGCATTTCTAAAGCGGCTTTGGTCATGGCATAGGCCGCAAGGCTTTTCAATGCCTGGTGACCAACTACCGAAGATGTGAACAGGATAGCGCCCCCGTTTTCCTGCTGTTTCATTTGCTTTGCGGCCGCCTGGGCTAAAAAAAATGAGCCGCCGAGGTTAACATCCATTACTTTAGAAAATGATTCTTTAGTATAGGTAAAAAAATCACCATACAGGGTGATGCCCGCGTTGGCGATAACGATATCCAATCGTCCATAGCGCTCAACAGCGGTTTCCACCATTTTGTTGATAAAGGATAAATCGCTTGAGTCACCAACCATGGCTAAACATTGATCGCTATTGTTTTCATTAATCAGTGTTTCCGCGTTGTTGGCCAGATCGGCATCAATATCGTTCAGGATTACTGAGGCTCCTTTTGCAGCCAGCATTTTACAGATCTCAAAGCCAATACCCTGACCCGCACCCGTTACTATAGCTACTTTATTTTTAAAACTCATTTTATAAAATTAATGCGAATCCCTTAAAACCTTACTCCCGGAACCACCAATCAAAAAGTCCATATCGGCGCCTAAATGCGCCTGCTGAACATGATCTGTATATAGCTTAACGTAGCCACGATCTGTAATAGGTGGGGGTGGCAAATATTGTTTTTTTCTTTCCGCAAGTTCCGCCGGGCTAATGTCAACATTTAATAGCCGGTTGGGCACATCAAGCGTTATCAGATCGCCGGTTTTAATCATGGCAAAATCCCCTCCGGTTGCAGCCTCCGGCGATACATGCAATACCACGGTGCCAAATCCTGTTCCGCTCATCCTACCGTCAGAGATGCGCACCATATCCGTGATCCCTTTTTCGAGCAATTTTTTAGGGATACCCATATTGCCAACTTCGGGCATTCCGGGGTATCCTTTAGGGCCCACATTTTTTAATACCAGCACACTATTTTCATCCACCTCCAACTCATCCGTATCAATACGTGCCTTAAAATCTTCTATATTTTCAAAAACAACAGCCTTACCGGTATGCTGCATCAAATGCGCGCTTGCAGCCGAAGGTTTGATAACCGCTCCCGCTTCGCACAAGTTCCCGGTTAATACGGCAAGACCGGTGGCTGTATTAAACGGCGCATCAACCGTAGTGATCACATCACTGTTGTACCCTATTACATTACTATAATTATCACTGATGGATTTTCCGTTCACAGTGATACAATCACGATGCAGTATGTTATCCAGCGCCTTTAACACAACCGGTAAGCCACCCGCATAAAAAAGATCTTCCATGAAATATTTACCAGACGGCTGAAGGTTTGCGATCAGCGGGATGTTCTTGGAGAGGTGATCAAAATCTTTTAACTCCAAAGGCACGCCGATCCGGCCTGCAATAGCCAATAAATGGATCACAAAATTAGTTGAACCGCCGATGGCTGCATTGGTTTTTATGGCATTTTCAAAAGCGTTCCTGGTCAATATGTCTGATAGCTTCAGATCTTCCTTAACCATTTCCACTATCCGCAGTCCCGAAAGCTGGGCCAAAACCTTACGCCTTGAATCGGCAGCAGGAATAGCGGCATTGCCAGGCAGCGACAAACCTAAAGACTCAACCATACAGGCCATAGATGATGCTGTGCCCATAACCGCGCAATGCCCCTGGCTGCGGCACATGGCCGATTCAATGGTCAACAGTTCCTCTTCCATTATTTTGCCGGCACGTACATCATCGTGATACCGCCAAACATCGCTGGTGCCAATCTGTTTGCCCCTGTGGTTGCCGGTTAACATTGGTCCGCCAGATACAACTATGGTTGGCAGGTTTACGCTACAGGCACCCATCACCAATGATGGCGTTGTTTTATCGCAACCACACAGCAGCACTACACCATCCAAAGGATTTGCCCTGATGGATTCCTCCACATCCATACTGGCCAGGTTACGGTACAGCATGGCCGTTGGCTTCATTAAGGTTTCGCCCAATGACATTACCGGAAACTCCACCGGGAAACCACCGGCTTCCAAAATGCCCCGTTTTACAGATTCGGCGAGTTCACGAAAATGGGCGTTACATGGGGTTAACTCACTCCAGGTATTACAGATGCCAATTACCGGTTTACAGTTAAATTCATAATCAGGGATACCCTGGTTTTTCATCCAGGCACGGTATATAAAACCATCTTTCCCTTTGCGGCCAAACCAGGCCCTGCTTCTTAATTCTTTGTCGTCCATTGTATAATTGGGGTTTTATACCTATTCAAATTTATAGAAGCAGAAGTAGCATAAAAAACACAAATTTTGCCATTACTGATACAATATTTACATTTGTTTCAACCAATACCCAAAAAAACATCATTTGAAGAAGATTTTACGTGAGCTTTCACTTTCTACAGATGCAAGTTTTGTAGTTAAAGAAGAGATCACTTCCCAGTTTGCCGCGCCCTTCCATTTTCATGAGGGATATGAATTTACCATTATTGTAAAGGGACATGGAAAATTTTACGGTGGCGATAGGATCATGAATTTCACCGAGGGTGATATGTACATTTTCGGGCCGGGCTTTCCGCATTATTTCATCAATGAAAAATCTTTTGTGGATTCCGGAGAATTGGCACATTCCATGATCATCCAGTTTAAGGACGATTTTTTAGGGCACGATTTTTATTTGAAACCCGAATTTAAAATTGTAAAAGAGCTGTTTAAATTGGCAAAAAGGGGTATCCGGATCAATCACCCAACAACGCAGTTAAAGAAGCTGATTTTTGATATTCACAAACAGAAAGGATTAAAAGCCTTAATCACGCTGATGCAACTGCTGGAAAACGTTTCTTCCCTCCAAAGGGATAAAATTACCATGATCAGCTCCGAACAGTTTAAAGAGCCGATCCGTGCCCGTGAGGGCGAAAATCGATTGGAGGCTGTTTTCACTTATGTGCTTGAAAATTTCAAAGAAGATGTTAATACCAAAAAAGCAGCTTCGCTGGCATGCATGAATGAAGCCGCATTTTGTCGTTATTTTAAACGGCGCACCCATAAAACGCTATCGCAATTTATTAATAACGTCAGGATCACCCACGCTTCTTCTTTACTGGCCGAAAAAGAACTAAGCATATCCAAGGTAAGTTTTGAATGTGGGTTTGATAACCTTTCTTATTTCAACAGGCAGTTTAAAGCTATAATGGGAAAAACGCCGTTTGCGTATCGTAAGCAGTTTTTGTAGGCAATTGAGTTTACACGGGAAATCGCTAAAAAAAACCAAGTCAGGCCGAATTTATTTCGGCATCCCACGTGCAGGTAAGCACGGGAAAGGTCTACAGCAGACAAGTCGGAAACCAAGCAGGCGTGAATGTCCTGTGGGATGCCGAAATAAATTCGGCATGACGTCCGCTTTTTAGCTTTCGAACTTCCTCATCCTAATAGAAAAGCCGCTATAATTTTAAAAGACTTTTCCCTGAGTTTATATCGCCTCATCAATCAAATAAAGGATGGATTCGTAATTTTGAGCAACCGCTTTTGACATAGCCATTTCGCAGGTTTTTGTTGATGAATAATACCCATCATAATTATTTTGCTTTACTTCCAGCGCCTCGGCCATAGTTGCTGAATCCGTTAACTCCGGGAACAAAAATCCGCGGTCGCCGGCCATACCACAGCAACCTCCATGTTTCGGCACAGTTACGTCTGCCGCAAAATGCCTGGCCAGCTCTACAAATTTATTTACCGTTTTCATTTTCTCCAAAGAACAAACGGTGTGTACGGTAATGCTGCCTTTCTTTTGTTTTACGGTAACAATAGGTTTTACATGATCATGAAAAAAATCAACACTATCCAATATGCGGAGTTTATCAAACTTTGCCTGGTTATCTGCAGTAAGCACAGCCCGCATATTATGCAAAGTATAAGCACAAGAGCTTACATCTGTTACTACCGGTAAATGCCCATCATTACTTGATGCCCATAGTCGCTGTACAATATCATTAGCGGTATACTCATAGGCGTCTTTAAATCCTTTAGACGAATAGATCTGACTGCAACAGCTGCCACTCAGGTTGTTTAATATACGTACTGCCACACCAGCTTTAGCACATACACTCATAAAGGTATCCATGATATTCTTATCCTTCCCTTTGTAAGTACCCAACATTCTTGAGATACAGGCAGGAAAATACACAATTGTATTTGCCGGGTTTGCATGAGCAAGGTTATTTACAGATTTGCTAAAGGAAAGATCAGGAGGATAGGTCATTTGATCTGACCATAAAGGCATTGCCGGTATAACCCGCTGCCCAAATTTGGTAAGCCTATACATGGCTTTATCACCCAAAACCTTATTGATCCCAAAGCCTATCTTCAAACCTGTACGAATGCTCCACTCCACCGTTTTAAAGTTTTTGGCAACCATGAGCGCAAGCCTATTTTGAAATGGAGAATGATTTTCTCTTCGTAAACGCTTAACCAGGTCGCCGGTATTGATATCTACCGGGCAGGCGGTAGCGCAAAGACCATCAACCGCACAGGTTTCCAAACCATCGTACTGGTACTGATCAAGCAGGAGTTTATATTTAGATTCATCACCGGCTTTTTGCAGTTTCTTTAGCACCCTTCTTATTACAATGCGCCGCCGTGGTGTGGTAGTTAAATTGCGGCTTGGGCATTTATGCTCACAATACCCGCATTCTATACACTTGTCTACTTCGCTTTCCACAGCCGGCATCTCTTTTAAATCTTTTAGATGGGCTTCTGCATCATCATTGATGATCACGCCCGGGTTTAAAAGCCTTTTAGGGTCGATGGCCTGCTTGATGATTTTCATGATATCGTAAGCTTCGCCACCCCATTCGGTTTCTACAAACGGGGCCATGTTGCGGCCGGTACCATGCTCGGCCTTTAAGCTGCCGTCGTATTTATCTATCACTAAAGCAACAACCTCCCGCAAAAACAAATCATAGCGTTTTACTTCTTCGGGCTCATCAAATGATTGCGTTACCACAAAGTGGATATTGCCATCCTTTGCATGCCCGAAGACGATGGCATTGGTGTAATTGTATTTTACAAATAACTCCTGCAGATCTAAAATAGCATCGCCCAATTTGCTTACCGGGAAGGTAAGGTCTTCCAGGATCACCGTAGTTCCGCTTGCCCGCACCGCACCTACCGCCGGGAAAAGCCCTTTTCTAACTTTCCAGAAAAAATCCTGTTCTATAGGGTCGCTCGTAAAAACGGGGGCGTTTAGTAATGAAAGTTCTGTTACTGATTGTAGAAACCCATTTACCTTAAATTCCAGTTCATCATAGGTATTTTCCTGAAATTCAATCAGCAATGCGGCCGCCGCCGGGGGCAATTCCTTTACAATTGCAGGCATCCCAACCATGTTTTCAACCGATCGTAATGATGCTCTGTCCATCAATTCTACCATCAGGGCCCCGGCATCAGTTAGCGGAATAATTGCCTGGCAAGCCGAATAAATATCAGGAAAATAAAGTAACGCGGTTGATTTGCACGGATAATCGGGAACAGTTTCTAACACAGCCCCGGCAATAAATGCCAGTGTACCTTCGGCCCCAATTAATAAATGTGCAAGAATATCTAACGGATGTTTATGATCAATAAAGGCGTTTAACGAGTAACCAACCGTATTTTTAGTTTGATATTTATTCCTGATCTTATTATATAAACCGCCATTTAACTCAATACGAGCTTTCAAGTCTGTCAAGATCTGATATAGGTCAGCACATTCATTTTTAAACCGGGAGTAATCGTTTATATCTTCGGTGCTAAACACCTTCCCATCGGGTAATATAAACCTTATAAATTTGGTAGTATGGTAGGAGTTAAGTTTAACACCGCAACACATACCGCTGGCGTTGTTGGATAAAATACCACCCATCATGGCCGCGCTGATACTTGACGGATCGGGACCTATTTTCCTGTTATATTTTTTCAGGAAGGTATTAACCATTTGCCCCGTAATACCCGGCTGTACCCGCACCAGATTCCCGGATTCTTCTATTGTGATCTTATCCCAAAACTGACTAAGATCAACCAATATGCCATCTGTTATTGACTGGCCCGAAAGACTGGTACCACCGGTACGAAAAACCAGGGGGATATTATGCTGATGTGAAAACTTAAATAATGCAACAATCTCCTGCTCGCCGGCGGGTTGAACTACAGCCTTTGGTACTAAATAATAAAAGCCGGCATCTGATGCAAATGATACCAGGTCAATGTACCGGGTTTTGATACGGGCGGCGGGTAGTATCTTTTTTAATTCTTCCTCAATTTCCATCACAGTTTTAGTCGCGTAATTTATCCAAATCTATACTTTCAAAATCCAATTCCTTAAATTCTGGTAAATCAAATTTATTCAACTATCAAAGCTATAAAAAACACTGGGTTTGCTATTTATAGTACATTATTTACATGATGGATAGTCTATCATAGTACAGATCATCAATAATTGTTGCCTGCCAATTTGTGACCCAGGTCATTATTATTACTGACACCTATCATACATACATTAACAGGTTTAATGAATCTTTGTACTGTTGCTTACAGCAGGTTAAGTAATATTTTTCAATACTTAAAAGATGCTAAAAAGCACATTTTGCTATTTATGGATACGGATCTGAAACTCTTGAATATAACCACGCCCTGTAACATTGGCGGCTTCTTTATTGCAGGTATTAATTACAAAAAAACGGATGCTTCCATGAGGGGCATGTTTACAATCAGCCATGATCAGTATGAAAATATATTAAATCTGGCACCTGCTTTTGGTATCTCCTCGTTATTTATTATTTCCACTTGTAACAGAACAGAAATTTATGGATTTGCAGACCAACCTGCGCAACTCATTAATTTATTATGTACCCAAACCCTGGGCAACGCAACCTCATTTAAACAGCTTGCCTACGTAAAAAACGGGAAGAAAGCCATTGAACATTTGTTTAATGTAGGGGCAGGCCTTGATTCACAAATTTTAGGTGACTATGAGATCATAGGCCAGCTAAAACAAGCCGTAAAATTTGCTAAGGACAGGGATTTTATCAACTGTTTTTTAGAGCGTTTGGTTAACGATGTACTGCAATCATCCAAAACAATAAAAAATGAAACCTCGCTAAGTGATGGGACTGTTTCTGTATCGTTTGCCGCTATTAAATATATCAAAGAAACGGTAACCAACTTAGCCGATAAAAAGATACTGTTGCTGGGAACCGGCAAAATAGGAAGTAACACCTGTAAAAACATGGTGGACTATCTTGGTGCCACCGATATCACCCTGATTAACCGGACCGAAGAAAAAGCCATAAACCTTGCAGCAAAACTGAACCTGAAACATGCTCCAATGGCTCGGTTAGATGAATATATTGCATCAGCTGATATCATTATAACTGCCACTAATTCAGAAAAACCAACTGTACTTTACACCCAGCTTGAGGCATCCGGCCCCAAATTAGTGATAGATCTATCTATCCCTTATAACGTGGAAGCATCATCCGCCCAGCTTTCAAACATTAAACTGGTAAACGTTGATGAACTATCAAAACTAAATGATGTTACTATAACGCAACGCCAGGCCGAAGTGCCCAAGGCAAAAAAAATCATAAACACCTATATCAGCAATTTTTTAGCCTGGAACCTGATGCGCAAAAACGCGCCGATGCTAAAAGCCATTAAAACTAAATTAAACGAGATAGCAACATTAAGAGACGCTGGTTTTAAAACCGGAGAAACTAATTACCCCCCATTACCACATGAGCAGCTAATACAAAAAGTATTAAAGTCCACAGCAAATAAAATGCGCCACCACAATCACGGGGGCTGCTATTATATCCAGGCGATTAATGAATTTGTTAAGGCCGCTTATCAATAATACTTAACAAGCACCAAATGCTAATTATAATATAAGCGTATTTAAGGCAACCCGGCTACCAAAAGCCGACCGATCGGACTATTTTTAAAACTTTTACGGCTATTTTAAGTATCTACATACATCTACATTTGTTGTGTATTTATATACTTTAATAAAAATAGCATGAACAATATCTTAGCACCCTATCACCAAAAGGGATTTCAATTAAAAAACCACCTGGTGATGGCCCCTATGACACGCAGCAGGGCAATAGGCAACATCCCTAATAACCTTATGGCTCAATATTACGGCCAGCGCAGCGGCGCCGGTTTAATTATAACAGAAGGCACCTCCCCATCGCCCAATGGATTGGGCTATGCCCGTATCCCCGGTATTTTTAGTAACGAGCAAGTTGAAGGCTGGAAAAAAGTAACTACCGCGGTACATGATGGCGGCAGTAAAATATTTGTTCAGTTAATGCATACCGGCCGGATAACTCACCCCGATAATTTGCCCCCAAACGCCGAAGTGGTAGGTGTTTCGGATATTAAAGCTGCGGGGCAAATGTATACCGATAGCCTGGGCCTGCAAGATTATCCTATACCCGTAACCTTAACAACAGCGGCAGTAAAAGCCACTATAGCGGAGCATGTAGCTGCCGCCAAAAACGCCGTTGAGGCCGGTTTTGATGGCGTTGAAATACACGGTGCCAATGGTTATTTGATTGAACAGTTTTTAAACCCCAATACCAACAACCGTACAGATCAATATGGTGGTGATTTTAAAGCCCGGGCATCATTTGGGCTTGAAGTAGCACAGCAAATTGCCGATGCTATCGGTAAAGAAAAGGTAGGTATCCGTTTTTCGCCCTTCTCAACACTTGGCGACCTACAGGAATATGATGCAGAAGAAATACATAATACCTACGCTTACCTGGCGCATGAATTAAACAAAATAGGTATTGCCTATATTCACATTTGCCGTTCTCCAAAAATCGCTCAAAAAACATTCGATGAAATCCGTGCAGGGTTTAGCGGTACCATAATTATTTGTAATGGTAATACACCCGAGAGCGCGGCTGACACCTTAGCTAAAGGTTTTGCCGACCTTGTTGCTTTTGGCCGCTCGTTTTTAGCAAACCCCGATCTGGACGTTCGCATTGCAAACAACACACCATTAAACGCGGTAGATTTTTCAACACTATATACACCAGATGCACAGGGATATACTGACTATCCAAAGTTGGCGATAACTGTTTAATCCTTTACAAACAACACTATGCAATCTAATTAAAGCAATATGGAAAATTCAAATAAAACGGTAACAATTGTTGGCCCGCAGGATGGGCAAGGCTTATCAATTGCGGGCAATTCATACCGGGTAATCATATCAGGCAAGCAAACTGATGGCAAGTATGCACTTATTGAAATGTTGGTACCACCCGGTGGCGGTCCCGGTCCTCATGCCCACGCCGAGATACAGGAAAGTTTTTATGTGGTTGAAGGCGAGGTTGAAGTAAAATCCGAGGCAGGTAATTACACCGCGCGCAAAGGCTCATTCGTTAATATTCCCTTTGGTGGTATTGTTCACTGCTTTCATAATAATACGGATAAAATTGCGCAGCTGCTTTGCACGGTAACACCTGCTGGCCTCGAACTTTTTTTTGAAGAAATAGGCCGGCCAGCACCTTTCGGCACCTTTTTGCCGCCGCCACCTATGGATGACGAATTAAAGAAAAAATTAGGAGCCATCGCCGAAAAATATGGACAGAAACTTTACCCGCCAGATTACCTTGACCGTTAACCATATCTTTAAAACCACAAGATCATGGCAATAGAATTTGAGTTTGAGGTAGATAAAGGTTTTCATTTTGGCGAAGCCTTTGCCAGTCGTTTTAATGTTGATGTTGTACAGAACCGGGTAAACCTGCCTGGAATGCTTGGCGAGGGCTATATACAGGAAGTTTTTCTTAATAATGGGCTCTCCTTATGTATTCACCATTACCACTTAAAAGAGGAATTGGTATTGCGACGCATGGATACATCATCCTCGACTATGCTTACCATGAAGTTTGATTGCAGGAGGATCCCTGCAGGCCAAAACAATTTACCACATGACCCTCTGTTTACCGGCAGCAATGGCAGCGAGGTAGAACTGGGTACCGGCAATTTTTTCTCTGATCTTATTATACCATCCAATCAGCATATTAATTTCCTGGTAATTGGCTCCGCGCGCCAGACCTTACTTGACATTTTAAACCTGCAGGAAGAAGGCTGCCCAATAGAATCTCTGATCAGGGATAGTCATTCATTTGTATTGCATGAGGTAATGACCCGGGAGATGGAAAATACGTTAAAACAACTGAGTCACGTTGACCAAACCGCCCCATTGGCCATGTTGCTTTATAAAACAAAGGCCGAAGAATTGATTTATCTGCTGTTCTCCAAATTAATGACCCGGGCCGCAAGCGCCTCTATCACGGTAGACCAGGCTGATGCAGTAAAAATATACAAGCTTAGAGCAGCTATTTTAACCGACCTGAGTTTAACGCCCCAGTTGCCAGAATTATCTGGCAGGATAGGTATCAGTCTTACCAAAATGAAACAGCTTTTCAGGCAAATATTTGGCGATAGTATTTACAACTACTATCAATCGGCAAGAATGAATGAAGCCGCCCGCCTGCTCGGCAACCTTTCAGTATCCGAAACCGGGTACCAGCTTGGCTTTAGCAACCTGAGTCATTTTGGGCGACTATTTGAAAAGCATTTTAAAATAAAACCCAAGAAATATAAGGACGGCTTAGCACTAAAATAGATTGTAATTTTCTATCAGAAACTTAATAATCCGTTGACCCTCACTATGGATCAACGGAATAAACTTATACTATGACAATAGCCTGTTTTCTATTTTAAGTTGAGCGTGAGCGTGGTATAATAAAACCCACCTATGGCCGGTCCGCCTAAAAACGAGTAATAGTATTTATTGGTTAGGTTGCTCGCTCCAATTTTTACGTTAAGCCCGGTTTTCAGGAAATCATAATTAACCTGTGCATCAATAGTGCCATAGGCCTGCACATTTCCATTAACTAAAAACGATTGCCAGTAAAAGCCGCTTTGCCATTTATAGGTTGCATTAAACCCAAAATTGCCAATCACCCGGTTACCGCCGAAAGAATAATTGGTGATCCATCGCGGTGTGTTAAAACCATCTTCCAAGGCATCCTCATTAGCAGTACGCTGTAATTTGGCGTACGATACATTGCCCGAGAGGATAAACTTTTGCCATATTTTATACTGCAAACCTAAACTGCCGCCAATGTTGTAAACCGTACTTTGCGAGTTTGTCCAGGCGCGGTAACGGGCCTGTTTGGTTTTATCGTTCAGGTAATAGGGAATGGAATCTGCCTTTTGGGTGTTGGGTACGTTAATTTCAATCTGCCCGATGAAATTGTTGTACCTGTTATAGTAAAAATCGGCATCTACACTCAGGTCGCCCTCAAAAAACAGGGATTTATAGCCTGCTTCAAAAGAGTTGATATGCTCTGGCTGCAGGTAAGTATAGGTATTCTTTTTAAGCAAACCTTTTTCCTTTTCAATGGCCGCGCTGGTGCTGCTGCCCGCGTTAAAATCGTTTTTAACAGCAGCCTGGAAAGCATCGATAGAAGTACGGATATAGGAGTTTTCAAATACCCCGCTTGATACCACCCTTAAACCGCCAACCCGCTTTACGCCACCGCTATTCACGTTGGAGAAAGCCTCAAAAATACTTGGGAAACGGTAGCCACTCTGGTATGATACCCTGAAATTTTGCTCGGGAACCGGCGAAAAAACAGCCGTAAGCCTTGGATTTAATTTCAAACTAAAATAATCATTCCTATCGGCACGCAACGTGGCAGATAGTTTCAGCTTACTATCAAAAAACGATTTGCCTACCTGTACAAAGCCACCGGTTTTGCTGTAATCAATATTGCTGTACTCTTTGCCCTTTACATAATTAATAAAGTAATTACCATCAGGGTGAATGATATAGGTACGATGATCAAATCCGGCTAACAACTCAAGCCCGGTTGTTTTTTTAAAGGTTGATGAAATGGCGTTGGAGATATCAACCTGCCCTTCTGCATGCCACATATCATCCTTTACCCGCAGGGCCGATCCAATATCCCAGTTGTTGATATCGGCCAGTTTATCAAGCGTATTTTTAAAAGCGGCTGTTCCCGGTTGGTAACGCCCCGCATCCGCCAATTGACGGGCCTGTTGCAAAGCCTGGGGCACTGTGGCTCCACCTGCTGTCGCCGTATTAAAACCTTTGGTAAAATCGGCGTACCAGGTATTATCATCTTTATAGTTACGATCAACGTTTTCGCCTGCCGAGCGCAGGTTATATGATTTGCCGGTGTTCTCGCTCGTCCAGTAAGCGCGTACCTGGTAAATGTTATTTTTTAGTTCGAGCGCATGCTGCTGCAGTACATAGCCTGACAGCCTGAACCGATTGGCACGCTGGTAAATATTATCCAGGTTGGCAAAACGGTAGGTGTAGGTTAAACGGGTATCATCATTAATTTTATAAACCAGGCCCACATCAACTTTCACGTTGTGCAAATCGTAGCTGGTTACATCCTTTTCGGCATAGCCGGTACGGGCAATGGAATATTGCTTGCCACCAAGCGTAACGGTTTTCCTATCGGATGATTCATTGCCGTAGCCATTCACCGGGTCGTACCCCGGATTATCCACACCGCCGGGAATCCCGAGTTTAGCATTAGCAGCCGCGTTCAAGTCGGTACGGTTGTCGGCTATCCAATCATAACCAGTGGTATAGGTACCATTTATTTTAAAGGCGAATTTTTTTGAGATAGCTTTTGCCAACCTAAAACTGGTTTCTGAAAACAACTTAGCTGATGTTTCCGAGTCGCCAAGATGATTGATTCCTGTTTTTTGTTGGATACTGATCCCCTGGCTGGTAAATGGATCTTTGGTTATAAAATTAGCCAGCCCATTAATAGCATTTAAGCCATATAAAGCCGATGCCGTACCGGGAATGATCTCCACGCTTTCGATATCCATGTCGTTTGGCCCCATGGCATTACCTATCGGAGCACCAATATGCGGCGCCTGGTTGTCAACACCATCAACCAGCTGGGTAAAACGCACATTGGTGGTATTGGCAAAACCCCGGGTGTTAATTATCCTGAAACCAAGACTGGGTGTTATCAGCTGCACGCCCTTTACATTCTCCAGCGCATCAAAAAAAGATGGCGCGGCCGAGCGCCGGAAGTCGGCAGCGGTTATTTTTTCAATACTCACCGGCGATCGTAATATGCTTTCGCTGATGCGCGATGCGGATATTACTACCTCACTAAGTTCCTGTTTCTTTATCCGCGTAGTATCGCTTTTTACAGCAGTTGTATCTTTTGCTTTTCCGCTTTTTTGCGCAAAAAGATGGCCGTAGGTAAACGCCATCAACAATATTAAGGAGTAAAATTTCTTCATATAGCCGCAAGTTACAAATCGATATGCTTTTATTTATATAACGATAAATAAAAATAAACCGGTCGACAGACCGGACTATAAATTTATGCTCCCCCGCCTGGTTAAACCTGGATAAGCGGACTGTTAGTTTTTAAAAATTCCTCGAATTTTTGTTGAAACAATTTAAACTGTTCAATTGCCTTAAGGCCTTTTTCGGTAAGTTCGGCACTGCCGCCACCCTTACCGCCTCGGTGCGAAATAACCACAGGCGCCCCAAAATGTTCATTCATATAATTGATCATATCCCAAGCCTGCCGGTATGACATTTTCATTTGCAAAGCCGCCTGCCTTAATGATCCCGATTGCTGTATCCGCTCCAACAACTCCACCCGGCCATGACCTAATAACTTACCATCGGGAGTTTCAAACCAAATCCTCCCGTTTATACTTAATGCCTTGCTTACCATGTTATAAATTGAAACCAAACATGGTACAAATATATCATTAACAGCTAACCGGAGGTTTTGAATTTTGCAGATCATTTTTAAACACCCTGTGAGCAGCAAAGTTCATTTCACAAAAAAGCGCCCCCAATTTAAAAAAGGAAGCGCAATCTTTATTTTAAAGCCCCAAAAAGGAAATACTTATTTGAAAGTTAAATCGATTATTAGGTTCTTGGTCTTTTAGGATTAAAGGCAACCAGGTAATTAAGATCCTCTGTTATAGCAACCCCACGACTATCAGTCTTAGGCTCTTCTTTCTGGAACGACTGGTTAAGTCTTGTTTTAATAGTATGAAACACCTCCATCAAAATTTCGGGACCAACTTTGGCAGCAATCGTTGGATAATAATCTTTTTGAATCCTTATTCTTTCGGTATTGGTTACCATGCTCAGTTCCCAGCTGTCGTCTGCCTTAAAGCCAAACTCTTTGGCAGTGTTCAGCAAGTCGTACATATACATGCGGGTTTCGGTTTCAACAGATTCTTTAGCAGCTATCATGAGAATTTTTTTATGGTTGTTGCAGCCTGCAGCAGGCTGGTATTATGTTAAAGCTTAACTATCACCGTATAAGAAAATGGCAATGCCTAAGTATTTAGCGGGAAGGAATTTCTTAAAGGTAGCTTTAATTTACCAAAAAGTGGCAGGTTTTAAATATTAATTAAAAAATTGGGCGCTGGGGAAAGGTAGCTATGCGTTATAAAATTAAAAAAACTCTTTCGGCTGTTGTGAGAATACCATAGCAGTTCGGAAGATTCATTCCACATACCATTGGTTATTAGGTGGATGAATCTCTTTATTCCCATTTTGTATTAAAATCGTTGTCATTTCGAACGAGGTACGAGGAGAAATCTTCTACGACATGCTTGATCTATGTATGGCTTAGAGCAGGGTGTAGAAGATTTCTCCTCACCCAGTCGCGCAATCCCCACCCGGTTCGTTCGAAATGACAATCGGTTTTAAGGATTGAAAAGATACGCACGGCAGCCCCTTGAGAGAAAATTGAAATCTTCCGAGCACCTATTATGACCACACAAACCACAACAAAATAGCCTCTCAAAAAAGGCAAAATCCTGTTACTACCAGATAGAAAATATCCACAGCTTTAGCCCCACTTTAAATATATTTGCTTAAACATATAACGGTGCAAACCGTTCTTAATTCAAAACAAACATCTGTCATGGCTAATAATTTTAAAGAAGCAAGCGTTGAAGAAATAAACCAGGTAATGCAGCAATCGCAGGCAGCGTTTGAGGCTTACCAAAAAACAAGCATCGAAGAAAAAAGCTTATTTTTAGAGGCTATCGCCACAGAAATTGAAGCTTTGGGCGATGCCTTACTTCAAAAAGCATCCGAAGAAACCAACCTGCCAATTCCACGCTTAACGGGCGAACGCGCCCGCACAACAGGTCAGCTCCGCATGTTTGCAACCATGCTGCGCGAAGGCAGCTGGGTGGAAGCCAGCATTGATACTGCCATACCAGACAGAGCCCCACTACCCAAACCCGATGTTCGTAAAATGCTGATCCCCCTGGGGCCGGTAGTTGTTTTTGGCGCCAGTAATTTCCCCTTCGCTTATTCAACCGCCGGCGGCGATACCGCAAGCGCTTTGGCGGCAGGCTGTTCTGTAGTGGTAAAAGCACACCCGGCACATGCAGAAACATCAGAGATGGTATATACCGCCATCCGCAAAGCCATTACAAGCAGCAATATGCCTGAGCATATTTTTCAGCATGTGCATGGCACTTCGTTCGAGAGCGGCAAGGCTTTGGTACAGGCAGCAGATACAGCTGCTGTTGGCTTTACCGGCTCAACCGTAGGCGGCAAGGCTTTATATGATTATTCGTCACAACGTAAAAACCCTATCCCGGTATTTTCTGAGATGGGCAGCATAAACCCGGTTATATTTTTACCGGATACCTTAAATAAAAACGCGGCCAGTCTTGCAGCGCAATACGCGGGTTCCATTACCCTGGGCATGGGCCAGTTTTGCACCAATCCCGGCCTCATGATAGCTATTGAAAGCGATGGCCTTTACAGTTTCCTGGATAGCCTGGGCAAGGGCATTGAGGCTGTGCAGCCAGCAAGAATGCTGCATGCCGGCATCCATTCGGCCTATGAAAAAAAGAGCCACGCCGCTTTGGAGCAGGATGGTGTAAAAGTGATTCAACAATCAGCCACGGAAGCAAAGGATATTGAAGCCTTGCCAACCGTTGCATTGGTTAGCGGACAAACATTTTTAGAAAACCCCTTATTGCACGAAGAGGTTTTTGGTCCTTACTCCCTCATGGTGAACTGCCAGGACGAGCAGGAATTACTTAAAGTATTAAAATCAGTATCGGGCCAGTTAACTACCACGGTGATGGGTACCGATGATGATTTCGCCGGTCACTCCCGCCTGCTGCAATTATTGCCATCCATTGCCGGCCGCATCCTTTTTAATGGTGTGCCAACCGGTGTTGAAGTTTGCCACAGCATGGTACACGGCGGACCATACCCTGCAACTACCGATAGCCGTTTTACCGCGGTAGGTACCAATGCCGTAAAACGCTGGGTACGCCCGGTATGTTTTCAAAGCTGTCCTGATGGCCTGCTGCCACTGGCCTTGCAAAACGCTAACCCAACCGGGATTTGGCGCTTAGTAGATAATGAGTGGAAGAAGTAAATAAGTGTTCGGCATCCTACAAGGAAAGGTTCTTGTAGGATGCCATAATAAATCGACGACGAGGTTTTAGCATTTTTTTTGTCATCCTGAACGTAGTGAAGGAGCTATTATTCGCCATACTCTTCGCCCTGTAAAGTCTGCGATTAGATCCTTCACTGCGTTCAGGATGACAAAATCTTTTAGAAGGCAAAATCAATCTCCACCGCTTTATGGCGTAGTCACAACCGTATGCGTACCATCCGGATTTACAACAATAGTAGTATTTCCGCCTGCCTTGATCCCGACGGTATGTGTACCATCCGGGTTTACAATAACAAAAGTTGATCCGTTATCGATCATGGTAGAATGTGTTCCGTTTGGATTAACAATAGTACTTGTTTGACCATTTTTTATTACAACAGAATGCGTACCGTTTGGATTGACTATAGTAGCCGTAGCACCATTATCTATCCATAATGAATGAGTTCCATCGGCGTTGACCACCACGGATGTTTGACCTGTTTTAGTGATCAGGGTGTTGGTACCATCCGGATTAACAATTGTGGATATCATGCCGTTTTTGATCACTACCCCAGGTTTACCTGTAGGATAGGTAAAAGTAAAGGTGTACGCACTATCCCTGCTTGATGCTACAGCATTGTAAACAGCTAAATCATTTAAATTAAATGTATCTTTTTTTTGCGCAAACGCATGGCAGGCAAACAGCATTGCTGACAGGATAAGGATAGGTTTTTTCATGATGTGGCGGTTTTGTAGTATGACGGCTGTTAATCACTAAGGTTTAATGAGTTGCAGCAATATAGTAAATAGCCATATATTGCTGCAACGCATTAAACCAGTTATATTTTGAAAGATTTGTCATCCTGAACGTAGTGAAGGATCTATTCGCGAACTATGCAGAGCGAAGAAGCATGGCGAATAACAGGTCCTTCACTATCGTTCAGGATGACAAATTTCTTTACTAATGTATTCGGTATAACTCTTTGCTGTTTTGGTATTATACTACTTCACAAACCTCGCCAACACATCAGGCGCGGCACCTATCATCTTTATTTTATAGCGATAGCCACCGTCAAAAAAATCTTCTTCTTTTAAAAACTCATGGCCTTCTTTACTTATCCAATAGGTTTCGGTAAAATGGCGGCCCTTGTAATCACTTTCTGTAAATAGTTTCCAGCAATCCGCTTTATCCCCTGCCGATGTGGTTATCACCTCGCTGCCTGTCACTTTATAAAGCACATATTGCGGTACATCAATCCCGGCATCGTAAAAGTTAATGGCAAACGTTTTGCCTGCTTCAAGGGGCAGCATCTCAAAAGTTTCAATATCCAGGTTCCAGTTAAAATTGGGCATGGTAAAATCAAGCTTAAAGTTTTTTTGATCGTTACCGGCAACGGTATCGGCACCCGTAATTTTATCCGTTTCCCAATTATAGGCTTTTGTTTTTTTGCCAATGGTTTCCGCATGATAAACCGGTGAAAAATCGGCCATTTTATTAAGCGAATAAACAGATCGGTATGCCGCGCTATCGGCGCCATACCAGTGCTGGGCAATTGCAAAGTAATTTACTTTATTACGTTTCTCAATTTCCACATTGCGCAGCCAAAGCGAAAAACGCATCCGGCGGCTGTCTTTTACATTTTGGTAATAAACCAGGTATTGTTTAAGTCCGGGTTTAAGGGCCGACGTGATAAGGCGCAAGTCCTGTAAGCGGATGGTATCTGTTTGTGCGAATACCTTTGGTGTATGCGACAACAGCAACAATACTGTTAAACTGATGGCTATAACTTTTTCAACAATCTGTTCGGTTTTCATGGCAATTTAATGATAGGTGATCGATTGGTTAATTTTGTTGATTAACCAAATTTGCCTTGTTATCACCTGTACAAAAAATCAATTCAACCATTGTTGGTCTTTATTTAATAGCTGGTATTATTTATTCAATAAGGTATGGTTTAGGCTGTCCGTTTAAAGTTTAGAGGTTTTTATTGAATAAACTGCGGCATCCGTTTAAAACAGGTGCTATCAATCAAAAAGCTTTGTATTTTTAAGCATGCAACTGTTAAAAACCAGGCCAACCATTCTGCAGCTACAGTTATTGGTTTGGGTATCTGTGATCTTTATCCTCTTTTTTTCTTTATTGCCGATGGACGGCTTTAAGCAATCGGCTATTTATACCATTGTAAATACTTCGTTTTACGCGATTACTATATATGGCAACATTTTGTTTCTGTATCCGCGGTTTTACCAAAAAGAGAAATATGTATGGTATGTAGTGCTGGTTATCCTGTTTTTATTGGCTATAGGGCTGGTAAGGGGTTATACAACAATGTGGCTATACAATCATTTCTTCGCCAAAACACCCGAGCTTATTACGGTAAAAACACTCCTCAACTTTATCTCGGGCGGGATACTGATATTTATCATGAGCCTTATCTTCCGGATAGCGCTGGCCTATTTTAAACTCAAGCAGCAAACCGAAGAGATCATGGTACAAAAAAGCCAGGCCGAGCTCAATTTGCTAAAATCGCAGGTGCAGCCTCATTTTTTGTTTAATACATTGAATAACATCTATTACGAGGCTTATAAAGAAGCTCCGCGCACGGCGGCGCTCATAGAGCGGCTATCAGATATCATGCGCTATTTTGTGGATGAAAGTCCGAAGGATGATGTGGCTATTACAACCGAAGTGCAATTCCTCGAAAATTATATCGAGCTGGAAAAAATCCGCATCAGGCATGGGGTAGAGGTCAGTTTTGAAAAAATGTACAATTCAGATCTGCGCATTCCGCCTATGTTGCTGATGACGTTTGTAGAAAACATTTTTAAACACGGCATTGATAAATCAAGTATCGAAAACCGGGTTTCCATTTCGCTGAAGCAGCAGCAGGGTTACCTGCTTTTTAAAACCAGCAATTCTATTTATGATGTACCTTTAAATAACCAACCCAACGGATTTGGGATTGCCAATTTAAAAAAAAGACTTACCATGCTTTACGGCGAAAACTTTGAACTTGCCATTGATAAAAATGACCGAAATTTCAACACGTTTTTAAAAATACCATTAGCATGAGCTTAAGCTGTATTATAATAGATGATGAGCCCAATGCGGTAAACCTGCTGGAAATGCTGATACAGCAAAGCACGCCATGGCAACTAAAAGCCAAATGCTACAACGCTTTGGAAGCACTGGCATTTTTAAAGGGCAACAAGGTTGATTTTATATTTTTAGATATCAATATGCCCAACCTTACCGGCATGGAACTGGCCGGCCTGTTGCCATCGCAAACCAAAATTGTGTTTACAACAGCGTACTCAGAGTACGCCGCCGAAAGCTATTCCTTTCAAACAATAGATTACCTGCTAAAGCCCATAACCCTTAAACGCTTTTTGGCAGCGATGCAAAAGATAGAACATTATTTTGACAAGCCGGGGCATGTTGCAACCGAACCGTCTGCACCAAACCAGGAATACTTTTTTGTAAAATCGGGCAAGGAGCTGCGTAAGATATTACTTGATGACATCCTTTATTTTGAAGGCGAAAAGGAGTATGTAAGACTGGTTACCGCTCAGGAGCAATTGCTCATTTACCGCCGCTTAAAAGACATTGAAGAGCAACTGTTGCCGCCCTTTGTGCGGGTCCACAACTCCTATATTGTAAACACCAAACAACTGGTAAAAATCCAGGATAATCATATTTTTATAGGCGATAAGCGCATCCCGGTAAGTGAAAAGTTTAAGGATGGGTTTATGGCGGTGATTAATAAAAGGGTGTTTTGAGGAGAGGAAGTACATCAATGGGCTTATTAAACGCGTCATCGCGATTTTTTTTATCCCGGGCACATTGAACGGAAAATGAGATCTCCATCACGTCATGCTGAACTTGTTTCAGCACCCCATATGCTAAGTGTACTTCATGCGGTCCACCTGTCCCATGGGGTGCTGAAACAAGTTCAGGACGACTTCAGTTTTATAACTTGTCATACGCGTAGGCATGAAGTAATGACGGAGAAGGGACGTCCCTGTATGGTTCGGAGATTGCTCCGTACCTCACTATGACAAGTTGTTGAATCCCAGACTTACGAAGTTTTAAAAACTTCGTAAGTCTTTCGCCGCTTTTCATTTCCACCCTTTAGAGTTTTCCGAATTTTATCAACTCGCAATGACGAGGGGAAGAACGGGAGTTTACGGCACCTACTTCTACGATACCGTAATCTCGCCCCTTAAATCCGTTTCCATGTAATGTTTCACCATGGCGGGATCATCAAACTCGCCCAAGAGGTACATCATTTTGGTTACGGCCGATTCAAAGGTCATGTCGTATCCGTTGGCTACTCCGATATCCTTCAATTGCTTGCTGGTTTCGTAGCGGCCCAGCTCGACGGTACCTACTTTACATTGGGAAATATCAACGATAACTTTACCTTCTTTAATGGCTTTCTCCAACAGGTCAATAAACCAGCTGTCGGTTGTGGTATTACCCGCGCCGAAGGTTTCCATTACAACGCCTCTTACATCGGCATTTAAAATGGCTTCAACCACTTTGGGGCCAATGCCGGGGTACAGTTTCAGTACAGCTACTTCGCTTACCAGGTTGTTATGAATAATTAATTTTTCACCATCCAATGGCTGCCTGATATCATTTACATTAAACTTCAGGTGCACGCCAGACTCGGCCAGTATGGGATAGTTTGGCGAGCGAAAAGCTTCGAATTTGGAAGAGTTATATTTAAACGCCCTGTTACCGCGAAATAATTTGTAATCAAAATAAATACAAACCTCGGGCACACGTGAACGTTCATTCTTTTTGGCTTTGGCAATTTCAATGGCGGTCATTAAATTTTCCTTGGCATCGGTACGTATAGCGCTTATGGGCAGTTGCGAGCCGGTGAAAATAATTGGTTTCTCCAGGTTCTCGAGCATAAAGCTCAATGCCGATGCCGTATAGGCCATGGTATCTGAGCCATGTAATATTACAAAGCCGTCGTTGTCATCGTAGTTAGACTCAATCAAGCCCGCCAGTTGGCTCCAGATTTCAGGATTCATGTTTGATGAATCGATGATCTCCTCAAAAGAGTGCACCTTAATTCTACAATTAAGCTTCTCGAGCTCGGGCACGTTATCCATTATCTGCTCAAAGTTGATGGGCTTGAGCACCTTTGTTACGGGATCACTCATCATACCGATTGTCCCCCCGGTATAAATGATCAGTATCTGACTCATTAATTAAGGTTTATGCTGTTTAAATCAATTGCTGTTATTATTTATATTATATACCAAACACCTGCCTGGAGTTTTGCGTGGTGATAAAAGCCACCTCCTCCACACCGGTTTGGTGCAGATCCGCCACCTTTTGGGCTATGTAAATCAAGTATGAACTTTCATTAGGTTTACCACGAAACGGAACGGGCGTAAGGTACGGAGAATCTGTTTCTAAAACTATATGCTTTAAGTCAATTTCAGATACTACTTTATCCAAACCCGCATTTTTATAGGTAACAACGCCACCTATTCCCAAATAAAAGCCCAGGTCAATTACCTGTTTAGCCTGCTCCAGGTTGCCCGAAAAGCAGTGGAAGATGCCGCGCAGATCTTCGTCACGCTCCTGCAGCAATACTTCGTACACCTCGTTAAAGGCATCGCGGCAATGTATTACTATAGGCAGTTTTAAACTTTTTGCCCAGTTAATCTGCTGCCTGAAAGCTTCAACCTGTTCGGTTAAAAATGTTTTATCCCAATACAGGTCAATACCTATTTCGCCGATGGCATATATTTTATTTTGCTGATGGGCTGCTTTTATTGCTGCCAGCTCCTGTTCCCAATCTGCCTTTACCGAGCAAGGGTGCAGACCAAGCATGGGGTAACATAACTCGGGGTAGGCTTTTACCAGGTCATACACCAGGGGCACCGATTCGGCATCCACATTGGGTAAAAACAGCCTGTTGATATGATTATCAATACAGCGCTGTACCAGGGCCGCGCGTTTATCGGCAATGGTTTCGTAGTATAGGTGGGTATGCGTATCTGTTAATACCATGCTGCAAAAGTAAAAAAGCCTTCCCGATAAATCGGGAAGGCTTTTTGCTTAATTTTTCTTTTTACTTACGGCTGTTTTTTTGCCCGCTCCTTTTTTTACCGGGTGTTTAACGCCTGGTTTTGCAACTGCAGGAGCATGTTTGCCTGGTTTTACCTTTACAACTTCTATATCAAATAAAAGGGTACTGTATGGCGGAATAACCTGACCTCCACCTTTTTCGCCATAGGCTAAGGCAGATGGAATGACAAATTTAGCTTTTGAACCTTCGTGCAATAAGGCTAAACCTTCGTCCCAGCCCGGTATTACCTGGCCCTGGCCCAAAACTACGCTGATAGGCTCATATGGTCTGCCCGGCTGATCAAGGCCTGAAGCTTTCGCTACAGACTCGATGCTGGTATCAAAAACTTTTCCGTTTATTAAACTACCCACGTAATTTACCAATACCGTATCACCGGCCAAGGCCTTGCGTAGTGCGGATGGTTTTGTAACTGTATACTTTAAACCCGAAGCTGTGGTAACAAGCGCAAGCTTATTAGCAGCAAGATAAGCATTGACATCAGTTGCTTCCTGCTGTTTTAGTTTTTCACCTGCTGCAGTTCTTTCTGCCATGGCCGCCTCTAATGATTGCACCTTAGTTATCTTAATAATAAAGGTTAAATAGCTGCTTTTAGGAAAAAACGGAGGGCGCGCCTCTTCATGTCCTTTAAAAATAGAATCGGTAGGCACCTTTACCATGGCGCTGTCATTAAGCGTAAGTAAAGGGAATATATCCATTAAATCGGCTACATTCTGAGAAGGATGAATTTGAGCCTGTACAGTATGACCCGCTACGTATGAACTAAATAAAACAGAATCCTTATCAGTTTTCTGGATGTAATGAAAGGTGATTACATCGTTCTGCTTTACCTTTTCGCCAAGGTTATGGGTAAATATCTGGCATTGCACACCTTTGGCTGTAGTTTGTAAACCACCTTGCGCATGAGCGGCTAAAGTAGCTATCCCCAACAGGGGGGTTAAGAAATAAAAAATGCTTTTCATAAATAAAAATAAAAAAGCCTTCCCGACAGGTTGTCAGGAAGGCTGTAAAAATTCTTTTTAATTACCTTGTTGTTGGTGGAGCCATCTGCGGCATAACCGGTTTTGGCGCGTTTGGATTCGGGTGAACAATATCAACCATTTCCATTTCAAAAACAATTGGCGTGTATGGACCAATTGGGCCTACACCTTGTTCTTTATAAGCGATATCAGAAGGAATAACTAAAACAATTTTCGAACCTTTGTTCATCAATTGCAAGCCTTCATCCCAACCTGGTATTACTTTACCCTGGCCAACAGGGATACGGATAGGCGCATATTGACGACCTGGCTCCATAGGTTGTTTTTCTTTAATAGCTACTTCTTTAACGCTGGTTTCAAATATTTTACCATTTGGAAGCCTGCCTGTGTAATTTACAACAGCGGTATCGCCAACTGCAGGTACCGGACCAGTACCTGGTGTAGTGATCACATAATTTAAACCTGATGGAGTTTTAGTAGTTTTTAAGTTATGATCAGCAATGTATTTTTTGATCTTACCTGGCTCCTGGTTTTTCATTACATCAGTAAGGGTTTTTAAATAATCGGTAACCCTGCCGCGGAAAACCTGCTCAGTAAGCGCGCCTTTAGCAATTACTTTATTGATGTTAACCTGGAAGATTAAAAATTTACCCTTGATATTTGGTGGACGTTGCTGACCGCCTTTAAATATAGAATCAGTAGCTACTTTAAATGTAGCGCTATCGCCTTCGCCAAGCATTTCAATACCTGCGTATACGTCACCTTTTGATTGTGGTTTTGGCATTGGCATAATAATAGGCCTGCCTGCTTCGTAGCTGTTAACCAATATGGAGTCGCCATCAGTTTTTACAACCATGTTAAGACTCACGAAATCGCCTTCTTTAATATGCACACCACCTTTTGAGGTGTGAATGTTGTAAAGCAAGCCTGCATCTCCTTTTTTAAAGCCGCCGTTACAACTTGCAAATCCAATTGCAGCAATGGCTAAGAACATTAATTTTTGTTTCATTTTATTGTTTTAATAGTTTTTTATATTCGGGTAATAGGGTTTTAAATTGTTGTACAACCTGTTCAAGGCTATCTGTTGAGAATCCGCCGGCCGCATTGCGGTGACCGCCACCACCAAAATATTTTTTACAAATTTCATTTGCGGGGAATTCTCCTTTTGAACGTAACGAAAGCTTTACCTTATCCTTACGCTCTACTATAAATGCAGCTAACTTAATGCTGGCCATTGATAGTGCATAGTTTACAATGCCCTCCGTATCGCCGGTATCAACATCGTATTTCTCCAAGTCTTCTTTATTAACGGATATTATGGCCGTATTGTATTCGGGCAAAACTTCAAGGCAGTTTGCAAGGCAATGCCCCAGGAACCTTAAACGGCTTTCTGACGCGCTATTGTATACTAATTCATGTATGCGCCAGTTAACAGCGCCCGCATCAATCAGGTCGGCTACTATGCGGTGTACGGTTGATGTTGTATTTGGCAGGCGGAATGAGGCAGAATCGGTCATGATGCCTGTATAAAGGCAGGTAGCCACATCTTTATTCACCAGTTCTTTATGATGCAGCTCATTAACTATAAAATCATAAATAAGCTGGGCAGTAGCGCAGGCGTTTATATTCCAATGCCTGTAATCATCAAAATCCTCGGGCTCAAGGTGATGATCAATCATTATTTTATAAGCCTTGCTCTCGCCAACCAAAGCTCCCATTTCGTTAATACGGCCTAAAGCATTAAAATCAAGGCAAAATATAAGCGCTGCATTGGCAATAAGCGTGGCAGCCTTTTCAGGTTGCTCGGTATATATAATTACCCCATCGTTGCCGGGCATCCAGCTTAAAAAGTCGGGGTAATCGGTAGGCGCAACAACGGTGGCATGATGCCCCTGCTGTATTAAATAATTATATAAACCTAAAGACGAACCCATAGCATCTCCATCAGGTTTATGATGGGTAGTGATCACTATTTTTTGAGGGCTTGCTAAAAGTTCCTTAAGCGCGGCTAAATCTAACATCAATTTTAAAAAAGAGTTGCAAAGCTAAATAAATAAATTAAATACAAACCATCTAATTTAATTCAAAAAGCTTTATCATACAGATGTAAAACGCTACTTTTGCGCCAATTTTAAACAAACAGATAAAATATCATAAGCTACTTCTAAACAATAGAATATGCTTGCGATAAACATTACCCACAAAGAAACAATTAAAAATAATGGCAACTAACAGAACCTTTACCATGATAAAGCCCGATGCTGTAGCAAACGGGCATATTGGTGCAATTGTAGATAAAATAACCAAAAGCGGCTTTAAAATCATCGCGCTTAAATACACTTACTTAAGCCCGGAAAAAGCTGGTCAGTTTTATGAAGTACACAAAGAGCGTCCTTTTTATAAAGACCTGGTTAGCTTCATGTCATCTGGCCCTATCGTAGCAGCTATATTGGAGAAAGACAATGCAATTGAAGATTTCCGCAAGCTGATTGGCGCAACTGATCCTGCTAAAGCAGAAGAAGGCACTATCCGCAACCTGTTTGCAAAATCAATTGATGCAAACGCCGTTCACGGATCAGATTCTGATGAAAACGCAGCTCTTGAAGGCAGCTTCTTCTTCTCGGCTTTCGAAAAATTCTAACAATCAACAATTTACGGGTGTAACATCAATATTACATCCGTAAATTATTTAGTTGTTTGTTTGTTATTTGATTTTAAGGTTTGTAACTTTACCAAACGGGGTTTACTTAGCCTCGCATTAAAAATTAAACGTAACCTTTTCCTTCTAAAGCATAAATATTATGAAACTGTTATTAAAATCAATCATTTACGCCCTTGTAGTGGTGTGTTTAATTACAGCTTCTATATTGCTTTACAGGGTGCACCCCGAAGTGCAGTTAGCCTTTATAATTCCAGGAGTATTTATTTTTGTATACTCGCTCATAACCGATGATATGGGCATAAAACAACATGTACGTTCCCGTAATTTTCGTTTTTCAAGAGGCAGATAATCACTCCTGCAACGCCAGCGGGGCTTTTTTATAAAAACACTATTTAACCGGGAACACCGGTTTTTTTATGCCTGAATTTATAAAAAAACAATCTCTGTTACTAAAACTCCCTTTGCCTCTTCGTTTATCTTATCAATTATCTGGGTACGTATCATCATCAATTCATTTTTTATAACAGACGATTCTATCCGCAGAAACAATTTCCTGTCTCTTATAAACAATTCCTTGGTGCGGTTGGCTACTGATTTGCCCACCAGCTCGGGCCATGCTGCCACAACGGCCGTTTCATCATACCGGCGCTTAATTTTATATACATTAAGCATCTGCTCAATGGCCTCTTTTAATGGTTTGTCGTTAGTTTTACGCATCGATAGCTCCTTTAGTTACATTAAACAATTTTACATCCACAGTTATTTTGGCAAATATCTGCTCCACACGGCTCACACTGGTATCGGTAATAAACACCTGCCCAAAATCATTGTTACTTACCATTTTCATCAGCTTGGTAACACGCTCATCATCAAGCTTATCAAAAATATCATCAAGCAACAGCAATGGTTTAAAACCCTTTTGCTGATACAGGAAAGTATACTGCGCCAGCTTAAGCGCTATTAAAAAGGATTTTTGCTGCCCCTGCGATCCAAATTTTTTCATGGCCATACCGTGAATGCCAAACTGCAGGTCGTCTTTATGAATCCCCACCGTAGTACGCTCCAGCACCCTATCCCGCTCAACCGTCTTTTTTAACAGTGCGGCAAAGTCGTCCTGAATTAATTGCGACTCATACACCAGTTCAACCAGCTCGGCATCATCACTTATAAAGCTATAGTGCTTATTAAAAATAGCAGTAAAACCCTCCATAAAAGCTTTGCGTCGCTCATATATTCTATTGCCCGATAGTACCAACTGCTCATCAAGCACCTCCAGCAAATGAGGATCATAACGGCCGGTATCGGCTATCAATTTTAACAAGGCATTGCGGTTAGCCAACACCTTATTATAGGTAATCAATTCATCCAGGTAATGATTATCCGTTTGCGATATCACATTATCAATAAACTTACGGCGCTCCTCACTCCCCTCGGTAATAATACTGGTATCATACGGCGATATCATCACCAGCGGCAATAAACCAATATGATCTGCCAGGCGCTGATAGTCTTTTTTATTACGCTTAAACTGCTTTTTCTGATTCCGTTTTACAGAACAGGCAACGGCTTCGTTCTGTTGGTTTTTGTTAAAAAGCCCCGTAATTATAAAAAAATCAGTCCCCTGTTTTATTTGCTGACTATCTATCGGGTTAAAATAACTCTTACATAAACTTAAGTAATGTATAGCATCGAGCAGGTTAGTTTTGCCCGCGCCATTATTACCCGTAAAAGCATTAACACCCTCACTAAAAACAAGTTCGGCCTCTTCGTAATTTTTAAAATTAATAACTGATAGTTGCTGCAAATACATGGGGTTACAAAGGTAAGGTTTTTGGCTTGGTTTGAATTGATTTGCAAATGGAATATTAAGTTGATTAGGTTGATTAGGTTGATTAGGTTGATTAGGTTGATTAGGTTGATTAGGTTGATTAGGTTGATTAGGTTGGAACTTGCATCCACTGCCTATGTTTAAAATAATTTAACCTTTTTACCAACAAAACTTTAATCTAATCAACAACTCACTAATTAACCATTCACCCATAATGGCGTAACCCGCCGATAGGGGCGGGTCGGGCTTTTTGTTCATACGCCTGCAGGCCTTACGCGCTTTGGCCGGTATCCACGTCAATCCCTTACGCGGGGTTGGGGGATAAAAAAGTAGTAGTGCTTAAGGAAATCAATATTATTCTTTTGAATAAATCAGTGGCGTAGCCACGGCTCATATTGTAACAACGGATTTTAATCCGTTGAAAAAGAAGCAGCATATAGAAAGAACCATAGGTTCGGCCCATATACCTGGCCGGTTAACTGTTATTTAGCATCCACGAAAATATTGGCATCATCTTTAAAGATATGTGCCGTGCCTACGGCACTCATTTTCATTTTGACCTATGATCAACGGATTAAAATCCGTTGTTACAATATCTTCGAGCCGATGGCTCTGAGGAAAAAAGATGATTAAACGACCATTAAAATAGAATTACTTTTGCTTAGTTTATTCATTGAATAATTGGCGGCTACTGCTTGCTATTAATAGTTAGGCTTTTTTATAACACATAAGATAAGGATATAAGTCATACGCCGTATATTATTGCAAAACTTCCTCTATTTTTTTTGTCATTACACCTTCATCACCTGAAGCAAGAATCACTTTGCCTTCTTTATCCAGTAATACAAAAAAAGGCAAAAATCTTACTCCATATAACTCACCCACCCTACCTGCTGAGCTCTTTGAATGATATTCATCAACAACTTGTAACCATGGCATTTTCTCTTTATCAAGCGCACGTATCCAATTATCCCAATTCCTGTCGTCAGACACGCTTATGATATTAAACCCTTTTTGATGATATTTTGCATATACTTTTTTCCAGTTAGGAATACCTTTTCTACAGGGCACACACCAGCTTGCCCAAAAGTCTATCATTGTAAAGTCTCCACGAGTGGCAGAAAGCGTAAATCTTGTTTTATCTTTTTTTAACAGCGTAAAATCAGGTGCAAGGTTATTTACCTGCTTATTTTCTAAGTTTGCCAATTTTTTGTTTAACGCCTCATAATAAGTGGAACTTTTTGCTAAACCTGAAAATTGATTAAGAACGGACTGCAAATAAGTTGGCGAGATATCAGGTAATGTACTGCACAATTCATTAAACATGTAAATCCCGGCGGTAGATGCAGGGTATTGCTGAATATAACTTTCAAGCCATTTTTTTGCCTTAACTATCAGAAGCTCGTGGATAGAATCTATTTTGTTCTTGATATTAACAATGGAGTCAGGGTGAGCTGTTTTAAGTTTTTTAACAAGGGAAAGATAGTATGTCTGTCCTGTTTCATTTTGATATTTGGTGTAAATATCAGATAGTTTAGATCCCGTTTCTTTGATTTGCCATATCATCGGGTAATCTTTCTTTCCGGAATATTGGTGCATAGCGTCCGAGGTATCAATGCCAAATGATATTACTGTATCCTCTACAAAACCCCGGAATGCCCAATTTCCCGGCGCGATCAAAAATGACCTTCTATCGGGCAACCCTATTTTTCCTCGCATAACAAATTTACCTTTCACAATGATTGCGCTATCTATTACATCCGAATCGTTTGAAACCATGTGCACAACACCGGTGTCTATACCTATTATAGTACCATTAATCAGATAGCCTTTCTCCCTGGTAATTTGCGCATTTGCCTGGAACATTAAAAAAAAACAAAAAAAGAAGGTTAGTGTACTTGATATTTTTTGCATCACAAAGTTTTAATTAACATCATTAGATTGCGTGCGGTCTTACACACATTTTGAGGGGATTATTTGAAACGCCCATTGATTTCAAATAGCTAAAAAATCGACTTGTTGGGGTACTATACCTACGGGAAGAATTGTACCTGATAAAAACCAGGCCACAACGGAAATATTATTATGAAACATTGATAGCGATTTAGATATAAGGGCAATATAATATTTTTATATAAGAAAATCGTGAACGATAATATAGAAGGAGGGTTAGGCTAAATTCTATTTAAAGTTATGCGCCATGCCTACGGCACTCATTTTCCTTTTGGCCTATGGTCAACGGATTAAAATCCGTTGTTACAATATTTTCGAGCCGATGGCTCTATGAAAAAAAGATAATTAACCCGGCTTGAAAATCGAATTTCTCTTTAGTCCCCTCAGGCTCTCTTTGAAATAAGCATCCTGAAGACGCATACTAAGGGGCAGGGTTACATTTTAAAAGGCCCAATATTATTCTTCTAAATAACCCAGGGGCGTGGCCCCGGCTCATATTGTAACAACGGATTTTAATCCGTTGGAAGCCGCATGCTCAGTAATAAACTATTTTATTATGATATGTATCAATTATATATCCTTTCATTTAAAACCTGCTCACCTATATACTAATCCCACCAATCAAGCGTTTTGCCTCCATCACAATTTGCAACATGAACAAACAAGTGGCGCTTGCCCAAATACGTTTTAATACCGAGAGTAATGGCCAGGATCTGTGCTGGCGCCTGGTTTTGGATGGTGAAGAAATACTGGTCGATTCTGTAAACATCCACGCGCCGGTTTTTACTTCCCGCGATTGGATTGAACCTATCAATAAATTTAAACATCATATTTCTGTCGCCGATTGTCATGTGCACATTGATGAAACCGGAACGGCGCTGATTACAGCGGAAAAGATGTGAACTGCTGTTTGTACACCCTTAAAAGATTTGTCATCCTGAACGGAGTGAAGGATCTATTCGCAGACTTTACAGGGCGAAGAAGCATGGCGAATAATAGATCCTTCACTCCGTTCAGGATGACAAAAGCTGCTATAATAAAACATGTCATCAACTCGCCTGTTAAGCAATTGGAGGTAATAAAATTATGGCGTGGCAGGAAATTGACAACAAGCTTTATAAAGCATTTGTATTTAAGGATTTTTCGGAAGCATTTTCATTTATGACCCGTATTGCGCTGTTGGCGGAGACGAACAATCACCACCCTACCTGGAGAAATGAATGGAACAAAGTAGAAATTTGGCTTTCTACTCATGATAAGGGCAATATCGTTACTGATAAGGACAGGGCATTGGCCAGCAGCATTGATAAATTATTGGGAATTGCTTCGGTGTAAATTTTTAATAGTCGGGGTATTTTTAATAATTGAAAATAGGTATTTTTAAATCAATTATTTAAACTGCTTAGTAATGACTGTAACCGAAATTATGGCCGACCTGCAAGCGCATGGCAGCGAAAGCATCAAAAACATTCTGTTAAAGCATGGCGTTAAAGAACCTTTTTTTGGTGTAAAGATTGAGCATTTAAAAACCATCCAAAAAAAGGTAAAGAAAGATTACCCTTTGGCTAAGGAGCTTTACGCCACCGGCAATGCCGATGCCATGTACCTGGCCGGCCTTGTTACCGATGATGCCAAAATGACGAAGGCCGATTTGCAAACCTGGGCAGAGCAGGCCCTCTCCAATAACATTAATGAATATACGGTGCCATGGGTGGCTGCCGGCAGCAACTACGGTTTTGAACTGGCTATGGAATGGATAGATAGCGAACATGACCATATTGCGGCAGCAGGATGGTCAACCCTGGGCAACCTCAGCGCCTTAAAGGCAGATAGCGACCTGAATTTGGATGCATACCGCACTTTGCTGGCCAGGGTGATAAAAAATATCCATACTGCGGCCAATAGGGTAAGGTCACGCATGAATATTTTTGTAATAAATGTAGGCTGCTATATCAGCAGCCTCAGCAACGAAGCCATGGCCGCCGCCGCCCAAATTGGCCCCGTTTATGTTGATACCAATGGCACCAGCTGCAAAGTACCCGATGCCATTGACTATATAAACAAGGTAAAAGACCGCGGATCACTCGGCAAAAAGAAAAAAACGGTGAAGTGCTGAACTTTGCGCTTCTTTATAAGCAAGAAGCTTCGGCATTCAAATTTCCTTTGTCATCCTGAGCGTAGCGAAGGATCTGTTATTCGCCATGCTTCTCCGCCCTTTACAGTCTGCAAATGGATCCTTCGTTCTTACCTATAACATATTGGCTAAAAAAACTTTTTGTCATCCTGAACGCAGTGAAGGATCTTGTTCACTATAAAAATCGGCGAAGAGCATGGCGAAGAAGATCCTTTGTTCCTACCCATGACGTATTGAATTTTGAGGCGTGTGGACCTGTCAGTCTGAGCCTGTCGAAGACTCGCGCGGAGAGGCCTTTGCCCACTATCCTTCGACAGGCTCAGGATGACAGCCATTTTTGTTACGTCATTTTCTCCTTCAGAGGCCAAAACGGATTTTAAAACTCAGCATGACAAACTTTTCAAACGTCATTTCGCTTTTAAGATCTCTCTGATTTTATACTTAGTCTATAACTTGTTTAGGTTAAACCTTGTAATCGGCTCTGTATACTGGCAACGACTCACCCCGACCAGGCTTTGCCGGTCGCCCCTCTCTTCGCCTGCGGCGGGAAGAGGGGAAGATTTTTTTTATTACCGTAAGTTAAAGCCCCTCTTTCCAACGAAGTTGAAGAGAGGGAAAGTCGGGCGAAGCCTCGACAGGGTGAGTCTAAGCCTTGGTTAGTTTACACCTTTTCCCCATTCAAAATGTAACCCGCAAGGAAGGACTTATCCCCCTCAATACCGCTATTTAATATTAAGCGAATAAATTTTATGCAGCGAGATAAAAGAGAAAAAGAGCCCTGCCAGGATAATTAAGGAGCGGATCAAGTTCATAGAACTCCATTCTGATACTGTTTTTCTAAGCAAATCAACATCGCTGAGTTGCGCAGTTTTAAACATAATGTCATTACGGGGGTAGAAATAAGCAAAGGTGAATACATCTGCCAAAATGTATAAAACAAACGCAGCCCCTAAACACAGCCGGATAGACGGCGCCGATTTCCAAAAAAGGATCAGAACCAGCAGGCCCAATACCTGGTTAACAGGCGAAATTAGTCTGAAAAAGTTGCCCGGACTTACCGTTTTAAAATACTCCCTTGCTGTAGCTATAGAGTTAGGAATGTCGCCGCCCCACGACCTCGCATCAACCAAAGAAGTATAAAGGTTTACAAACAGCAGCCCGCTGGCAATACTGATGGACGCAAATAAGAATATTGTTTTCATGTTTTTTTTCTGCAAAGATGCTTCACCAATAAGCCGCAGAATTGTATTTAACGGACATCTTCATAGATATGCCCCTTGATATTGCTCATGCTCCGTTTGTACTCGCCGGGTGTTATTGCTGCATAAGCCTTAAAAGTTCTGATAAAATGCGATTGGTCGGCAAAGTTGCTTTGTAAAGCAATTTCCGTCAGTGATAAATTACCCTGGTGAATTAAATCCACCGCATGGAGGTATTTTTTATAAAGCAAAATTTCTTCGGTATTCATTCCCGTTGCTTCAAAAAGTTTTCTTGATAAATGCCGGGGCGAGTAACATAATGAATTGGCCAGCGCTGTTACGGATGCATCATATTGATTGGGCGCATATATAAAACTATTCATTAATTGTTCCCGGGGTTGCCAATCAACCAAATTCCGCCTCAGCCAGGCAAGAAAAACAGATAGCCGGGCATCAAAATCATTTTGTTCGGCAAGCTGGTGCCAAAGCGATTGAAAAGTTGAATCAAGCAGGGTTAAGTCCACTGTAATATTTAACAATTCGCAGGCAGGTACTTTAAAAATCTCTTTTACCGCCGAAGGTTGAAACAGGACACCAAAAAAAACCTGTTGCTTTGGAAGATGGAGCTGTATGGGCGCTGTGTTAAATCCACTAATAAAGCAATTTGATAAATACTGTAATTTACTGCCCAATTGAGCCGGGATAGAAGCGCTGTCACTAAAGTTAAAAATAACTTCTACCACTCCTTTGGGTATAATGTATTCCTTTTGAAAGAGATGGAAAACATCAACCTGCCAAACAGAATGTATCACATTCTTAAAACAGGGCTCCTTTGGTATGTAATAGTTGTAGTTCAATTTCCAGGCAATTGATTATTAGTACCATAAAAATTTTCGGTAAGCATAATAAAGGAACGGATTTTTATTTCAAGATGCAAGTAATTAACTTTGAGAACTTTGCGCTTTCCGGAGTTTAACATAAGCTAAATGCAGCCCAAAACAACATGGCGTAAAATAAGGGTGAAACAGGCATAAAACGCCTGCGAGCCAGGCGCCCAACCACTCACCCAATCAACCATTCTCCACTCACCGCCCACCCCGCAAAACCACTAAAAAAACATACCCTAAAGAATTAACACAAAAGCTATTGCCAGAAATTTTGAAAACCGTAACTTTGCAAACTTAATTTTGTTATAACAATGTCAAAAAACCAGGCGAATACCAAAGTTGCAGCAACAGAAACCAATTTGGGACAGAGCAGCAATTTCGTACGCGAGAACCAAAAGAGCTTATTATTTATCGGTGGAGCCGTTATTGCTCTCATCGCAATTTATTTTTTATACCTGAAATTGTATTTAGGTCCACGTGAAGTTACTGCTACCAATCAAATGTATGTAGCTCAGGATTTCTGGGCCAAAAAAGACTGGGATAAAGCCATTAATGGTGATGCCAGCTACCCCGGCTTTAAAAAGATCATCAGCGATTACAGCAATACTAAAGCTGCAAACCTTGCTTATTTTTATTTAGGTACCGCTTATTTAAACAAAGGTGAATATCGCAAAGCCATTGAAAACTTAGACAGCTACCGTGGCGACGATAGCATGGTTGCTGCCGAAGCTCTTGGCAACACCGGTGATGCTTACGTAGAATTAAAAGAATACGATAAAGCAGCAACTTCTTTTAGCAAGGCTGTTGATAAAGCAAAAAACAAATTTTTATCGCCTCTTTATTTAAAGAAGCTGGGTCTTGTTTACGAAGAAACTAAAGACAATAAATCTGCTGTTGATGCTTACAAAAGGATAAAAACGGAATATCCTGAAAGCGCAGAAGCACAAAATATAGACGAGTACATCGCTCGTGCCGAAGCGAAATTATAATTGATTTCGGATTTTTTGATTTCGAATGTTCGATTTCGGATTTGTGAATTGGTAATATTACCTTTGCACGAATCAGGAATCGAACATTTCTTTTTTATATCAAACAGTAAGTAAAAAATCCGAACGCTCAATTCCGAAATAAAAAAATAAATTCCAAATCGAACGTCCGAAATCCGAAATAAAAAAATGGCTACACAATTAAAAAACCTTTCAGATTTTTCAAATACCGAAATCCCGTCTGCCGCGGCCTACCGCTTTGGCATTGCTGTAGCCGAGTGGAATGCAGAGATCACCAACGCCCTTTACCAGGGTGCTTATAATAGCCTGATTGCTCACGGCGCCCTGCCAGAAAATATTTTCGTGCATCCCGTACCAGGCAGCTTTGAGCTCACATCAGGTGCCGATCTTTTACTAAAAAGCGGTAAGTTGGATGCAGTGATCTGCTTAGGCTGTGTGATACAAGGCGAAACCAGGCATTTTGATTTTATTTGCAACGCGGTTGCAAACGGAGTAAGTAATGTTGCCATAAAATATTCAAAACCTGTTATATTTGGTGTATTAACAACTGATAACCAACAACAAGCCATTGACCGCGCAGGCGGTAAACATGGCAATAAAGGTGATGAAGCTGCAATTACTGCTATAAAAATGGCAGCGCTTGCCGCAACTTTAAACAGCTAATTTGCGTTAAACAACTATTGCGTTAAAACGATGAAAAAAATAATTTACATAGCTATTATAGCCCTGGTAATTGGCAGCATATCATCATGCTCAAACAAATTATGCCCCGCTTACGGATCATATCCTAAAGCCGGCCGGTAACAGGCAAATGTCATTTTTTGCAGCTCCTTAAAAACTATCATCAGTTTTGGTGTTATAATAACGTTATGATTGGAGCCGGGACTTAAAAGTAAGAATTGAGATAATTGGAGTATTTAAGCAAATGCATAAAGCATAGTGCAGATTACCATACAATTGTCTTGATTCTTAACTCTTGATTCCTGACTCTTTCACTATATATATTTTTTTTATGAATTGGATACCGCTTGAATCGGCAGATCAACTTAACGAGATAAAACAACACCAGGGCCATAGCCTGATATTTAAACATAGTACACGTTGCTCCATCAGCATGATGGCCAAAAGACGTTTTGAGCTGGATTGGGAAGACCTCCCTGAAGATATGCCCCTTTATTTTTTGGATCTCATCAAACACCGCGAACTATCGGGTTTGGTAGCACAACTTTTCCAGGTGCATCATGAGTCGCCGCAATTGTTGCTCATTAAGGATGGCGAGTGTGTGCTTGATCAATCCCACGGCGCAATTTCGGTGGAAGAAGCGCTATCGGTTTTAAGCTGATAACAGACCAAAATATAATTTCAATACTTATAATTGATAAAAAATAGTTCCGGCAAACCATTCCGGGGCTATTTTTTGTTTGTACAGATTGCGAAGTAAAACAGGTGTTCGGATTTTTATAAACCAAGTGTTCGGGGTGTTCGGATTTTTATCAGGCAAATACATAACTTGCTGATATTCAAGCACAATAAAACACCTCCAAAAACGCCCACACATTTCACGAACACTTAAGTAACTGGTTATAAGTAGGTTGTTTTTAATAAAATCAAAATCGGGTGTGTACATCCATAAAAGCGAACACCTCCGGCTGCACGTCGGCCACATCAGTGTTCTGTAATAATTCGTACAACCAGGCCGTAATCCTATAATTGGTTATACGGTTTTTAACTACATTTGTAACATGATTGAATTGCCGGTAGTTCCCGCAGTAAGCCAGGTACAACGTAAGCCAGATTGGCTGAGGGTAAAGCTTCCAATTGGAAAAGAATACGCACATGTGCGCGGTTTGGTTGATGAACATAAACTACACACTATCTGCGAGAGTGGTAATTGCCCCAATATGGGCGAGTGCTGGGGAGCCGGCACAGCTACTTTTATGATATTGGGTAATATTTGTACCCGCTCATGCTCGTTTTGCGCCGTAGCAACCGGCAGGCCTTTAGCTGTTGATGTTGATGAGCCTAACCGTGTAGCCACTTCCGTAAAACTAATGCAGGTGAAACATTGCGTTATCACCTCTGTTGATCGTGACGACCTTAAAGATGGTGGTTCTATCATCTGGGCCGAAACTATAAATGCCATCCGCCGCGAAAGCCCCGATACTACTTTAGAAACCTTACTTCCTGATTTCAGGGGTAACTGGGATAACCTTGCCCGCGTTCTGGAAACCCGGCCCGAGGTGGTTTCACACAACCTGGAAACCGTAAGGCGACTTACCAAAGAAGTGCGCATCCAGGCCAAATATGATCGTAGCCTGGAGTGTTTAAAACACGTATCTGAAGCCGGCCTTCGTACAAAATCGGGCATAATGCTTGGTCTGGGCGAAACAGAAGACGATATTTTGGAGGCTATGGATGATCTGTTAACAGCCGGTGTACATATTTTAACACTTGGCCAGTATTTACAGCCAACACGTAACCATCACCCGGTACTCGATTGGATCCATCCAGATCAATTTGCTCATTTAAAACAAATTGGCCTTGATAAAGGTTTCAAGTACGTGGAAAGCGGGCCATTGGTTCGTTCATCCTATCATGCAGAAAAACACCTGTTTGATTTGTAGAAAATCCTTTATATATTCACCAAGTTGAGTAAAAAACATAAAATATCGCTTTCTGAAGAAGAACTGGTTCTTGCATTGAGAAATCATGAAAAGATCGCCGTTGAAGCGCTTTATGATATGTATTCATCATCATTGTATGGTGTTATTTCACGCATTGTTATTGATACCGCAATAGCGGAAGATGTTTTACAGGAAACTTTCGTAAAAATCTGGCATTCCTTTTCAAGCTACACTACCGAAAAAGGACGCTTATTTACCTGGATGGTTAATATTGCACGTAACCTTGCAATTGACAAAATCAGATCAAAAGACTTTAAGAATCAAAACAAAAACCAGGAGATTGAAAATAACGTAACTTCCATAGACTCGCAAAGGAGTACAGTTTACAAACCTGAGTTAATGGGCGTTAAAGAACTGGTACAGTCACTAAAACCCGATCAAAAATCGATTATCGATTTGGTTTACTTTAAAGGCTTCACGCATGTGGAAGCTGCCGAAGAGTTAGGCATCCCCTTGGGTACCATTAAAACCAGGTTAAGAATGGGCATACAGGAGCTCAGAAAATATTTTAATTGAAAGTGGAAGAGATAAAGGCATATATAGAATCAGGCATTCTGGAACTTTACGTTTTGGGGGATGTAACCCCCAACGAAAAGCGACAGGTGGAAGAGATGGCTTCAAAATATCCGGAAATAAAAACAGAACTGGATGGAATAGAGCGCTCAATGGAACTGTATGCAAAAGAAAATGAGGTTGAGCCTTCAAAAAATTTACGCAGCCGGGTTTTAGGCAGCCTGCTTACCAACTTAGGTGATGACAGAAACTTTACCGCCGCCCCCCGGCATACCGATACTGATGTTGAAGATGATACCGATGTGGCAGATGAAGAAGACGACAATATAATACCCTTACCTGCGCGAAAAGAAAACGATTTCTACAAATACGCCTTCGCAGCAAGTCTTGCCCTATTAATAGCCAGCACCATTGCTTTGGTAAGCGTTTACAGCAAATTACAGGATTCAAACAATCAGCTGGTTGCATTGCAGCTCGATAAGCAGCATTTTGCCAACAGGGTTAACCTGATGGATAAGGAATTATCTGTTTTTCGTGATACTTCATATAAGCTGATTCATTTAAAAGGTACAGCCAAAACTCCTTCCTCTGTTGTAACCGTTGCGTTTAGCCCGGGGCAGAAAAAAGTAGTTATCGACATGGCAAATATGAAAATGCCTGAAAATGATAAGGAACATCAGTACCAGCTTTGGGCACTTGTAGGTGGCAAACCGGTTGATCTTGGCGTATTTGATGCCAAAAGAGATACCATTACCGATATTAAGGAGATGAAATCAATTGCCTCCGCCGATGCCTTTGCAGTAACCCTGGAGCCACGGGGCGGTAGTGTTAACCCAACGATGGACCAAATGATGGTTCTTGGCAAGTACTAAGGCACCAGCCAGCTACCCATCCAACTATTTTTTATAAGATTGAAGCTTGCCCTGCGATGCCCGGTTTGGTTTAGTTTCAAATATTCCATTAAGTTAACTGCAACCTTTATAACAGCAAAATTCTGATACCCCGCTATTAATGCATCATTCCAGGTATCATCATTGATGTACTCCAATCCATCAGCCGGATCATTTATGTTTGATGAGGGGGCAGGATACGCCATGTATGATCTTTTGCCCTGATTTGTTAAAGCGGCCCAATGCCCGGCAGTAACATCATCCTGATTATGAAGAGTTGCATTTCCCTTTAATATAAGTTGCAATTTATCGGCATCACTATAAAGTAACATGCTAATGCTATTATTATTCTGCAAATTAAACACCTTATTTGATCGCACATCAGTATAAAATATAAGCAAGCCATCATCGGCAGAAACTGCTCTTAAAATAACAGTAGCCATACCTATATTGCCATCCCCGTGTGTAGATATCACCATGTTCCTGAAAGGATGACCGGGCTGCAAACTCCCCTTTTCAAGGCACTCCCAGCTATTTTTCACAATATTTGTTAAAGAAATATGCACTTTGTAAATTATTTAATGGTTATTTAACAATAACCCAAACCATTTATTCGTTTTTTTGTAACTATTAGGACGGTAGAGACGTCTTATAACCAGTTAGATTAAAAAGAACCTGTGAAGTAACGAAAATTAAAGTGATAGATCTAACTCATAAACATGAGTATTTTGTTCTTTATAAGATCAGTTAATAGTTAATCAAAGAGGGATGTACGATACTTGCATCCCTTTTTTATGCCATTAATTTTGCCATGGTAGCCGGAAGCTGAGCAGCCAGCTTACCCGGTAAAATAACATTGAGGCGGTTTGGCAGGGCAAGCTCATCGCCAGCCTTGCCGTGAACATATGTCCCAATCAAACAAGCTTCTAAAGGAAAATATTTTTGAGCCAGCATAGCGGCAATAACCCCGGTAAGCACATCACCCATACCCCCCGACGCCATTGCGGCATTACCCGTTGGGTTAAAATAGCATTTACCGTCGGGTGTTATTATTATAGTATAATCGTTTTTTAATACGATATAAATATTAAGGCTCTTCGCTTGTTCTATCCCGGTTTGCAATCTCTTCCACCAGCTTTTATGCTCACCAAATAAGCGATCGAACTCCTTCATATGCGGCGTTAAAATACTTCCAGCGGGTATCGCTTTTAATAATTTGTTATCCGCAGCTAATAAATTAAGCGCGTCGGCATCAATTACTAATGGCTTTTTATAGTTTTTGATGATGGCTGATAATAATTCAACGGCATCCGCCCCCTTACCTAAGCCTGGGCCAACCGCTATGACGTTAAATTTATCCCATTCAATTTCCGGCGGTTCATCTTCGTTACGAACGATGGCCATAATTTCGGGTAAATAGCTATTTAAGGCCACTAAACCACTATCTGGAACGCAGGCTGTTGTCAATCCCGCACCGGCATGAGCACTGGCCGACGCGCAAAGCAATGCTGCGCCCATTGTTTTTGCCTGCCCAGCAATAATAAGGGCATGCCCATAGGTGCCTTTATTGCTGAAACGGTGCCGCGGTTTCAAAATACGACGAATGTCCCTTTCCTCCACAAACTGGTAGGAAGAGTTTAAATCGTGTATAAATTTTTCACTGAGGCCAATGTTTACTACCTCCCAGCAGCTAATATGTAGCGCAGATTCCGGCAATAAAAAATTGATCCTCGGTTGCTGAAAAGTAATTACAAGGTCGGCTTTTATAACCGTTGCGTTCGGGTCAACTTCCCCTTCCGAAAAAAATCCGGTGGGTACATCTACTGCAACTATCGTACTGTTTAAAGTATTGATATGTTTTACCAGGCGTTCATAGTCACCTGCAAGGGGTTTATTTAAGCCGGTTCCTAATAAGGCATCAATAATTATAGCGCTGTTTTCATCTGGGATGCCGCCACCAGCGTCTATTTCTGTAATAGGAATATCCGTTTGTATTAGCCGCCCCAGGTTAATAGTAAAATCATTTGACTGCTTATCGCTAAAGCGGGCTATAACAACTTTTATACATTTATAATGGTGTTCATTCAGCAAGCGTGCAATAGCCAGCCCATCGCCGCCATTATTGCCCGTACCACAATAAAAGGATATGGATAAAGCCCTATCAGGAAAATGATTGATGAACCAGCCAACAAATGCCTTAGAGGCCCGCTCCATTAGGTTTACGGAAGTGATAGGCTCATTAGCAATGGTAAATGCATCGGCCTTTCGTATTTGTTCGGAAATGAGTAGGGGTAGCATATACTTCTAAAGTAAGGAACTATATCTTTTGTTTTGATAAATATTTTCAAACCGCGAAACTAAACTTCCCCATCAAGACTCTTGGATTTTTGCCAATATGCATAGGCTCGCCGCACAAAGCCTCATTACCAAGCAGGGCAAACAAAATAGCCTCCTTAGCATCCGGGTCAATACCCAAGCTGTTGGTGTTTTCAATGTTACCAAAAGCTTTTTTTAAACGGGCCATCACAAAAGGATTCCTGGCGCCGCCGCCACTTGCAAATATTTTAAGATCAGCAGCTTTAATATTAGTTTTTATAAAATTGATGACAGATGTTGCAGTAAACTCACTTAAAGTAGCTACCAAATCTTCGTGACTGATTCCCTCAGTTGCCGAACTAATTTGTACGTTTTCAACAAAACTCAAATTAAACAATTCGGGGCCGGTAGTTTTTGGGGCCGATTCATCAAAAAATGGATGACCAAGTAAAGCCCTTATCAATTCATCATTTACATTACCACTATTGGCAATATTGGAATCTTCATCATAAGGCTTATTAAAATATTTGCGGCAGGCGGCATCAATGAGGGTATTCCCCGGGCCAATATCCGTACATAACACGTTGGCGGTATCGCCATCAGCAGGTAAATAAGTTAGGTTGGCAATGCCACCAATATTAAGCAATATCCTGTTTTCGCCGGGTTTGCTACCTAATAGCACATCGCCGTATAATGCCAGCGGTGCCCCCTCGCCGCCTGCAGCTACGTGTTTTTGTCTGAAATCGCTAATCGTCAATATTCCAGTTTTTACAGCGAGGTGATCGCCATCACCAATTTGCAGGGTGGCGTTAGGATAATCCGCCTGTTTATGCAATCTTTTAGGCGCATGATAAATGGTTTGCCCATGGCTTGCTATAAAGTCAACCGTATCCGGCGCTATCTCCCATTTTGAAAGTGCCTGAAGCACCAGGTCGGCATGATAATTACCAATATAAGCGTTTAAAACAGTCAACTTTTCCAGGTCGATAGTCTTGCGGGCAAATATCAGCTGTACTTCGTTTTTAAAACTTTCCGGGTATGGAATAGTGACAAACTGCAATAACTTAAACCTGGTTTGCAAACCGTTACCTGTAAAACTGCACAAAGCAATGTCCAAGCCATCCAGCGAGGTTCCCGACATTAAACCAATCCCAATTTTAGTCGTTTTTTGGGCGATATGGAAAAGCTGCTGCAAATTTGGATTAAAAGGTAACATCCGGTTAAATTACTACTTGTTGGGCATTTACAAAAGTTAAAATAATAGGCGCACTAAGTAAATATCTGATATATTTGTTTTCAACCAAATTCAACCCCATCCCATGGCTCGATTAAATTTATTGGAAGAAACCCGGTACGAGAAGCTGCCGGTAACCGTTTATGGCAACCAGCAGGAAGCATCAATTGCGGTAGCATCAAGGATAGCAAAACTGATCCGCGACAAGCAAAGCAAAGGCGAAAAAGCGGTGCTGGGTTTGGCTACCGGGGTTACCCCCGTGCGCGTGTATGCCGAACTGGTGCGCCTGCACCAGCAGGAAGGTTTATCATTCAAGGATGTCATCACCTTTAACCTGGATGAATACTATCCCATGAAGCCCAATGCCGCTCAAAGCTATGTTACTTTCATGTACGAGAATTTATTTAGCCATGTGGATATTGAACCCGCCAATGTGCATATTCCCGATGGTACCCTAAATAAAGATGCCGTGGCCGCTTTCTGTCTCGCTTATGAGCACCAGATTGAGGAACTGGGTGGCCTGGACCTCCAGATCCTGGGGATTGGCCGTACCGGTCACATCGGTTTTAACGAGCCGGGCTCTGCACCCAACTC